>NZ_FNJS01000007.1:0-180051 GCF_900104405.1 Arthrobacter sp. ok909 | reverse complement strand
GCCTGCGACGCCGACATCATCCCCGTCCTGCTCGGGGGTGAGGGACGGATCCTGGACATCGGACGCGCCTCACGGCTCTTCCCGCCCCACCTCCGCAAAGCCCTCATCGCCCGGGACCTCGGCTGCGCCTTCCCCGGCTGCACCATCCCCGCGCCCTGGTGCGAAGCCCACCACATCACGTACTGGTCCCGCGGCGGAACCACGGGCACGGAGAACGGCGCCCTGCTGTGCTCCCATCACCACCACCTGATCCACAAAGAGGCGTGGACCATCCGGCTCCGGACCGGGGTTCCCTGGTTCATCCCGCCACCCCACATCGACCCCGGCCAAAAACCCCGCCGCAACCACTACTTCACCCCTGCCCGACTTGCCCGGGCCGCATGACCGCAGCCCGGACTGTGGCGGCCATATCGCGGCGATAATGCCGGCCGTGTCATCACGGACCCGGCAGTCACGGCAGTTCGGTCGGTAGTCACGGAACCTCGACCCTCCGAACGGCCCACGAGATTCCAGACCGCCTCTCCAGTTATCTCGATCATGGAGATAACATCGGACTGTGAACGATGCGATGCCGAAGGACCCCGGCAAATCTGCTGTTGATCCTGGACCGGATTCAGCGATTGGAGCCCGCAGGCCAGAAGTGTCCGCCCCTGCGCCGGACCCCGCCGATTTGGAGTCCCCACATCTCGCGTCCGCCCACGGCAACGCAAATGAAATCGAGTCGCCGGGCTTTAGGTCGGCGGTGCTGAACTGGAGCGGCGCCTTCGCCGCCGCCGCGCTGATCGTGGTTCCGCTCTGGATGCTGCTTGGCAACCCTGCAGTCCTCGGCGGCCACCCCGCACTGCCCGTGCTGCTGATCATCGCGGCCGTGGCAGGTCTGCTCTGGGCGTTCATCCTGGTCAAACGCTCGACTCTGCTCGAACGCTGGAGCCTGAACAAACAGCAGAATCTAAGAGAACACGGGCAAAAGAGGGTCAGTGTGTCGCGCTGGCACCTGGTCCGAGGTCTCGCTGGCAGGATCGTGGTCTTGGGGGTCGTCGCGGCGCTGGTGTGGCTCAACCCGTTCCCCTACCAGCCAAGCGGCACCGCCGGCCAAACCACCGCACCCGCCGGAACCACCGCGGAAACTAGAACCGCGACCATCACGGAGGACGCCACCTCGATCACCCTTGTTCCGGAAGGCAAAGCCACCACGGGGCTCGTCTTCTACCCCGGGGCCAGAGTCGATGCGCGCGCCTATCAGGACATCCTGCGCCCGCTCGCAGACGCCGGCCACCTGGTTGTCATCCTGAAAACGCCACTGGGCATCCCCCTGCTGAACACCGGCCAGGCCCGTGAGGCCATGGACCGGCACCCCGAGATCGGTTCGTGGGCTGTCGGTGGTCATTCCTTGGGAGGAGTGAGTGCGTCCTCCTTCGCGAAGTCGAATTCCGATGTCTCCGGACTGCTCCTGTTTGCCTCGTACCCGGCCGAAAACATGGCAGACGCCCACGGCCTCTCGGTGCTATCCATCTCCGGCTCGAATGACGGCCTGAGCACCCCGGACAAGATCGCGGCGTCGAAAGCCCTACTCCCGCCGAACACCACCTACGCAACGGTCGTGGGCGGCGTGCACGCGTTCTTCGGGGACTACGGCGAGCAGCCCGGGGACGGCGAGCCGGGCATCTCCCGGGAACAGGCGCAGCAGCAGATCGTCGCTGAGTCGCTCAGCTTCATGGACCAACTCCAAGCCAACCGCTAACAGCAACCAGGCGAAGGCCCCTCCTGAGCTGCACGAATTCTGCAACGTGTGAGCGCCGCGTCAGCTACCGGCCGGCGGCGTACCCCTGCGCGCCCCGCGGATTCGCGGCCGCCTGCAGGACACCGGTTTCAGGATCCCGCACGACGGCGGACAGCCGTCCCAGCGTCCAGTCACCAGCCCGGGTGACAATATGGCCCCGGCGCTCCAAGCCCTCAATGACGTTCTCCCCCAGCCGGCCTTCGACGACGGCGCCGCCCGGCTCCCACGTGCGCGGCCAGAAGGACCCGGGCATCGACGTCGTATGGAACGTCGGCGCGTCGATTGCTTGCTGCGGCGAGTACCCGCCCACGATGGTCCGCAGCAGGTAGGGCAGCTGCCATTGGTCCTGTTGGTCTCCGCCGGGCGAACCCAGTGCGGTCACGGCCCAGCCACCGCGCAGCACGAGAGTCGGCGTCAAGGTGGTGCGGGGTCGTTTGCCCGGCGTCAGCGTGGACGGCGTACCGGGTTCCAGCCAGGTCATCTGCAGCCGGGTGCCCAGGCAGAAGCCCAGCTCCGGGATCGCGGGCGAGGATTGCAGCCAGCCACCGGACGGCGTGGCGGAAACCATATTGCCCCATCGGTCCACGACGTCGATGTGGCAGGTGTCGCCCCGGGTCTCACCTGTCGGCGCCACGGTCGGTTCCCCGATGCCCAGGGCCGCGTGACGACGGGACCCCACCCCGCGCCTGCCGGCTGCACCGCCGTCGACCGTAACACCAGCTGTGTCATCACCCGACCGTCCAGCGGCCACCGGCGGCACGTACTCGGTACGCAGGGGCGGGAGATACGGCTCGCGCCCCGGCACGGAACCTGGACGGAAGGCGTGGGACGCCCGGTCCGTGATCAAGGCGCGGCGGCTGGCGCAGTAGTCGGCCGAGAGGAGGTAGTCCAGCGGAACGTCGGTGTCCCCGTAGTATGCCTCGCGGTCTGCCAACGCAAGCTTCTGGGCCTCCAGGATTGTGTGCGCACCCAGCTCGGTGGACGGGTCCAGATAACGGTCCTCGAAACCATCCAGGATGGCGAGTGTCTGGAGCAGTGCTGGCCCCTGGCCCCACGGACCTGTCTTGGCGATCGTGTGACCGCGGAACTCCACAGTGGAGGCAGCCTCGTACCCGGCCTCGAACCCCGCCAGATCCGCCAGCCCCAGCACCCCGCGGTGATCCATGCCCGAGGAATGCCGGTGCGGGGCCTGAACCGAATCCACCATGGCCCGGGCCACGAATCCCTCGCGCCACTCACGTCGGGCCGCATCAATCCGGGCCTCGCGGGACGACGCGCCGGCACCGGCCTCGATGAGCCGTTCCAGCGTCCGGGCATAGGCCGGATTCCTGACCATCTCACCCTCAGCCGGGATTCGGCCGCCGGGCATCCACAGCTCCGCAGACGTGGGCCAGTGCGCCTGGAACAGCGCTGCCACGGCCGCAATGGTGGTTCCGACCCGGCCCAGCATCGGATGGCCGTCCCGCGCGTAGCCGATCGCGAAGTCCAGCACGGTCTCCAGCTCCCACGTGCCGTGGTCACGGAGAAGAAGGAACCAGGCGTCGACGGCGGCGGGCACCGCGGCGGCGAGCGCACCGGAGCCCGGCACGAGGTCCAGGCCTTCGGCAAGGTAGTGCTCCACGGTGGCACCGGCGGGCGCGGGACCCTGGCCCATCAGGACTACCGGCGTGGACGGTTCGTCTGCCGTGACAAAGACACCGGTCATGTCGCCGCCGGGTCCGTTGAGGTGCGGTTCCACCACATGGAGAACGAACGCGCCCGCCACGACGGCGTCGAAGGCGTTACCGCCGCGCTCCAGCACGGCCTGGGCCGCCGCCGTCGCAAGCCAGTGCGTGGACGCGCTCATCCCAAACGTGCCCTGCAGCGTGGGGCGGGTGGTGAAGGGATCCGGGCGCGTGAACGCGGCCGGGCCGGTGTGCTGCCGGTGCAGTGAATCTTCTGTCGCCACGGTGTCAGCCAAACAGTGCCGCCACGCGGGTGAGGGTCTCGTAGACGCCGTAGGCGAGCGGCACTCCCACGAGGCCCCACGCGATGATCAATTTTCCGGTGGACCGTGTGACGGGTGTCTGCGCACTACTCATCTCAAGCCTCCAAGGCGGGTTCTTCGGGCCGGACACGGCCGCGGCGGGGTTCGTGGAATCGCGCGGCCACGGGCGTGACCAGCAGGTTTGCCACGAAGCCGATCACCAGCAGCCCCACCATGGTCAGCAGGGCGGGCTGGTACGACGCGGCCGTGAGCGCGCCGGGCTTGCCCTGCGCGTCCAGGAAAGCGTTGACGATCAGCGGCCCGGCGACGCCGGCCGCGGACCAGGCGGTCAGGAGGCGGCCGTGGATGGCACCGACCTGGAATGTGCCGAAGAGGTCACGCAGGTAGGCGGGGGCCGTCGCGAACCCCCCGCCGTAGAAGGAAATGATGATAAATGCGAGCACCACGTAGAGCACGGTGGACGTCGAGCCGGCCAGCGCGAGCACGGTGTAAAGCAGGGCGCCGACACCGAGGTAGACCATGTAGATGCGCTTGCGGCCGGTCACATCGGAGGTCGCGGACCAGGCAAAGCGGCCTGACATGTTGCCGATAGACAACAGCCCGACGAATCCGGCGGCGACGGCGGCACTGACCAGGGAGGTGCCGTCGGACTGGCGGAAGAAATCCTGGATCATCGGGGCGGCCTGTTCCAGGATGCCGATGCCTGCCGTGACATTGCAGAACAAGGCAATCCACACGAGCCAGAACTGCCGCGTCTTCACCGAGTTCCGGGCGGAGACGTTGTCCGTCGTGACCAGAGCGGCGGCTTTGACCTTGGCGGGGTCGAAGCCTGCCGGCTTCCATCCCTCGGCCGGAACCTTGATGGTGAAGGCGCCGAACATCATGTAGGCCAGGTAGACGACGGCGAGGGTCAGGAAGAGCTTGGCCACCGAGTCGCCGCTGGCCACCCAGCCCTTGGCGCCGGAGTTGGGGTCGTACAGCTTGAGCAGTGCCGTCGACACGGGGCTGGCGATCAGGGCGCCGCCGCCGAACCCCATGATGGCCATGCCGGTGGCCAGCCCGGGCCGGTCAGGGAACCATTTGATGAGGGTGGAGACCGGCGAAATGTAGCCGATCCCCAGCCCGATGCCGCCGACGACGCCGTAGCCCAGGTATACGAGCCAGCGCTGGCCGCTGAATATCCCCAGGGACCCGATCAAGAAGCCGCTCGCCCAGAACACGGCAGAGGTGAACATCGCCTTGCGCGGCCCGTTCCTGTCCACCCACGTGCCCATGATGGCGGCCGAGAGGCCCAGCATCACGATCGCGATGGAGAAGATAACGCCGATCTCGGTCAGGCTGGCACCGAAGTGCTTCACCAGCGCGGTCTTATAGACACTCGTCGCGTACGCCTGGCCGATGCACAGGTGCACGGCGAGCGCCGCAGGCGGCACGAGCCACCGGTTGAATCCCGGCGGTGCGATGGTTCGTTCGCGGTCCAGCCAGCCCATAAATGTTCCCCCTGCTCGTCAACGACGTCGGTGTCCAGCACACTGAGGCGAAGGGTCACTCACGCAGCCCGTTGCCTCCGGCAATCATGGTGCAGATCGTCAGCAAACGTACTATTTATGCGCCGAGCGGTAGCTTTTCAGCGATGAGCGGTCATCGAGTGCATGGCAATGGCGTCCGGGGGCGGCTACTTGCCGAGGCCCGCTTTTCGGAGCGCCTCCGCCATCGCGGTATTGACGGGCGACGGCGTGGACCTCGGCTGGGAGGCCGACCGTTGCGGCTGGGACTTTTGCGGCTGGGACTGTTGCGGCCTGCCCTGCTGCTGACCTGCCTGCTGCTGACCGCCCCGGGGCTGACCGGCCCGTGGTTGGGCTGGCCGCGACGTGTCAGGCTTAGGCGCGTCGGGACCGTTGCCTCCCCGGCCTCGGGAGGAAGGTGCGCTGCCGCCGGAAGCTGCCGGTTCGTCGTCGAGCCTCAGTGTGAGGGAGATGCGTTTCCGCTCCGGATCGGCTTCCAGTACCTTGACCCGGACCACCTGCCCGGACTTCACCACTTCGCGCGGGTCGGAGACGAACCGGTTGGCGAGCGCGGACACGTGCACCAGCCCGTCCTGGTGTACGCCGACGTCAACGAATGCGCCGAATGCCGCCACGTTGGTCACGGTACCCTCCAGCACCATGCCAGGCCTGAGGTCTGAGATCTTCTCGATCCCTTCCGAGAACGCCGCCGCGGCGAAGGCCGGGCGGGGGTCCCGGCCGGGCTTCTCGAGCTCGGCAATGATGTCCCGCACCGTGGGCAGGCCGAAGGATCCGTCCACGAAGTCCTGCGGATTCAGCGCGGAGGCCGGGCCGGCCTTGGCTGCCGCCTTGATCTTCCGCGCCACCGGGTAGGCCTCCGGGTGCACGCTGGAGGCATCCAGCGGCTCCGCTCCCCCGGTGATCCGCAGGAAGCCGGCGCACTGCTCGAACGCCTTCGCGCCAAGCCGCGGGACCTTCTTCAGCTCGCTGCGCTTCGCGAACGGGCCGTGCTCGTTCCGGTAGGCCACGATGTTCTCGCTCAGCAGGGGCCCGACGCCGGCCACCCGGCTCAGCAGCGCCGGCGAGGCCGTGTTGACGTCCACGCCCACCGCGTTCACGCAGTCCTCGACGACGGCGTCCAGGCTGCGGTCCAGCTTCGCGGCCGTGACGTCGTGCTGGTACTGCCCGACGCCGATCGACTTCGGTTCGATCTTCACGAGCTCCGCGAGCGGGTCCTGCAGCCTCCGTGCGATCGAGACGGCACCCCGCAGGGACACGTCCATGCCTGGCAGCTCGGCGGCAGCGAGCGCCGACGCAGAATAGACCGATGCTCCGGCCTCGGACACCACGATCTTCTGCGGTTTGGTTTCTGCTCCGGTGCCGAGCTGCTTGATCAGTTCGCCGGCGAGCTTGTCCGTCTCCCGCGACGCCGTGCCGTTGCCGATCGCGACGAGTTCGACGCCGTGCTTCTTCGCCAGGCCCACGAGGGTCCGCAGCGCCTCGTCCCATTTCCGGGCCGGGGCGTGCGGGTAGATCGTGTCCGTCGCAACCACTTTGCCGGTGCCGTCGACCACTGCGACCTTCACACCGGTCCGCAGTCCCGGGTCCAGGCCGAGGGTGGCGCGGTTCCCGGCAGGTGCGGCGAGCAGTACATCGCGCAGGTTGGCCGCGAACACGCGCACGGCTTCGTCCTCGGCGGCGGCAAACATCCGGCTGCGCAGGTCGGCCGTCAGCCGGGCCAGGACCCGTGAGCGCCACGCGAGCTGGGCCGTCTGCAGCAGCCAGGCGTCGGCGGGCCGGCCGCGGTCGGCGACCCCGAGGAACCTGGCCACGGCGGCTTCGTAACGGCCGCGCGCCGCGGTGAGGGCGGCGTCGTCGTCCGGTGCGGCCTCGGCGAGGTCGAGCTCCAGCACGCCGTCCTTTTCGCCGCGCAACAGTGCGAGAACACGGTGCGATGGCATCCCGGACGGCTGCTGGGAGAACTCGAAGTAGTCCTTGAATTTCTGGCCCTCGGCCTCCTTGCCCTTCTTGACCCGGGACACCATCCGGCCCTGCGTCCAGAGCCGTTCGCGCAGCGTCTCCGCCAGGTCCGCATCCTGGGCCACACGCTCGACCAGGATGGAGCGGGCACCTGCCAGCGCTGCGGCGGCGTCCCCGATCGAATGTTCGGCGTTGAGGTATTTGGCGGCTTCGCGCTCCGGGTCCAGCTCCGGGCGCTTCAGCAGCGCGTCGGCGAGCGGCTCCAGCCCGGCTTCGCGGGCGATCTGCGCCTTCGTGCGCCGCTTGGTCTTGAACGGGAGGTAGACGTCCTCAAGCCGCGACTTCGTGTCGGCCCCGACGACGGCGGCCTGCAGTTCCGGGGTCAGCGCCCCCTGCGCGGCGATCGCCTCGAGGATGGTCCGACGTCGGTCCTCAAGTTCGCGGAGGTATCGCAGCCGCTCCTCCAGATCGCGCAGCTGGGTGTCATCCAGCGTCCCGGTGGCTTCCTTGCGGTACCGGGCGATGAAGGGCACGGTGGATCCGGCGTCGAGCAGGTCCACGGCGGCCTTGACCTGCCAGGCCTGCACGCCGAGTTCGGCCGCGATCTGGGCGGCGATGCCCGATTCCTGGGTCTGCGGGGACGCGGCCTTGGGCGACGGGCTGGAGGCAGGTGAGGCGGGGCGCTGCGGGAGTTGGGTCACCTGTCCATTTTGCCTTACGCGGGTCAGCGGCCTGATTCGGCTGGCGGAGTAACAGGCTCCTGCACGTCCTGAACGACCTCGTTGTGGCGAAGGAGCCACGGTTTGAAGGGCGGATCAAAGCGGGCGAACCGTGGTGGCCCCACGGCCGTCAGCCCGGCGACCACCAGTGCTGCCTGGAGGCCAGTGTTGTGCCGTTCAAAGGCAGCTTCCGACCCGCTGCCCGTGAACCGAAGAGCAGCTGCCACGGACCCGGGAATGGCCCGCACCTTGACGTCGGGGTTCGCCGGGACCGGGGCGGTCTCCGCCGTCAATCCGGCGGGGAGCACAAAGGCCACCACAAAATCAGCAGGATCTTTGCTTCCCGGCAGCGGACCGCTCTGCAGCACCGGGGCGGTCATCGCCAGCTTCTGCGAAGGACCGAGTTCCTGGATCACCGGGGCCGTCATCGCCAGCTTCCGTTGTGCCGTATTGCTGCCGGTGATGTAGTTGAACAGGTGCCGGAAGGCGGCATTCCCGGCCCGGTCAAACGTCGCGTTGACCTGTATTTCGGCCACAACATGCGCGGGATACCGGCGCAACTCGAAGTGCGCGTATCGCCGGACCAGCTCATATGGTTGCTGTTCAGTCATAGTCCTCAGACCCTACGCCGAACCTGCGACAGGAACCAGATCTTGCGTGCTTCCTGTTCCAGGTTCGTGGTTTTTGGTTCCGGCGTGATTGTCAGCGGGCTTTGATACCTTGAACAACAGAAGGCCGGACCAGGCTCATTCCAGCAACAACGGGGGCACAGTGTTTTTCCTTGAACCTGAAGTGCCGGGATCATCACCGGATCTGGTCTACTCCGCGAGCGATCTTGTGGTTGCTGCCAGCTGCGAGTACCAACTGCTCCGCAAGCTCGACGAGAAGCTGGGCCGCTCCCCCAAACCGGACTTCGGCGTCGACGAGATGCTCGAACACGCCGCCAAGCTGGGCGACGTCCACGAGCACAGGGTCCTCGCGGATTTCGTCGAAGAGTTCGGCCCCTGGGATCCGGCCACCGGACGCGGCGTGTACGACGTCGCTCCTGCCGACAGCATAGATCGCGCCACTTTGGCGGCCAAGCACGCCGAGTCCATCGAGGCACTGCGGGCGGGCGCCGACGTCGTCTTCCAAGCAGCCTTCTTCGACGGCCAGTTCCATGGCCGCTCCGACTTCCTGGTGCGGCAGCCGGACGGAAGCTACGCCGTGTTCGACACCAAACTGGCGCGCCACGCAAAGGTGACGGCGCTGCTTCAACTTGCCGCCTACGGGGACCAGCTCCTGAAGGCCGGCATCACACCGGATCCGTCAATCACCCTGGTTCTCGGGGCCACCGTCCCGCTCCCGGGCGGCGGCTTCGACTACCTCCGCAGCCACCACAACTTGCCGGACATCCTGCCGGTGTTCCTCGAGAGGCGCGAGCGCTTCCTCACCCTGACTTCTGCGCATATGGGGCAGCCCGACACCGCGCAATGGGGTGCGTCCGGGCTGACCGCCTGCGGCCGGTGCGATTACTGCCAGGAGATGGTCAAGGCCACCGATGATCTCCTCCTCGTGGCGCGGATGAACTCCGCACAACGCAAGGCACTGCACGAACGGAAAATCTTCACGGTCCAGGAGCTCGCCGAGGCACACCTTCCCGGGGCGAACAGCGCACTGCTACGCCTCCAGGACCAGGCCCGAATGCAAAGCGGCGTTGGCGCCTCCGACGGGGAAGTCCGGTACGTCAAGGACGGCGAAGAGCACATCATCCGCTTTGCGGTGCTTCCGGAAAATGCGCTGGCGGAACTGCCATCGCCCTGCGAGGGCGACATCTTTTTCGATTTTGAGGGCGACCCCCTCTGGCAGGAAAGCGCCACGGGGGTCTGGGGGCTGGAGTACCTTTTCGGCGTCATCGAAGCACCGACGGGGCCCGGCGTCCCCGGGGTTTTCCGGCCCTTCTGGGCGCACAGCCGGGAGGCCGAGAAGCAGGCGTTCCTGGATTTCCTTGACTATGTGGAGCAACGCCGGCAGACGTACCCGGATATGCACGTCTATCACTATGCCGCCTATGAGAAGACGGCCCTCCGCAAGCTGTCCGTGATGCACGTGGCCGGAGAGGACACCGTCGACCGCTGGCTGCGCGAGGGGCTATTGGTGGACCTCTACCAAATCGTCCGGAACAGCATCCGGATATCCGAGAACTCCTACAGCATCAAGAAGCTCGAGCCGCTGTATATGGGGACAAACCTGCGCTCCGGGGACGTGAAAGACGCCGGAGCCTCGGTTGTTGCCTACGCCCAGTACTGCGAGGCCCGCGACTCCGATCAGCCCGAGGAGGCAGCCCGAATCCTCGCCGGGATCTCCGACTACAACGAGTACGACTGCCTCTCCACACTGGAGCTGCGGAACTGGCTCGTGGGTCTGGCCCGGGAGCGCGGGATCGAACAGCGCACCGGACAGGGCACCGGAGCGGAAATGGTCCCGGCCGAACTTCGCGCCCCCGCCGATCTCGCCGGGGCGGATGCCGGCCTCGGACCCGCTGAGCTTGCCCTGGCCGAGTTCGTCGAGCCCGGCTCGGGACTGCCGGACGCGGATCGACAAGCGGTCGCCATCCTGGCTGCGGCCGTAAGCTACCACCGTCGCGAGCGCAAGGCGTTCTGGTGGGCGCACTTCGACCGGTGCGAGAACGGACCGGACGCGCGCCACCCGCAGGACCGCAACGTGTTCCTGGTCGAGGACGCCGTGGCCCTCGAGGACTGGTGGAGGGACGGGACCAAGCTGCCCGAACGCAGGGTGAAGCTGATCGGCACCGTGACCGCCGGCTCGGATTTGCGTGAAGGCAGCATCTGGTTCCGCATGTACGAGCCCCCGCTCCCCGCGGGACTCGCGGGCACTGGCATCTACGGGACTGGCCGGAACGGCTGGTTCGGCACCGAAGTTCTAGAACTCGGCGAGGAAGACGGCCGGGACACGGTCATCATCCGGGACAAGCTCAAGAGGAACATCGAGCCGTACGCCCAACTGCCGATGGCGCTGACCGAAGACCAGCCCATCGCCACCAAGAATCTGGAGGAGTCGCTGGCGGCGCTGGCCGACGACGTCGCGGCGGTTTTGCGCGCTTCCCGTTCCGGGGCCAGCCGGTTCGGGAAGCATCCAGCCCTCGACCTCGTGCGCAGAGTGCCTCCGCGGCTTGCGTCGGGGGCGCCCCTGCCGTCGCCGGGACAGGGCCCGGAACGCTTCGTTGACGCCATCACGGAGGCCGTCGGGGCCTTGGACCATTCCTACGTGGCGGTCCAAGGGCCTCCGGGGACGGGCAAGACCCATGTGGGATCACACGTGATCGCCCGGCTCGTCTCGCGCGGGTGGAAGGTTGGCGTCGTCGGCCAGTCGCATGCGGTGGTCGAAAACCTGCTGCGGACCGCGGTCACGAAGGCCCGCGTCGACCCCGCCCGGGTCGCGAAGGACGTGAAGCACCGGGATCCGCTGCCCTGGAACCAGCGTTCGGCCCAGGATGTGGCGCGGCTGCTCGAGTCCCCTGGCGGCGCCCTCATCGGAGGTACCGCGTGGACCATGACCGGGGCCACCGTGCCGCGCGGCTCGCTCGATCTGCTGGTGATCGATGAGGCCGGCCAGTTCTCGCTGGCCAATACCCTCGCCGTGGCGCAGGCCAGCAGCCGGCTCCTGCTGCTCGGCGACCCGCAGCAACTTCCCCAGGTCAGCCAGGGTTCACATCCTGAGCCGGTCGACGAATCGGCCCTCGGCTGGATCTCCGCCGGTCACCCCACCCTGCCGCCTGAACTCGGATACTTCCTGGCGGACTCGTGGCGGATGACGTCACCGTTGTGCCGGGCCGTGTCCGAACTCTCCTACGAGGGGCGGCTCGTCTCGGCGCCGGCCGCGGACGCCCGGCGCCTGGACGGTGTTGCCGCGGGTATCGAAACGGTGATGGTCGAGCACCAGGGTAACGTCACGTCCTCGCGGGAGGAGGCTGACGAAGTGGTCCGGCAGGTGCAGCGGCATGTGGGCCTCAGTTGGCACACGGACGACGGCACCCGGCCGCTGGCTGAAACCGACGTCCTCGTGGTGGCGGCCTACAACGCGCAGGTCAACCTGATCCGCGAGGCCCTCAATGCTGCCGGGCTGCTACGGGTGAAGGTGGGAACCGTGGACAAGTTCCAGGGTCAGGAAGCCGCCGTGGTGGTCGTGTCCATGGCATGTTCGGCGGTGGCGGAGGCGCCCCGGGGCATGGAGTTCCTGCTCTCGACGAACCGGATCAACGTGGCGGTTTCCCGCGGGCAGTGGCGTGCGGTCATTGTCCGCGCCCCGGAGCTGACCAACTATCTCCCCACCCATCCCGCGGGCCTGGAACAGCTGGGCCGGTTCATCGGCCTGTGCCAAAGGTCAGTGCGCGCCTAGCTCCAAGGGGACATGCTCATTCTTGACCCGCATCTTCATGGAACCTGCTCGTTCAAAGGTAGCTACAACACAGGACATGCTCATTGTTCACTCGTCATTTCGAGGAGCATGCTCATTCCTTGCCTTGACCAAGGGACATCAAGGCATCATGTCCATCGCTCGCGGTCAGGGCTGGACATGTCCCGCGGGTTCCCGCGAGCAGCAGTGCCTCGTCGAGCACGCGACCGAAGTTCGCGGGGTCGTGCGCGAAGCGGCCCAGGAACAAGCCGGAGACACCCTCAAGCGTCGGCAGCAGACCGGGCTTGGCCGAACCGCCGTAGATGATCGGAAGCTCGGGCACCCCGGCCGTGGCGAGGCGCCCGCGGAGTGCCCGGACGACGTCGGACACGTAGGCCGCGGCCGCCGGCTCTGCCGCGCCGATGGCCCAGACGGGTTCGTAGGCAACCACCAATCGGCTGGCGCTGTCCCAGTCGCCGTCGACGGCCGATGCGATCTGGGCGTACACCCAGTCCGCCGCGGCAGCCGGCTCCCCGGCCTCGGTCTCCCCCACGCACAGCAGGGGCGTAAGCCCGGCGTCGTCTGCTGCCCGGGTCTTGAGGGCCACCATGGCGTCGTCTTCGCCGAAGTGCCGGCGTCGTTCGGCGTGGCCGATTTCCACGAGGCGGACGCCGAGCTCCGCGAGCATGGACGGAGCCACTTCCCCGGTCCACGGGCCGTCGGCCCAGCCACAGTTCTGCGCCCCGAGCAGCAGCGGCGACCCCTCCAACAGCCCGGCTGCCACGGGCAGGACGGGGAAGGACGGAATCACAAACGGCACAACCCGCCCGGCCGCGAGGGCCGGACGGGCGTCCACTTCATTCCGCAACTGCTCCAGCCACGCCAGGCTGTCCCGGTAGCCCAGGTACATCTTGGTGCTGACGCCCACCAGAATGCTCTGGCGGCAAGGCTGGCGGCTGGAAGTCTGCTGCATTGCGGGTTGCTTTCTGCTGGGTCCACGGACTGCGGTCTTGGGCTGCGACGTGTAAGCCGGTTACTGCTCCAGCAGCTCGTCGGCCTTGTTCCTGAACCTCTTGGTCGCGAACATCATCGCCGCGGCCAGGAACGGCAGCACACCCAGGGCGTAGACACCCATGGTTCCGGTGTCGGATGCCGTGATCTGGTTGACCGAGGTCCGCAGGATCGGGGCGACAAAACCGCCCAGGTTGCCCAGCGAGTTGATCAGGCCAATGCCCGCTGCTGCAGCCGTTCCGGTCAGGAACGCCGTCGGGTAGGACCACGCGATGGGACCGATAGACAGGAAGCTGCAGACGGCCAGGCTGATGAAGATGATGCCGAGGGCCGGAATGTGGTTCGCACCGGCCCAGGCCGAGCCGAAGATGCACAGTCCGGTGGAGATGAAGAGTCCGGTGCCCCACACCCTGCGGCGGATCACCGTGTTGGCTGCCTTGCCGATGAAGTAGCAGGCGAAGATACCGAAGAACCACGGGATTGCCGCCATGAGTCCGACGGCGAGACCCACCTTTTGCCCGGTCAGCTGCGCCACCTGCTGCGGCAGGTAGAAGGTGACGCCGTAGACGGCGACCTGCAGGCAGAAGTAGATGACCGTGAAGTACCAGACCTTGCCGTTCTTCATGGCGGCCAGCACACCGCGCGGGCCGGATTCTTCCTTGACGCCGTCCTCCAGGGCCATGACGTCCAGGAGCGCCTTCTTCTCGTCCTTCTCCAGGAACTTGGCGTCCTGCGGGCTGTTGATAAGGAAGAAGTACGCCGCGACACCGGCCAGGACGGCCAGCATGCCTTCGACGAAGAACATGACCTGCCAGCCCTGGACACCGGGGACCTGGTCGCCGATGTTGATGAGCCAGCCGGACAGCGGTGCGCCCATCATCTGGGAAAAGGGCTGCGCGAGGTAGAAGATCGCGAACATCTTGACCCGGACCTTGTTGGGGAACCACGCGGCCAGGAACATGATGACGCCCGGGAAGAGCCCGGCCTCGGTCACACCCAGCAGGAAGCGCAGGATGATGAAGGACGTCTCGCCCTGCACGAACGCGAAGCAGGCGGAAACGATGCCCCAGGTGATGGCGATGCGGGCCAGCCACACCTTGGCCCCGAACTTGGTCAGGAGCAGGTTGCTCGGAATTTCGAACAGGGCGTAACCGATAAAGAAGATCCCGGCGCCCAAGGCGAAGGCGCCGGCGCTAATGCCCTTGTCCACTCCGAGGGCCGCCTCGGAAAAGCCCACGTTGGTGCGGTCCAGGAACGCCACCACGTACAGGATGACGAGCATCGGCATGAGCCGCCGGGACGCCTTGGAGATTGCCGATTTCAGGACCGGTGTCTCCAGGAGATCCCTGGTGGAGGTTGTTGCTACGGACATCAAAACTCCTCATTGAGTGAATCAGTTGAGTAGATCAGGAAGGTAGAACAGGTCGAACGTGCAGATGGAGCGGGTGGGTGACGCTGAGGTCCAAAACACCCGTCCAAAGCACCCGTCCAACGCAGACGGGCGAAGCGAGCGGGCGAAGCGCCGGCTAACGGGAGAAGGCCATCATCAGGATTCCGGCCATGCAGGCCAGGATCCCGACCGCGAGATAGATCTTCCGTCCTTTGCCCCAGCTCGCGAATCCGGCGGGAGCGGCAGTCTTGCTGTGGTGTGGCACGGGACTTCTTCCTTAGTGCATGTAGAGTCCGCCATCAACATTCAGCGTCTGGCCGGAGACGTAGCCGGCGTCCTCGCTGATGAGGAAGGCGATGGCGGCCGCGATGTCCCGGGTGGAACCGACGCGGTTGACCACGAGGTCTTTGGTGAGTTCGTCTTTGCGTTCCTCGCTGAGCGTGCCTCCCATGATGTCGGTGTCGATGGGGCCCGGGGAGATGGCGTTGACCGTGATGTCGTGGGGGCCCAGTTCCCGTGCGGTGGACCGGGTCAGGCCGATCACGCCGGCTTTGGCCACCGAATACGGTGTCTTGGAGTAGGTCCCGCCGCCGCGCTGGGCGGAGACCGAGGAGATGTTGACGATCCGCCCGATGCCGTTCTTGACCATGGACTCGGCCACGCGGCGGGTGGCGTAGTGGACACCGTTGAGGTTGATGCTGAGCACCCGGTCCCATTCGGCGGCGTCGAGTTCCAGGTACGGGACCGGCGAGCTGACGCCGGCCACGTTGGCCAGGGCCACAATCTGCGGCAGCTCGGCCTCGATCTCGTCGATGGCGGCACGGACCGATGCCTCGTCGCCGATGTTGGCGCCCGCGCCGTAGGCCTTGACGCCGTGCTCCGCGGCCAGTTCCTTGGCCGTTGCCTTGCAGCGGGCATCGTCGAGGTCAATGATGCCAATGTTCCAGCCCTGCGCCGCGAGGTAGCTGGCGGTGGCGCGGCCGATGCCGCGCTCGGACACGGCGCCGGTGACGATTGCCGTGCGTTCTGCCGGGAAAATGCTCATGGGGATACTCCTGAAGAGTGCGAAAGAAGAAGTGGGTTCAGTTGATCGGGGCGGGGCCAAGGTCCTCCAGGAGCTGCTGCATCGCCACGTACGCCTTGTTGCGGTACGCGATCAGCTCCGGTGTTCGCTCGGCCGGCACGTTGAGGAATCCGGCGCCGGACTTGGTGCCCAGCTTGCCTGCATCCACCAGCTCGGTGAGGATCTTCGGCGTCGCAAATCGTTCGGGGAAGTCGGTCTGAAGGGACTTGTAGCAGAAGTTGTAGACGTCCAGTCCGGCCATGTCGGCGATGGCGAACGGTCCGAAGAACGGCAGCCGGAACCCGAACGTGGTGCGGACCAGGGTGTCGATGTCTTCCGCCGTCGCGATCTCCTGCTCCACCAGCTGGGCCGCCTCGTGGAACAGCGCGTACTGCAGCCGGTTGAGCACGAACCCGGTGACGTCCTTGACGACGGCGGTCTGCTTCCCGGCGGCGTGCACCAGGTCGCGGACCGCGCCGACCGTGGCCGCCGAGGTCCCGGCGTGCGGGATCACTTCGACGCCGGGGATGAACGGGGACGGGTTGGAAAAGTGCACGCCCAGGAACCGCTCGGGGTTGGTGACGGGCTCGGACAGCTCCGCGATGGAGATGGTGGAGGTGTTGGATCCGATGATGGCGTCCGGGCGGGCGGCTGCGCTGATCCGGGCCAGGGTCTGGTGCTTGATCGCGATGACCTCGGGGACGGCCTCTTCGATGAAGTCGGCGTCGGCCACGGCTTCCTCGATGTCCTTGGCGGGCCACAGGTTTTCCTTCAGGAGCTCCGTGGAGCCTTGCGGGAACAGCCCGGCGGCAACGAATTCGTCCGATTCCGTCAGCAACCGCTCGTAGTTCTTCTGTGCCACTTCGGCGGACACGTCAGCCAGCGCGACGCGTGCGCCGCCGAGGGCCAGCACCTGCGCGATCCCGCCGCCCATGTAGCCGGAGCCGACGACGGCGATCTTGCGGGCGGCGTTGATGGCGCCTGGGGTCTCCGGTGCTGTGCTCGTTTCAGGAGCCGGGGCGTTGGTTGTTGATTCGGTCATGGTCAGACTGCCTTCGTGTAGTCGGGCTCGTACGAGCAGATGGCGTCCACCTTGGCGGCGGAGGAGGAGTTTTCGTCGAAGCGGTGGCCCAGCCATTCACTCACGAGCTTCTTGGCGAGTTCCAGGCCGATGACGCGCTGGCCGAGGGTGAGGACCTGGGCGTTGTTGCTCAGGACGGATCGCTCCACGGAGTAGGCGTCGTGGGCGGTGACGGCCCGGATGCCGGGGACCTTGTTGGCCGCGATCGCCACGCCCAGGCCGGTGCCGCAGATCAGCAGCGCCCGGTCGGCGTCGCCGTCGGCGACTTTCCTGGCCGCGTCGACGGCCACGTGCGGGTAGGCGGTGGAGTCGTTGGCGCCGACTCCCACGTCCTGGACGGAAGCCACGCGGGGATCGGCTTCGAGCAGCGCCTTTAGCGCGATCTTGTATTCGACGCCGGCCTCATCGTTGCCGATGACCACGCGCCAGCCTGTTGCTGTGCTCATGCTTGTGCTCCTTGTTCCGCCGGCTCGGGGTTGGCGAGCCGGGATGCTGTGGGCGAAGTGTTCGTGTCTGAGGTGTCGGTGAGTGCAGAAATCCGGGTGGCGATCAGGGCGAAGGACACCGCGCCGGGGTCGGGGTGGCCGAGGCTCTTTTCGGCGAGCGGGCGGGCCCGGCCTTTGAGCGGGCGCAGCTCGGCGGTCCGGTCTGCGGCATCCGTGGCGGCGGCCGCCGCTGCGGCGAGCGAGCCGGCCACCGTTGCACCGCCGTCGAACGCCGTGAGGAAGGAATCCTGGAACGGCAGCAGGGCGTCCACCATGGTCTTGTCCCCCAGCTCGGCCTTGCCGAGTGCTGTGATGGCCTCGGTGAAGGCCGTGACCGCAGCCGCCGCGTCCCCGCCGCCGTAGCTGCCCCGGTTGCCCAGGGCCAGCCCGGCCGCGATGACCGCAGAGCCCCAGAGCGCGCCCGAGGTCCCGCCAGCGCGTTCGCTCCAGGCCTCCCCCGCGGCGGTCAGGACGCGCGCGGGTGACGAGCCGCCGTCGTTCGCCGCAGCCTGCTCAGCCGCCGCGACGGCCGCGTCCACGCCGCGGCGCATGCCGATCCCGTGGTCTCCGTCCCCGGCGATGGCATCCAGCCGGCCCAGTTCTTCTTCGTGCTCAACGATCACGTCCCGCGTCCGGCCAAGGAGTTCAGCGGCCAGCCGCCCGAGGGCTGCAGCCGCCGCGGTGGGGGGTTCGACGTCGGCCGCCTCCTCGGCATCCGGCCCGGCGAGTTCGCGGCGGGCGCGGGGCGCCAGGTTTCCCTTGCGGAAAGCGGGCGTATCCGCCGGGGCGGCCCAGTACTGTTCGAGTTCCTCGTCCAGCCACAGCAGGGTCAGGGAGAGTCCGGACATGTCCAGGCTCGTAACGAGTTCGCCGCATTCGGGTTCCACCACGGTGAGCCCGGCGGCGGTGAGGAGTTTCTCGATCTTGCCGTAGAGCAGGAAGAGTTCGTCGTACTTGACGGTGCCCAGGCCGTTGACGATCGCGACCACACGGGTGCCGGCGTCGTGCGGCCTATCGGCCAGGAGATTGGTGACGAGGAGCTCGGCCAGTTCAGAGGCGGTGGGCATGGGGTGATCGGAGATGCCCGGTTCGCCGTGGATGCCCAGGCCGAGGGACATGTGCCCCGCGGGGACCGAGAACAGCGGCGCTTCCGCGCCAGGCAGGGTGCAGCCGTCGAAGGCCACGCCGAGGGAGCGGGTGCGGTAGTTGGTCCGGATGGCCAACCGTTCGACGTCGTCCAGGTTCAGTCCCGCTTCCGCGGCGGCGCCGGCAACCTTGAAGACTGTCAGGTCGCCGGCGATGCCGCGGCGTTTCTCGATCTGGTCCAGCGGGGCGCTGGCGATGTCGTCGGTGACCAGGACGGTGCGGGTCTCGATGCCTTCGGCGTTGAGGCGCAGCTGGGCCTGGCCGAAGTGAAGGACGTCACCGGCGTAGTTGCCGTAGCTCAGCAGCACGCCGCCGCCGGCGTTGGCCGCCTTGGCTACCCGATAGACCTGGCCGGCCGCGGGCGAGGCGAACATGTTGCCGCAGGCCGAGGCGGTGGCCAGTCCCGGCCCGACGAGGCCGGCGAACGCCGGGTAGTGCCCGGAGCCGCCGCCGACCACCAGGGCAACCTGTCCGGTCGGGACCTCGGTGGAGCGGACGACGCCGCCGTCGACACGGGCCACGTAGCCGCGGTTGGCTGCCACGAAGCCGTCCAGTGCCTCATCCGCAAAGTCAGCGGGGTTGTCGAAGATCTGGGTCATGGTTTCCTCATTGAATCCGTGTTGGAGAAGTGGATCTGGGGTGAAACGGGGTGGTGCGGCCGCCCCCAATTGGCTAGACGGCCGCACCAGGCGCCGGGTCAAACGCGGGCGAGTTCCGCCGTCGCGGGCTGCTGCCGTCCTTGGGCCACCTGGCTCTGGCCGAGGGCGTAGCCGTCGGTCTTGGGCAGGACCTGGCGGCGGAGGTAGTCCTGGTTGCTGGCCGTGACGCTGAGTCCGTCGCCGCCGTAGTGCTCGGTGCAGAGGATCCCCTGGAAACCGACCGAGAGCGCCACCTTGAACGCCTCGCGGTAGTTGATGAGGCCGCTTTCCATCGGGGCCGGCATCGCGACGTAAGTGTTCCGGGCAACGTCCTCGTCGCGGATGTAGTTCTTCATGTGCCAGTAGTTGGAGTACGGGAGGGTTTTGGCGACCATCTCGCGCCAGTCCTCGATCGGTCGGTGGAGCCGGATGAGATTGCCAAGGTCCGGGTTGAGGCCGACGTTGGCCAGTCCGATGTCCTGGACCAGCTGGACGGACGAATCCGCGGCACCGAGATACGTGTCCTCGTACATTTCAAGCGAGAGCAGGACGCCGACGTCGGCCGCGTGCCGGCCCAATTCCCGCAGGCGGGTCACGGCGTTGTTCCAGGTTTCCTTGTCCCCTACCGGGTCCTTGTAGCCTTCGACGGTCCAGAACCAAAGCTGTTTCTGCTGCTCGGCGGTGATGGCCTGGTGCAGTCCGAAGGACACCACTTCGCAGCCGAGCTCGGCGGCGGCGTCGATGGTGCGGTGGCTGTAGGCGAGGTTGGCTTCCCAGTTGCCGGCCTCGATCACGCTGCGGCGGATGGCTGAAATGACGGGGATGCCGATGCCCACGTTCCCGGCAGTCTGCTTGAACTCCGCAAGCCGGGCGGCGCTGAGGTCGCCCGGCCGGACCCAGCTGTCCGTGAGGTCCGCGTTGGCAAAGCCCGCGTCCTTGACCTCCTGCAGCACCTCGGCCCAGACGGACGCCGGGGCGTCGTTGACGTGGGTGCCCAGGGCGTCGGTGCCCGGGAACTGCAGCAGCGCCGCGGTGATTGGCCAGTTTTCGGCGGTGTAAGCCATGGGTCACTCCTTCGTGGAATCCTGTTTCCTATAGGATTTACTATCGAAAGGATGTTGTCAAGGTCACATCGGGGCCATTGGCAACAATCGAAGATCCTATAGGGATTCATCGTTGTCGTGAAGGGAACTCCAGAAATGCTGGGTGGTCAGTCTGCCGGCGCGTCCGCAATGGCCCGGCCGCGCACCTTGCGCACGTGCTCCGCCATGGCGGCTTCAGCCTTCTGCGGGTCCCCCGAGGCCAATGCATCCAGGACGGCCTGGTGTTCGGCGATCGCGTGGTCGGCGTCGGTGATGCCTACTCCCCCGAACAGGCGGAAGCGCTGGATCTGTCCGCCGAGGGCGGCATAGGCGGCCACCATGAACTGGTTGCCGGTGTGCTCTGCGATGAGCCGGTGGAACCGCTCGTCGGCTTCGAGGTAGCCGCGGAATTCGGCAAAGGACGGCCCGCGCGGCGCGTCCTTGAGGTCGGCCACGGCCTGTTCCAGTTCCCTGAGGTCATTCGGCGTCAGCCGGGCGCACGCCAGGCGGGCGTTGACGGGCTCGATCGCAAGCCGGGCCTCCATGAGCTCGGCGAAGTCTTCCTGGGTGAACACCGGAGCGACCCGGTAACCCTTGAGCGCGACCCGCCGCACCATGCCGGTGTGTTCCAGCCTGGCCAGCGCCTCGCGGACGGGCGTGGGAGAAACGTCGAGCTCCCGCGCGGTCCCGTCGATGCTCACTGCGGCACCGGGTTCCAGCCGGCCATCCATCAGCGACGCCAGAAGTTCTTCATAGACGTGGTCCGCCAGGACCTGCCGGCTGACGGGGCGGCCCGCGGGACGCCCCTCAGAGGCGCTGCCGGTGGAAGCTAGTTGCATGTTCAGATCCTATAGGACTGGGGTGGAAGCGTGCGTGGGGAGGCTCCCCCGGGACATGCTCATTCGCACCGCTCAAGAGCGGACATGCCCCTCTCCGGGGCTCCACCAGCGGCAAACGACCACGGGGACATGCCCAGCCACGCGACCAGCCAAGGCACATGCCCTGTAGCGCGTTGCACCAGTGGACATGTCCAGTGCCCCAGGAACGCGGAGCGGGACAAGTCCAGCCGCACGTGTCATCGCGAAGCATGTCCAGTCGCAGGACCGCTCGACGAGGGACATGCTCGTTGTTAAATGCAAGCAGTGGACAGAATGGCATTCTGTCCACTGCTCGTAGCTGCGGCTGAGCATGTCCACTGGCCATGATGTGCCGCGAGGGACATGTCCAGCCGCGAGAGGGTGCTCCGGCGGAACATGTCCAACCGCGGGTGCGGCGCGGGCGTGTGCTACGCGATGCGAGCCCGCAGGCACGTACAGCCGGTGGCCCCGTCGCTGTCTAGTTCTGGTAGGCCGGGTAGTCGGTGTAGCCCTCGGCGCCGGCGGCGTAGAAGGTGGAGGGGTCGGGCTCGTTGACGGGCAGGCCTTCGCGCCAGCGGCGGGCAAGGTCCGGGTTCGCGATGGCCGGGCGGCCGACCACCACGGCGTCGGCGTGGCCGTCCGTCACGAGTGCCACTGCCTCGTCGCGCGTCGTGATGACGCCAAAGCCGGTGTTCACGAGGAAAGTCCCGCCGAAGCGAGCGCGCAGGTCCTGGACGAGTGCGCTCGTGGGCTCCTTGTGGAGGACGCTGAGGTACGCAAGCTTCAGGGGAGCCAGCCCGTCGACCAGCCGGCCGTAGGTCTCCCGGACATCGGCAGCATCCAGTTCGAGGGCGCCCTGGACGTTGTGTTCCGGCGAAATGCGGATGCCCACCCGGTCCGCGCCGAGGGCTGCAACAACGGCCTCGACCACTTCGAGGACGAAGCGGGCGCGGTTCTCGGGTGAACCGCCGTAGATGTCATCGCGCTGGTTAGCGGACGGAGCGAGGAATTCGTGGAGCAGGTAACCGTTGGCGGAGTGCAGCTCCACGCCGTCGAACCCTGCCTCGACAGCTCTGCGCGACGCCGTGACGAATTCCTCGACGATGCCCGGCAGTTCCTCGGTGGTGAGGGCGCGCGGAACGGGGAACGGCTGCTTGCCCGCGTAGGTGCGGGTTTCGCCGTCGATCGCGATGGCGCTGGGCGCCACAACCTCATGACCACCATTGGTGTCCTGGTGCGTGACACGGCCGGCGTGCATGACCTGGGCGAAGATCCGGCCGCCTTCGGCGTGGACGGCCGCGGTGACGTTGGACCAGCCCTCGAGCTGCTCCGGGGTCACCAGGCCCGGCTGGCCCGGGAAGCCCTGGCCGGCGTGGCTCGGGTAGGTCCCTTCACTGACGATCAGGCCGAGCGAGGCGCGCTGGCGGTAGTGTTCAACGACCAGCGGCCCCGGGATTCCTTCCCGGCCGGAGCGAAGACGGGTCAGCGGCGCCATCACGAGACGGTTGGGCAGTTCCAGTTCGCCGAGGGTCATCGGGGAAAACAGCATGCGCAATTCCTTTCACAGTGAAATGGGTTCACTGGCGGCAACTGCGAGGCGTCTGCAACTATTCCTGATGAGACTCGGATCACTACGGGTGGACGATGATTTTCACCGCGGTGTCGTTGTGGTTGATCAGCGTATCGAAGCCTTGGTCCACCAAATCATCCAAGGCGATTCTTCCGGTGATGAAGGGTTTGAGGTCGACTTTTCCGTCCTGGACGAGCTTGATGGCGGCCGCATGGTCGCCGCAGTAGGCGATGGTGCCGCGCAGATCGATTTCCTTCAGCACGACTTTCTGCATGTCCACCGTGGCCGGGTGCCCCCAGATCGACACGTTGACGACGACGCCCGCAGGCTTGACGACGTCGAGCATCGTGTCCAGCACGGCATTCACGCCGGCACATTCAAACGCCGCGTTGGCCCCTGCGCCGCCGGTCAGTTCCAGCACGCGCGCCTTGACGTCATCCGAGCTCGGGTCCAGAACGTGATCAGCAACCCCGGACGAGGCCGCCTTGTCCTTGCGGGCGGTCGACAGCTCGGTGACGATCGTGGTGATGCCGATGCCTTTGAGGACCGCGGCGGTGAGCAGGCCGATAGGTCCGGCTCCCCCGACGACGGCGACGTCCCCGGCCTTGAGCCCGCTGCGGCCGACGGCGTGATACGCCACCGCGAGGGGTTCGATGAGCGCGGCCTCATCCAGGGGGATGTCTCCGACCGCGTGCACCCATCGGGCGTCGACAACGATCTTCTCGCTCAAGCCACCACCGCCGCCCGCCAATCCGATGAAGCCGATCTTTGTGCAGAGGTTGTAGTGTCCGCTGAGGCAGGGGCCGCATTCATTGCAGACGAAGTACGGCTCCACGACGACGCTGTCTCCGACCGCCAGGCCGCTGACTCCTTCCCCGAGTTCCTCGACCGTGCCGGAGAACTCGTGCCCCAGGGTGACCGGCGCGGCCTCGTGGGTCAGTACGTGGGGGTTGCCCGGCGGCGGGGTGAAGATAGGCCCTTCCAGGAATTCGTGGAGGTCTGTGCCGCAGATGCCGCACCAGGCGACGGCGATCTTGACCGCACCCGGACGCAGCTCAGGCTCAGCGATATCTTCGATCCGGAGATCCTTACGGGCGTGAAATCGTGCTGCTTTCATGATGTTTCGCCTTTGCATTCCAGGCCGTGGATGCGCCCGGTAAGGCGCATCCACGGAATGTCATTGGTCTCTCACAACGGAGCCTTAACCCCAGTCTGGTTGCCGCGGCTGTGATTGTCACGGCCTGTTCGGGTCAGTTCAATTCAGCGCGCGTGGTGTGTGGGCTGAAGCTCGAAGACCGGCGTCGGCAGTCCTTCCATCCTTGCCTTGAGCTGCAGCGCCAGGTAGTTGGAGTAATGCCGGCTCTGGTGCAGATTGCCGCCGTGGATCCACAGGTTCTCCACGTTCGTGGGCTTCCACATGTTGCGCAGTTCGCCCTCCCATGGCCCCGGGTCCTTCGGCGTCTCCGATCCGTAGCCCCAGCACTTACCGACGGCGTCGGCCACCTCGGGCGAGACCAGATCGGCCAGCCAGCCGTTCATGGAGCCATAGCCGGTGGCGTAAATGATGACGTCCGCGTCCAGTTCCGTGCCGTTGGCCATCACGACGGAATTCCCGGTGATCTTGCCGACCTCGCCGTTGGCCAGCCTGACCCGGCCGTCGATGATCAGCTGGGAGGCGCCGACGTCGATGTAGTAGCCGGAGCCGCGCCTGAGGTACTTCAGGAACAGTCCGGAGCCGTCAACACCGAAGTCCAGGTCAAAGCCGGCAGCCTCCAACTCGGAATAGAACTCGGCGTCGCGCTCGGCCATCTCCGCATACACCGGGATCTGAGCTTCGGGCAGGATCCGGTACGGCAACGAGGCAAACAGCAGATCGGCCTTCTCCGTGGTGACGCCGTTGGCGAGCGCCTGTTCGGAATACAGACCGCCGAGCGCCAGGTCCATGAGGGATTCGCTGCGGGCGATGTGCGTGGAGGACCGCTGGACCATGGTGACGTCCGCGCCGTGCTCCCAGAGGTCGGCGCAGATATCGTGCGCGGAATTATTGGAACCGATAACCACGGCTTTCTTCCCGGTCCAGTCTCCGCCGCCCGGGTGCTTGGACGAGTGGTATTGCTCGCCCAGGAAGGACTCGGCGCCGTCGAACGCGGGGACGCTGGGGTACCCCGAGACGCCCAGGGCGAAAACGAGCTGTTTCGGACGCAGGGTGACCGGTTCGCCGTCGCGCACCACCTCCACCACCCACTCCTGGGACGCTTCATCGAAGCGGGCGTTGGTGCACTCGGTCTTGGACCAGTAGTTCAGCTCCATGATCCGGGTGTAGTTCTCGAGCCAGTCGCCGATCTTGTCCTTCGCCGCGAAAACCGGCCAGTCGTCGGGGAACTTCATGTAGGGCAGGTGGTCGTACCAGACAGGGTCGTGCAGGTGCAGGGACTTGTAGCGGTTGCGCCACGAGTCACCCGCGCGCTCATTCTTTTCGATGATGATGGTGGGCACGCCGAGCCTGCGCAGCCTCGCACCCAGCCCGATCCCTCCCTGGCCGCCGCCGATAATCACGGTGTAGGGCTGGTCTTCGTAGCCGAGCCGCGCTTCTTGTTCTTCCTTCAGTTCCAACCAGGACTTGCGGCCCTTCGTGATCTGATGGGCCACCCCCTTCTCCCGGTTCGGCCCCTTCTTTTCCTCAAAGCCCTTGAGCTCCTGCATGGTGGTGAGCAGGGTCCAGCATTTGCCGTTGCGGAGACGCAGATGGGCGTAGCCGCGAGCCTGGGCGGTCTCGAAATTGACCCAGGCCTCGGCGTTCGCGGCGTCCCCGGTGGCGTCCTCGGCGAGGGCCCAGTTGATTGGCTGCACATCGCCAAGGGTCGCCTCCAGCATGCGGCGGATGTCCTCTTTACCCTCGAGGGTCTTGAGGTTCCAGGTGAAGGAGACGAAGTCGCGCCAGTACGAATCGTCGTCGAAAAGTTCCAGTGCGGCGTCCGTGTTGTGGCTGCGCAGTGCCTCATCGAACTGCGCCAGCCACGCCCCGACGACGCCGTTTGGTGTCTCAGGCATGATTCCTCTTTCCATTGCTAACAGTGGGTCGCTCCCGTTACGTGACCCCTAGACCACGCAGTGACCCGCATCACAAGTAAAAGTCGCCGGGGGTTACAATCGGGTTACACGGAGCTCTCAAGCTGTTGTCCGCCGCTCACAGCAGCCGACGGCGGCGGGGAAGCGGCGGGGAACCGGCCGGGTGCGACGATTCGAGGGCGAGTTGGGAGAATGAGCATGCGGCAGGGCAACGGCTCCATCACGCACCCCTCAGACCTCAGGTTTTCCGCGCCGGCGGAGTACGCCCGAACACTCCGGGCGGCGCACGAGGCCACGATTTCCGGCCATCCGGATCCGCACCTGCCGCCGTCGCTCATCAAGTCCTGGCAGCGGTCCCTGGCATTGGGCATCAATCCGGACCAGCACCGGCCGCCCCACCGGCATGAGGTCTCGGAGGCGCGCTCCCTGAGTGCCGGGCATCGGCTGGCTGCCGTCATGCCCGCGCTGTCGCAGTTGCTGGCCGATGAGACCGTGACCGGGCGCCATTTGCTGATCGTGACTGACCACGAGGGCGAAGTCCTTTGGCGCGTTGGCAGCAAACAGGCGTTGCGGCTCGCGGACTCCCTGGAGTTCGTCGAGGGCGCCGACTGGTCCGAGTCCGGCGTCGGCACCAACGCCATCAGCGAGGCGTTAGTGACAGGCGCCCCGGCGCAGCTCTTCTCGGCCGAGCACCTCGTGCGGACCCATCATGAATGGGCGTGCACCGCATCCCCCATTCGCGATCCTTTGACGGGCGAAATCGTCGGCGTCCTGGACGTCTCCGGCCCGTTCGAATCAGTCACGCCGGACAGCCTGCGGCTGGTCCGGTGTGGAGTGCGGCTCGCGGAGGAACTGCTGAAATCGGTTCCGGCTCCCGGCGACGGCGTCCGGCGTCCGGGGCAGCGGGCGCGGGCTGACGAGCGGATAATGCGCGACGGCGGCGCCCGGACACAACTGCTGCTGCGGCTACTGGGCGACTCGCCGTCGGCGGCGCTCGACGGCGGGACCGGACGCCCGTTGACGTTGCGCCGTGCCGAGATCCTGGCCCTGTTGGCCTCGCGCGACCAGGGCTGGAGTGCCGACGAACTGGCGTACGAGATCCATGGCGACGCGGGCACCGGCGCGGCGATCCGGACCGAGATGCACCGGATCCGCAGCATCCTGGGCGATGTCGTGGAAGCGAACCCCTACCGATTCTCGCCATCCGTCACCGTCGTGACGGATGCCTCCGTTGTGGCTGGCCGTCTGCGGGAGGGGCGGGTGGCCGAGGCCTTTGCGGCTTACCCGGCAAAACTGCTCACCCGTTCGACCAATTTGGCGCTCGGGTTTATGCGCGACGAGCTCAACCTGGCGGTGGGGGCATCCGTACGGTCCAGCGGTGATGCCCGGCTGATGCTGCAATGGTGCACAAGCGATATGGGATCCTCCGACACGGCGACGGCGGCGGCCGCGGCGGCATTGCTCGGACCGGGCGATCCCCGCTGCCAGCTGGTGAGCGCCCGGATGGACAGGGTAGACCGGGAGTTGCGAGCCTAGCCACGGGCTGTGGTGCGCGTCAGGGCGGCGGCGCGACGCCGGGGCAGCCTTGGCCCTGAGGGTTCTGCAGGCACGTGTCTGCGTAATTCCTGGTGATCGACCGCCAGACGCTGATGGTCTGCGGCGGCGAGCTGAATTGTCCTTGGCCGGGAATCGGCAGCGCCGGTCCTCCATTTACCGAGTAGGTACCTTGGAAATGCGTTGTCAGGACCACCGGGAAGTCGCCGGTCTGGGCGTAGACGTGGCTCGTCAGGGTCTTCTCGCCCCACCGGTCCTGCGGAAGCGGGCCGCCGGCCGCCGTTTGCGGACCAAGCGACGTGCCGTCGCCATAGTTCCAGGTGTACTCGACGGGTTTCGCCACAATCGAGACCCTCTGGCCCAGCATGTCGACACCAAAGGTTTGCTCGACGGCTTCCGCATAGAAATTTGTCTCGGCGCCTCGGAGAGTGTGTGGACTCGGCTGCATGACGGCATTTCCCGGGCTGACTGGCAGCTGCTGAAATTTAGTCTGGATCTGCGCCGCGATTCTGCCGAGTACATCGTCAGGATTCTCCGCATAGACACACCGATCGGGACGAATCGTTGACCATATCGGGGGAATGAAAACTTTCAGCGATGAATACCACCTTACGGGGCGCCCGTCAGTCCCTTGGTCACACCGCACTGCACCTGCCAGGCAAGCAATGTCGAAGTTGTTCTTTGTGGCGTCAAGACAGAGGTATTCAAATCGATAAATGTTCGGGTCTTCCGACAAAGCACCTGGCGCATCCACCCAAACACCCGAACCAGAGTCGAGGTGCCATGAAGACACGGTGGCGCCGGTTTGGTCCCAGCCCCCTTTCACGGGAGAGTCTGAGGAGTCGGCTCTGGCCTCAAGCGTTGTTGGCCCGGATAGAAGAATCAGAGCCGCAAGGACTGGAAGTGCTCTGCCGGCGATGGTGATCACCCGCCCTTTGCCAGGTGCTCAACGGTTACGGCTTTCCACGCTCCGCCGCCGTAGGATGCGATCATGATGTCGCCAGTTGCGGGGCCTGTCTCAGTCTTTTCGTCCAGCGTTTTGTCGCCGCGATAGTAGGACAGGGCGTCCTGATATACCTGAATCAGGACTTGGTACTCAGCCGGTCCTGTTTCAATGAAATTGGTTTGCACACCTTCCACAACCATTTTTCCACCGGCCAGCCACCTACCCTCGGAATGCCATCCTTGGACGACTTCCTTCACCCGTCCACAAGAGACGCATTTCGAACTCGACACCAATTCCAGCGGTTCGATGTCTCCGGTCTCGTATGCGTAGGAGAGCGTCGCGTACCAGTACCGGGCAAACGCCTCAAGCCCTTCCTTCGTCTCCGCCTTCGCTGCCTCGGGCAGTACTGGAACAGGGACGTTCTGGGCCCTCCCCGAGGCGTCGGCGGGTTTGTAAACGGCCGAGGACGTCGGAGTGGCACTCGGCGCGAAAGATGCGGCCGGGCTTTGGGACTCGGAAGGTGAGGAGTCGGGAGGTGGCGCTCCACCTCCGGTGCAGGCTGAGACCGACATCAGGGAGAGCGACACCGCGGCGACCGCGCAGGCGCGCCAGGAACCGGAAAACGAACTGCAAGATGTCATGGTCAGCTACTCCCCCGATAGAAATCAAGACGCGCGAAGCCAAGCAATTGCTTAAGGGTAACCGACGTCACATTTTGGGCAACAAAGTTATCCACAGGCGCCTGATTGACGAGGCTTTCGCCGCCCGGCGGTGTCACCCGAAGCGCAACCAACTCAGCCGTGCGGACTTGCCGGGACGCGGCTTTCGCCGCCCCGGACAGCGGGCCGTCAGTCCTTTTGCCCCTAGCAATCGTCGGCTCGTTTCAGAACAATGAACTCATGATGTTCGAACACGAAGACGGCAATCCCATCCTCAAACTGGATGACGAGCAAAGCTGGAAACTGATCGAGGGCACAAAACACGGCAGGCTCGTGGTCACGGTGGCCGGAGACCCCGACATCTTCCCTGTGAATTACGCGGTCAGCGGCCGGAAATTGTTCCTCCGCACCGCCCCGGGAAACAAACTGGCCGAGCTCACCATCAATTCGAAGGTGCTCTTCGAAACGGACGGCATTTTGTCCGAGGAAGCGTGGTCTGTGGTCCTGCGAGGCACTGCGCGCGTCCTTGACCAATCGGCCGATATCGCCGAAGCCGAGGCCCTCGGACTGAAACCCTGGGTTCCAACATTGAAGGACTTCTACGTAGAAATTACGCCGTCGTCGGTCAGTGGCCGACACTTCCAGTTCGGCGAACACCCTGAACGGGAGATCTAAGGCCCGACGTCGTCTCCCGGCCGCCGTTCGGCGTCCGGCATCGCCGTGGTCTCGGTGCCCATCGGCCATCGTCCGCCCGCTGACGCCAGGGACCTTCCCGGGACCTGCCCGCGGCGGCCGCCTAGACTTGAATGATGGCGGACAAGCTGACCCCCGAGCGGCGCAGCTGGAACATGTCCCACATCCGGGGCAAGAATACGAAGCCCGAACTGCTGGTCCGCAAGCTGCTGCACGCAAAGGGCTACCGGTACCGGCTGCACGGCAGCGCAGCCGGCGGAAAACTCCCGGGCAACCCGGACCTCGTCTTCGCCAGCCGGCATAAAGTCATCTTCGTCAACGGCTGCTTCTGGCATTTCCACGATTGCCGGGCGGGCCAGCACGCGCCCCAAGCCAATGCGGAATTTTGGGAAACTAAGCGCACGCGGACCCGGAACCGCGACGCCGAGCAACGGCTCCAGCTCGAACGCGATGGCTGGGAGGTGCTCACCGTCTGGGAATGCGAGCTAAAGAACCCATCGGCGCTGGAGCAACGCCTCGAGGCTTTCCTGCAGCCCACGCCGCCGGCATGAACCGGCATCGACGTCCGGCCTAAGCCGGCATCGGCCTCCACCTTGAATCAGCAAGAACCATGAGAAGTCCTGCGTGTCGCGCGGCCCAGCTTCCGGTTCAAGCAGCTGGTCTCCGCTACTATTCGAAATCGGGGACCTTAGGCACTATTCGGTCAGTACCACTACGTACTGCAAACACGGGAGAGCGCATGCCGCACTTGCTGATGTCCAACGACGAGCCCGACACGGCTGCTGCGCCGGCAGATTCCAGTCCCTCAGATTCCAGTCCCACAGATCCCAGTTCCACAGTCCTGCAGTTCCGTCCCCTCAGCCACTCCACACACCGTGCCGTCCGGCCCCGCCGGTTCCGCGGAGCGGACCCGGATCTTGAACCCTTGCGTCGGCAGTCGACTTCAATCATTAATGAAGTTCTCGCGTCCACCAACCCGGATGATGCTGAAGCGCAGGACAAGCTTCTGTGGCATGTCGCCAACAACCCGGGCCAGCCGGAAAAAGCGCTTCTGGACCACCTGCTGACCGTGGGCGTCCGGCAGGACGAATCCGCCTAACTCGCTGAGCAGTTTAGCTGGCTGACCTATCGATACTGGCCTGCCGGAGCACTTCGCCCCAGGACTGCTGGGCCAGATCTGCCACCGAGGCCAGAATTTCCGACGGCGGCAAGGACAGATCCAGCGGGAACTCGACGATGTCGATGTCGGTGTTGAGAATCCGGCGCAGCTTGATCTCCCCGGCGCCCGGGTAAATGATCCATGCCGTCGGCACCCGCAGTGATGTGCAGTAAGCCAGCATCCGGTAGTGGTCGCCCGAGAGCGATGCGCCGGCGTCGGCTGCTGCTTTGTACTTGGCGTCGTACACCATGACGGGCCGGCCGCCGAGGAAATGGACTGCCCCGGGCTGCACGACGATCCTGTCCGAGTCGCGGACGGCCTCGTTGAGCAGTGCGTTGTAGCGCAGCCGCATCTCGCCGGGGAAGGCAGCCATGGCTTCGCGCAGGGCCGTCCCGACAAAGTCCTCGAACACTTTTGCCATGTCCACCACGAACGACGCCGACTGCTGTTTGCCGTCGCCAGCCTCCGCCGAGGCGTTTCGCAGGATCAGCTCGGCGAGCCGGAGAGCCGCGTGATATCGGGTGTTCATCCGGCTGGGCCGCCACTGCGGCAGCGGCGCGCCGGACTGAAGGCGCGTCACGGCGTCGAGCTTTCCCTTCAGCTGGCGCAGCCGACTGAGGACTTCCGGCCGCACGCGCGGCACTTGGGACATCCGTTCCAGCGCGGCGCGCAGAATCCGGTTCTCCGCGATGTCCTCGGTGAATTCGTCGTAAGAGACTTCCAGCGGGACCAGCATTCCCGGCCGGCGGGATATCTGGTCCGAGATCCGGATCCGGCCCTTGACGGTCCGGAGGGATTCCTCCACCATCAGGTACCCCTGCAGCACGCCGCGGCTCAGCGCCCGGTCGGCAAGCTGTGCCAGGGATTCGGCCAGCGCGCTCCAGAGATCGGCGTGCTCCAGGGCGGCGACGGATTCGTCGCGGAACCCTTGATCCCCCGCGTATCCGAGCAGGAACAGGAGCCGGTTCAGACCGAGCCGTCCCTTCGGCCGTACCTCCAGCTGGACGGTGGGGGTGCGCACCGAGCCCACCTTGCCGACGGGTTCGATCCGGTACAGGCCCATGCCCATCGGCGAGGCTTTTGCCAGGCCGCTGGCATTGACGTAGGCCGCGGTGTCCGGATCAAGCCTCTCCACGACACCGGCGGAGAGCTCGTCAATGACAATGTGCCGCCCGGCCACCGCGGCGCCGCGCCCGGGCACGGCCTGCCCGGACGCTGACCGGGCCTGCATACCCCGTCCGGTCCCGCCCGCTCCGGACCCGCCCGGCCCGAGCGCGCCCGGCCCGGACGTACCCCGGTCCGCAGCGCTCCGGTCGGCCTTACTCCGGTCCAGCGCCACAGCGCCCCCGGACGGCGTCAGCCTAGACGTGCGCAAGGCGGCCGAGGAGTTGTTCCAGTCCAAACCGCTCCTCGAGCTGGGCGCGGTTGAGCTGGCCGTGATAGTGCTCTTCCAGCAGCGGCATGAGCTCGTACTTCCAGATCCGGCGGAGGCCCTTGGGCGTCTGCGCGGACTTCTTCATGAAGTAGGAGGGCCCGATCATCAGATCCCGGTCCCATTCATCGATGGCGTCGTTCAAGGCGTCCAGCAACAAGGCCGGCGTCGTGTCCAGGTCGCGGGCCTGCAGGAAACGCAAGAGTGAGCCCTTCACAGGCTCCGTCTTCGGATGGAGCTCGATGAACGAGAAGCGCCGCCGGATGGCCGCGTCCATCATCGCGATGGAACGGTCCGCGGTGTTCATGGTGCCGATGATGTAGAGGTTGTCCGGCAGCGTGAACGGCTCATTGGGGCTGTACTGGAGGTAGATCCGGTCATCCCGGTATTCGAGCAGGAAGTACAGCTCACCGAACACCTTGGCGAGGTTCGCCCGGTTCATCTCGTCGATGATCAGGAAGTACGGCTTGCTCTCGTTGCCGGGTTTGGCGGCCTCCTCGGCAAGCCGCCGCAGCGGACCGGCCACGAGCTTGAAGGAGACTTGGCCCTCATCCGTCTTGTCCGGGCGGAAGCCCTCGAAGAAGTCCTCATAGGCGTATGAGGGGTGGAACTGCACGAGCTTGACCCGCTCGTCCGTGGTGTCGCCGGCGAGCTCAGCGGCGAGATGCTTGGCGAGGTACGTCTTGCCGGTTCCCGGCGGACCGTAGAGCACGAGCTGCCGGTTCTCCTCGAGGAGTTCGGCGATTTCCTGCAGCGGCTCCAGGTCCATGTGCAGGGATGCGGCGAACTCCTCCGTCAGCGGGCGGAAACCTTCACAGACCGGTTCGACGGGGGCGTCCGGCTCGACGCCGTCGCCGGCCTCGGATTCGGCTTCTGCGGGCAGGAGCGCCTCAAGCGCCTGAATCACGCGGGTGATGTCCACGATGTTGCCGGACGTGGTCAGCTGCCGCTGCACGTGCCGGGGCAGGCCGGTGACGTCGTGTTCCTCATCGAACCAACGGACCTTGCGGCGGAGCTGGCGGTTGTCCTTGGCGTGCTCCGGCTCGCCGAGGACCACCCCGATCCGGACCTTGCCCGAGCTCTGGTAGAGCGCGAGATCGCCCGGCTTCATCACGGTCAGGAAGGCGAAGACGGCGGTCTTGGTGTCCTCCCGCTCCACGTAGCCGAGGTGCTTGTAGTCCTCGTCAACGGCGTTCTGGACCAGCCCGGCAGTCACGCCGGGGTCCAGCAGGCGGAGGTGTTCGACGTCGAGCGTCACCGCTTCCTCGCCCCGCCACTCCCCCAGCAGCTCGGCGTTGTCGTGGTGGGTGCGCAGCAGCCAGGCGCGACGACCCGGGTCGCCGACCTTCCGCCACTGGCTCACCAACTGGCGGGAGTACCAGTCGATCCGCTGCCCGGCCTGCTGGTCCAGGTGCAGGCGGATGCGGTGGATGTCCGCGGAAATTTCCTCGTCGCTGTCCCCCTTGGCGCCGCCGACGAGGGACGCGAAAGCGTCGCGGATTTCCTGCCGTTCGACGTCGGCCACGACAGGTTCGAAGTAGCTGGGCCAGACCAGGAACTCGATGCTGCGGCGGATGGCCGGCTGGTCATCCGGGGTCCCGGCGACCAGCCGGTGGAAGGCCAGCGGGTCCTTGACCGCGGCCTGGACGACGCCGGCCGGCCGCTGGGCGACGTGCCGCACGAAGCGGCAGAGCCACTTCAGGTGGTCCCAGATGGTCCAGTTGAATTCCGCGGTCCGGTCCCGGATCACGCCGTGGTCCGTCATGCCGGCGTAGAGCTCGTCGGGGAGCTCAAGCGGGGGCTCCAGCCAGGACGCGGCCTCGGCGACACGGGCCCGCTTGACCTTGAGTGACTTGACCTCGTGGGCCAGCGGCAGGGACTGGAGGAACAGGAGCTCCACCGCGAGTTGTTTCGCCCCGCGCGTGGCGTCTTCGAGGTTCTGCCGCAGGTTGGTCATCATCGGCGCCTTGGGGTCCGGAACGCCTCGTTCGAGACGTTCCAGCAACTCCGCGGCCGCCGGGACAGACCATGTCTTGGTGCGGCCGTCCAGGGCGGACGCCTTGCCGAGCAACCCCGGGCCCAGCACGAACCACGCCGCGTCTTCAATCTCCTTGGAGATACCGAGGGCACGGTGCAGGGCAGGCTTTTTGGTTGGGGTCATACGTTCAATTTACAGGCTTAAACTGAACGCGCGCATTTAACGCCGCCCTCCAGCTACCTGCCGGTAGATCCCGGGCGGGTGGTTCGCCGTGGCTATTTCGTGGCGGGAAGGCGCTTCACGCCGAAGGTGAAATAGCATCCCGGACCGATGAAGTTCACCAGGGTGGCAGCCCTCCACATCGCTTTGCTGCCGCGGATTTCCGCGGCAGGCCGACGCGAAATGTCGCGTTGGGCTGCAACGAGCAGCGTCAGTTGGATAACCGCGCCGACGATAGTTCCGATCTTCGCCCTCGGGGAGAGCTCCTTCCACGTCTTCTTGCGGGGGTGCCTCATGTGCATCTTCTGGTGCATGTCCTTGCCCATGTTCTTGTGCATTTTTTTGCCCATGTTCACAGCGACCACTGCTCCTTATGCGTCGGGATTGTTCATTGTAGGAGCCATGCCAAGAACGGGGGTAGGGGCTATTGGACCGGGTGGGCGCGGGTATAGGGGGCCAGCCGTTCCTTCTGCTCCGGCGTCAGCCGCAGGACCCGTCCGGTTGCCTCGTCCACGAAGGCCAGATGGCTCGTGGCCCGGACGCAGTCCTCCCGGGTCACCGGATCCTGCACCAGGTAGTGGATATCGAAACTGGCGCCCTTGACCGCGCCGACCCAGAGCTGGACGACGGCGGGCACGTTCCGGTACTCCAGGGTCCTGACGTACCGGATCTTGTGCTCCACCACGAGCGCCAGCGTCCCCTCCGGGATGTCGTTGAAAAGCGACACCAGAGGTTCGGTCCCGGGCAGCCCGGCTCCGCGCGGCGGCCCGAACCCGGCGATCCGTGCTTCCTCCAGGATCCGAACGATCTGGACGTTGTTGATGTGCCCGTACGCATCCATGTCGCTCCAGCGCATCGGCACCTCCACCTCCAGGCGCCTGGGCTCGGTAGCTGCCGCCTCCCCTGTTGCCGGGGCCGCCGTCTCCCCGGTGTGGCCTGCGGCGCTCAACTGTGCACCGCCGTCGCGTCCTCTGCCGTCTCTGCTGAGGCCGCGTCCGCGTCCTCCCCGGCGAATTGAGACATGTACAGGCGGTAGTACGCGCCCTGCAGTGCCAGCAGTTGGGTGTGCCGGCCCTGTTCGACGATCCGGCCGGCCTCCATAACCAGGATGGTGTCCGCGTCCCGGATGGTGGAGAGCCGGTGCGCGATCACGAAGCTGGTGCGCTCGGTGCGGAGCGCGGCCATGGCCTTCTGCACCAGGACTTCGGTGCGGGTGTCTACGGAGCTCGTGGCCTCGTCCAGGATGAGCAGCGACGGGTTCGCCACGAAGGCCCGGGCGATGGTGATCAGCTGTTTTTCGCCGGCGCTGACGTTGTTGCCTTCTTCGTCAATGACCGTGTTGTAGCCATCAGGCAGGGCGCGGACGAAGCGGTCCACGAAGGTGGCCTTGGCGGCCGCCATGATCTGGTCTTCGGTGGCGTCCAATTTGCCGTAACGGATGTTCTCGTAGATGGTCCCGCCGAACAGCCAGGCGTCCTGCAGCACCATGCCGACCTTGGCGCGCAGTTCCGACCGGCTCAGCCGGGTGATGTCCACCGCGTCCAGGGTAATGCTGCCGGCGTTCAGTTCGTAGAAGCGCATCACGAGATTGACCAGGGTGGTCTTGCCGGCCCCGGTCGGGCCCACGATTGCCACGGTGTGTCCGGGCTCGGCGGTGAAGGACAGGTCCTCGATCAGCGGCTTGTCCGGCGAGTAGCTGAAGGTGACGTGCTTGAACTCGACGTGGCCGTCGGTCTTGGCCGGGAGGTGCTCGGTGGCGGTCTCGGCGTCCTGTTCGTCGGCGTCGAGGAATTCAAAGACCCGCTCGGCGGACGCGACGCCGGACTGCAGCATGTTGGCCATGCCGGCCATCTGCCCCAGCGGCTGGGTGAATTCGCGCGAGTACTGGATGAACGCCGTGGCGTCGCCAAGGCTCATGCTGCCCGAAGCCACGCGCAGTCCGCCCACGACGGCGATCCCCACGTAGCTGAGGTAGGAGACGAACTGCATGACCGGCATGATCATGCCGGAGACGAACTGGGCGCCGAAGCTGGCGCGGTAGAGTTCCTCGTTCCGTTCGTCGAAGCGGGCCAGCATGTCGGCGTCGCGGCCGAACACGCGGACGAGGTCGTGGCCGGAGAAGGATTCCTCAATCTGGCCGTTGAGTTCCCCGGTGTTCTTCCATTGGGCGGCGAAGAGTTTCTGGCTGCGGGCGCCGATGATGCCGGCGGCGACCCCGGAGAGCGGCAGTGCGATGAGCGCGATGAGGGCCAGCTGCCAGGACACGATGAACATCATGATCACAATGCCGAGCACCGTCAGGGCCGAGTTCACGAGCTGCGCAAAGGCCTGCTGGAGCGCCTGCTGGATGTTGTCGACGTCGTTCGTGACGCGGGAGAGGACGTCGCCGCGCTGGCGGGTATCGAAGTAGTTCAGCGGCAGCTCGTTGAGTTTCTTCTCAGTGTCGTCACGGAGCTTGCGGACCACGCGCATGACCAGCACGTTCAGGACATAGCCCTGAAGCCACAAGAAGATGTTGGCGACGAAGTACATCACCAGCACCACGCTGATGAGGAACGCGAGCTTCTGGAAGTCGATGCCCGCGCCGGGCACCACATCCATTTTGGTCAGCATGTCGGCAAAGTTGTCCTGGCCCTGGGAGCGCAGTCCTTCGATGAACTGTTCCTTGGTGGCGCCGGCCGGGAGCTGCTTGCCGACCACGCCCGCAAAGATCACGTCCATAGCCTGACCGAGAATCCGCGGGGCGATGACGTTGAGGACGACGGCGACTGTCACCATCGCGAGAACCGCGATGATGCCGGCACGCTCGGGCTTCAGCAACCCCATGAGCCGTTTGGCCGAGGGCCAGAAGTGCTGGGCCTTCTTGGCCGGCACGGCGCCGAACATGCCGCCGTCGGCTTCGCCGGGAGTGAACTCCTCTTCGAGGAAATCATCGTCCAGCACGTCCGTTGCCGGCATCCCGGCCGCTGTCGAGTCCAGTGGTGTCCCGTCCGGAGCCTGGGCCGAGCCGGTGGAGACTTTCTCGTTGGTGCTCATGCCACTGCCTCCGCGCTCAACTGGGATTCGACGATTTCCTGGTAGGTGCTGGAGCTTTGCAACAGTTCCTCATGTGTTCCGCGGTCCACGATCCTGCCGTTATCCAGGACGAGGATCTGGTCCGCATCGGCGATGGTGGACACGCGCTGGCCGACGATGATCACCGTGGCGTCGGCCGTCTTGGCCTTGAGCGCGCGGCGGAGCCTGGCGTCGGTGGCGACGTCAAGGGCCGAGAACGAGTCGTCGAACAGGAAGACCTTGGGCTCGGTGACAAGGGCACGGGCGATGCAGAGCCTCTGCCGCTGCCCGCCGGAGACGTTGGTGCCGCCCTGGGAGATCCGGGAAGCAAGGCCGCCCTTCTTTTCGCGTACGAAATCCGCGGCCTGGGCGACCGTGAGGGCTTCCCACAGGTCCTGGTCCGTCGCCTCGGGCTTGCCGAAGCGCAGGTTGTGCTCAATGGTTCCGGAGAACAGGTAGGGCCGTTGCGGCACCATGGCCACGCGCTGGGTGATCTCGGCCCGGTCCAGTTCGGTGACGGGGACGCCGTCGAGCAGGACCTCGCCGGATTCGGCGTCGTAGAGCCGCGGCAGCAGGGCCAGCAGGCTCGTCTTTCCGGCGCCTGTGGAGCCGATGATGGCCACGGTCTGGCCGGGCTCGGCCGTGAAGCTGATGTTACTCAGCACGGGCGCTTCGGCGCCGGGGTAGGCGAAGGTCACGTTCCGGAATTCCACGCGCCCGGCCTTGGCGGCCGGCGCCACTGCGGTGAGGGGGTCGTGGATGGAGGGTTCGACGTCGAGCACTTCACCGATGCGGTCGGCGCAGACCGAGGCGCGGGGGATCATCATGGCCATGAACGTGCCCATCATGACGGCCATGAGGATCTGCAGGAGGTACTGCAGGAAGGCGGTCAGCGAGCCCACCTGCATCTCGCCGGCGTCGACGCGCTGGCCGCCGAACCACAGCACGGCTGCGGTGGAGATGTGCAGGATCATGCCGATGGCGGGGAACATGAGCACGAACAAGGAGCCGATCTTCAGCGAGACATCGGTGAGGTCCTTGTTGGCGGCGCCAAAGCGCTCGGCCTCGTGGGGTTCGCGCACGAACGCCCGGACCACGCGGATGCCGATGATCTGCTCGCGCAGGACCCCGTTGAGCCGGTCGATCTTGGCCTGCATGGAACGGAAGAGCGGCATGAGGCGGACCACGAGGTAGCCCACTACAACCACCAGCAGGGGCACCGAAACCCAGACGAGCCAGGACAGGTTGAGGTCCTCGCGCACGGCCATGAAGATGCCGCCGATGCACATAATGGGCGTGGCCACCATGAAGTTCAGCGTCATGAGCATGAGCATCTGGACCTGCTGCACATCGTTGGTGCCGCGCGTGATCAGCGTGGGGGCGCCGAAGAGGTTGACGTCGCGGGCCGAGAAGCTGCTGACCTTTCGGAAGACCCCGCGGCGGAGGTCCCGGCCGAACGCCATCGCCGCCTTCGAGCCGAAGTACACACCGGCGATCGCGGTGGCCACCTGGATCAGGGCGACGCCGAGCATAATGCCGCCGGTGCGCCAGATGTAGTCGGTGTCGCCGCGGGACACGCCCTCGTCGATGATCTGGGCGTTGAGGCTGGGCAAGTACAGAGCCGCGATGGTGGACGCCAGCTGGAAGATGATCACAGCCGCGATGTATGGCAGATACGGCTTGGAATAGCGCCGCATGAGGGTGACGAGCATGCCCACGAGTCCTTAGGAGTACCGAATGAGAGGGAGTCTGACGAATCAGAAGGCTGAACAGCGAAGACTGAACGCTGCGAGAACTGAAAATGAAGTGCGTTGAAGAGCTGATTGGAGACTATCTCTTGGGTCCGACAGCCACAGCCATCCAACTCTACGAAATCCCCCGCCCGGGTGGAACATGGGACACCAAATATCATCCAAACGGTGTACTTAGTGGCTGGTGGCCGTCCCGCGGATAGAGGACGGCCCCCGGCGGATACGCCGAAGGCCCCGCGGCTGCCCAGGGGCGGCCGCGGGGCCTGAGTGTCCGGGCCGGCGGACCCCGAACCGGACGCTACTCGGTCCGGTGCCGGCCGTGCGTGGCGATGTAGTCGGCCGCCGCGCGTTGCATCTTGCGCTGCTTGGCCAGCTGCCGGCGAAGGACCGTGAGCTCCTCGGCAACACGGGCCTGTTCCGCGGCAATCGCACGCTGCTCGGCAGCCTGGTCGTACACGGCGCGCAGCGCCTCGGCCAGCTGGAGCTGCTGTTCGGCCAGCAACTGCTGGGTCTGCAGCAGTACGGGCACGACGTCGGCTGCCTCGGGCCGGTCATCGGCCACGAGGGTCCGGGACCGTTGACGGGCGCCTTCCCTCTCGGCCGCACGCTCTGCGGCGGACTCCCCCTGGCGAGGCTCCCCCTGACGGAAAGCCGGGTCGGAAGTCAGGCCTGCCTCCTGGCGGGCGGCGTCCGGGAAGCGGGATTCGGCCCGCTCGCGGCTAAGCACCTCGATGAATTCCCGGTCCAGGTCCACGATGCCGGTTCCGGTGGCGGACGAGGCGCCTTGGACGGCGTCGTTTCCGGTATTTCCCAGTGCCGTCGCAGAAGCGCCTCCGGCGGCGGCGTCGCCTGCCTGCTCGGCAGACTCGGGCCGGATATCGACCGTCCGGCGCAGCGGGCGTTCCTTGATGAACAGGATGGCCACCAGGGCAATCACGCCGATGATTGCCGAGATCATGAAGACCTCCGCGATCGCGTCACCGTAGGCGGCCCGCATGATGTCGCGGATGGGTGCGGGCATGTCCTTGAGGTCCATGCTGGCTCCCGAGGATCCCGCCGGAACCTGGATGCCGGCGGAGGCGAGCCCCTCCGTGACGAGTTCCTTGACCCGGTTGCCCAGGACGGCTCCGAGGACCGAGACGCCGATGGCGCCGCCGACGGACCGGAAGAAGGCAACAGAGGCGCTGGCCGTGCCGATGTCCTTGGCCTGGACGGTGTTCTGCACGGCGAGCACGAGGTTCTGCATCAGCAGGCCGAGACCGATGCCGAGGATGGCGGTGTAGATGCCGGTCAGCCACAAGTCGGTGGTGTGGTCCATGGTGCCGGCCAGGCCAAGGCCGCCGATCAGCAGGATGGACCCGGCGATCAGGTACCGCTTCCACTTGCCGGTGCGGCTGATGAGCATGCCCGAGGCCACGGAACCGATCAGGTTGCCCGCGATCATGGGCAGCGTGAGCAGGCCGGCTTCCGTGGGGGAGGCACCGCGTGCCACCTGGAAGTACTGGCCCAGGAAGGTCGAGGAGCCGAACATACCGACGCCGACAGCCACCGAGGCTAGGATCGCGAGGGCGGTGGTCCGCTCCGAGATGATCTTAAGCGGGATGATCGGCTGGGCCACGCGGGACTCCACCAGCACCAGCAGGCCCAGAAGCACGACGCCGCCGCCCACCATGGCGACCGACTGCCATGACCACCAGTCGTAGTAGTCGGGGTTGCCGGCGAAGGAGACCCAGATGAGCAGCAGGCTGACGCCTGAGGTCAGCAGGACGGAGCCGAGCCAGTCGATCTTGGCCGGGCGCTTGACGTGCTGAATCTTCAGGGTGATCTGCAGCAGGATGAGGGCGACGACGGCGAGCGGGACGCACACGAAGAAGGTCCAGCGCCACCCGAGCGGGCTGTCGACGATGAAGCCGCCGAGCAGCGGGCCGCCGGCTGTGCCTACCGCCATGACGCCGCCCATGTAGCCGGAGTATTTTCCGCGGTCACGCGGCGGGATCATCGAGCCGATGATGGCCTGGGCCAGGGCGGTGAGGCCGCCCATGGCGATGCCCTGGATGACGCGGGCGGTCAGCAGCAGCGGGATGGTCTGGGACAGGCCGGCCATGACGGAGCCGGCCACGAAGATCACGATGCTCAGCTGGACGAGGACCTTCTTGTTGAAAAGGTCGGCCAGCTTGCCCCAGATCGGGGTGGTTGCCGCGTTGGCCAGAAGCGCCGCGGTGATCACCCAGGCGAAGTCCGTCTGGGTGCCCTTGAGCTCGGACATGATCGTGGGAAGCGCGTTGGCAACGATCGTGCTGCTCAAAATGGCCGTGAAGAACGCCGCGAGCAACCCCGTGAGTGCTTCCATGATCTGGCGGTGGGTCATCGCCGCAGGTTCTGCGGCGGGCTGGGATGCGCGGGGCGCCCCCGGCTGAATGCCCGATGGGACCGGGGACGGCCCTGTGGCGGCAGCGTGGCTAGCCATATGTCTACTCCTCAACAATTTCGGTCGTCTTCGTGGGTCCGGCCGTCGTTGCCCGGGCTGAGGTCCTGAGGGACTCAGCAAGTTTTTGCAGGGTGCGCGCCGTCTCTTCGACGTCGTTCTGGCTCCAGTCCTGCAGGAGGTCCTGGATGGTTGCGGTGCGATGGTCCTCGATGGCGCGCAGCTTCTCCGCGCCGGTGGCGGACAGGGCGATCAGTTGCGCGCGGCCGTCCTCGGGGTCCGGCCGGCGGACCACATAGCCATGCTCTTCGAGTTCGGCGATGTGGCGGCTGAGCACCGGAGCGCTAACGCCGAGGCGCTCCGCAAGATGCGTGGCCCGGGATTCGCCCTCCCCCACAAAACGGAGAACACCCTGCAGCGCCACTCCGGTGTCCTGCCCGCGCAAGTTAGCGGTGGCAACACAGCGGACCGCGCGCTGGAGGTCGAAAATCTGGTAAACGAGTTTGGCTGCAGCGTTGGATTCAACTGACATGATGGACACCCCTTTTTTTGCTTGCCCTAGGCAACCATATCACCAAAATGGTTACTTCGGGAAACTAACCCTTTTTGATAGCCGTGTGAGGTGCCGGGCCGATCCCGGAGATGGGTGCTTAAACGCCAAACGCGGGCCTGCCGGGTCCATCCCTCGCAGTGAGGGGTGGACCCGCCAGGTCCGCGCGGTAAGCGTGCAGGATCCTACGGTGCCAGGCTGCCGGAGGGCCGGCCCAAGTCAAGCGGCCGGAGGGCCGGCCCGCTTAGGTGGCCAGGTGGGTGGGGCCGAACATTTTGAGCAGGGTTTCGACGACGACGACGTTGGGGCCGTCGGCGGCGAAGCCGGCCTTCAGGGCATCCCCGACGTCTTCAGGGGCGACCCGGACCGCCGGGACCCCGAAGGCCTCGGCAAGTTTGACGAAGTCCGGCCGGGAGAGCTCGGTGGCCGTGGCCCTGCCGAACGCGCCGACCATGTATTCGCGCAGGATGCCGTAGCCGCCGTCGTCCACGATCAGCCAGGTGACCGGGATGTTGTGCTGCTTGGCGGTGGCGAGCTCGGAGATGGAGTACATGGATGACCCGTCCCCCGAAACGGCCAGCACCCTGCCGGGCTTGCCGGTGGTTTCCAGGCCGACGGCACCGCCGATCGCGGCGGGGAAGCCGAAACCCAGGCCCCCGGCGCCCTGCGCGGAGTGGAACTGGCCGTCCCGGGCGTCCCAGCAGCTCCAAGCCCAGTAGGCCGAGATCGTCATGTCCCAGAACGTCTGCATGTCCGCGGGTACGGCCTCACGGATGTCGGCCATGAACTTCAGTTCCTTGGCCAGGTCCTGGGACTCGAGCCGGGCCGTGACCTTGGCCAGGGTCTCCTTGACCAGGGTCTCGGGGGCGGTGCCGTGCCAGTCGGGGCTGGCTTCGCCGATCACGAGGGCCTCGTCGAGGGCAGCGAGGGCCTGGCCGGCGTCGGCGCGGATGCCCAGGCCGGGCCGGTTGGACTCCAGGACGCGGGGTTCGGCGTCGATCTGGATGATCCGGCCGCGGGGTTCGAAGGTGAAGTAGTTCGACGTCACCTCGCCAAGGGAGGAACCGATCACGATCAGGACGTCGGCGTCCTCGAGAAGCTCGGTCATGTACCGGTCCTCGATCCAGGCCTGGAGCGAGAGTTCATGGTTCCAGGGGAAGGCGCCGTTGCCGCCAGGCGTGCAGATCACCGGGGCGCGGAGCTTCTCCGCGATCGAGAGCAGGGACTTCTCGGCCCGGCCGCGGCGGGTGCCGCCGCCGGCGATGATGGCCGGACGTTCCGCCGCCGAAAGCCATTTCACGGCCTCGCGGACCAGCTCCACCCGGGGCGGGTTGTCCGCGGCCTCGGCCAGGGCATCCTCCACCGGAGGCACCACGATCGGGTCCAGCAGCACGTTCTGCGGGATTTCCAGCCACACCGGGCCCTGCGGCGAGGAAATCGCCTCGGTCCACGCGTCCTGGATCGCCGAGGGAATGCCGGAGGCGTGCTGGATCAGCCGCTGGCTCTTGGTGACGTTGGCGGCCGAGGCCTTCTGGTCATCGAGCTGGTGCAGCATGCCCTTGCGCCGGGCGCCGAGTCCTTCGAGCGGGATCTGGCTCGCCACGACCACCATCGGCACGCCGGTGGCGTAGGCCTCCTGCAGGCCCGCCAGCGACGTCAGCGCGCCCGGACCCGTCGAGAGGAACAGCACGCCGACCTCGCCCGTGGCGCGGGAGTACCCGTCGGCCGCGAATGCGGAGTTGTTTTCCACCCGGGAGGAGACGAAGTGCAGGTTGCCGCGGCCCATGGCGTCGAAGAGGCCCAGGGCGTGCTGGCCCGGGATGCCGAAGACCGTCTTGGCACCGAGGGCCTCAAGGGTCTCGACGACGAGGTCCCCGCCGTTGCGCACGCCGGTCACCGCGAGGCCACCGGCGAAGCCACAGGGGTGCCGAATCCGGCCGGGCGGCGGGATTCCTGACCGAGGGCCTGGGCGGCGTAGCCGTTCGGGGCGCCAAAGCGGTCGCCTTCGACGGCGCGATCTGCCATGAGAGTCACGAGTTCGTAGGCGACGTGGCTTGCTGCCACCCCGGTGATCTCGGCGTGGTCGTACGCGGGGGCGACCTCGACGACGTCGGCGCCCACCAGGTTCATGCCGCGGAAGCCGCGGATGATTTCCAGGAGTTCGCGGCTGGTGATGCCGCCGGCTTCGGGCGTGCCGGTGCCGGGCGCGTGCGCGGGGTCCAGGACGTCGATGTCCACCGAAATGTAGAGCGGGCGGTTGCCGATCCGGTCCCGGACCTTGGCGACGGTCTCCAGGACGCCCTGGTAGTAGACGTCGGCGGAGGTGACGATGCCGAAGCCGAAGCGGTGGTCGTCGTCGAGGTCCTTCTTGCCGTAGAGCGGGCCGCGGGTGCCGATGTGGCTGATGGCCTCGGTGTCCAGGATGCCTTCCTCGACGGCGCGGCGGAAGGGTGTGCCGTGGGTGTACTCGGCGCCGAAGTAGGTATCCCAGGTATCCAGGTGCGCGTCGAAGTGCAGCATGGCAATGGGTTCGCCGGCGCGCTCGGCGGCGGCGCGCAGCAGCGGCAGGGCGATGGTGTGGTCTCCGCCGAGGGTCAGCAGCTTACTGCCGGTCGCCGTCAGGTCCAGGGCGTTCTGCTGGATGGTTTCGATGGCCTCGTTGATGTTGAACGGGTTGACGGCCATGTCGCCGGCGTCGGCAACTTGAATGGTCTCGAAGGGGCTGACGTCCCAGGCCGGGTTGTACGGCCGGAGCAGCCGGCTGGCTTCACGGACGTGGTTGGCGCCGAAGCGGGCGCCGGGGCGGTAGGAGACGCCCGAGTCAAAAGGCACACCCACGACCGTGACGTCGGCCTTGGCCACCTGGTCCAGCCGCGGCAGGCGGGCATAGGTGGCAGCCCCTGCGTAGCGCGGGATGCGGGATGAATCGATGGGGCCAAGGTTGCCATTGGCCTCGATGCGCAGCTCTTCCAAAAGAAGCCTCTCCTTCGAGGATTGACCGACGGTTGTGATAGCCATCATACACTCGAAGTTTCATGTCGCGCATCATTTGTTTACCAAAGCGGCCCGCCGGCGGGCTTCCCCAGGCGGGTCCGACATGTTTCGGACCCGCCGTGGTGCCGCCAGAGGCGGCCGCCCCGGCCGGGCGGCCTCACGCGATGGCCGAGGCTCCCCGCTCCCCCGTCCGCACGCGGACGGCGTCGTTCACCTCAATGATCCAGATCTTGCCGTCGCCGAAGTGTCCGGTGCGGCCGCCCGCTTCGATGGCGGCCATGACGCCGTCCAGGGCGTCCTCGTTGGCCAGCACTTCCAGCCGCACTTTGGGCAGGAGGTCGGAGTTGTATTCGGCACCCCGGTACACCTCGGTGTGGCCGCGCTGCCGTCCGTAGCCGCTGGCCTGGCTCACCGTCAGGCCGTTGACTCCGAACCGCTCCAGGGCCGTACTGATGGCATTGACCCGCTCCGGCCGCACAATCGCGGTCACGAGCTTCACGTGGACACCTTGCCGCGGACGGCCTCACCTTCGGCCTGGGCTTCGGCCTGGGCCTCCGGCTGGGCCTGGACTTCCGGCTGGGACTGGACCGCTGCAGCGTCAGCCCGGTTGTGCGGGTCTCCGGGGTGGAAGCTGCCGCCAACCATGAGGAGTTCGTAGGCCGTTTCGGCGTGTTCCGTCACGTCGATGCCGGAGAGCTCGTCGGCCTCAGAGACGCGCATGCCGATGGTCTTATGGATCGCGAAGCCGATCAGCAAGGTCATCACTGCGCTCCAGGCCGTGACGATCAGCGCGGTGAGGATCTGCGGCCAGAACTGCGCCAGCCCGCCGCCGTAGAACAGGCCGCCGCCGGTCTTGGCGGACGGGAGGGCGAAGAATCCCAGGGACAGGGTCCCCCACAGGCCGCCGACGAAGTGCACGGCCACGACGTCCAGGGAGTCGTCCAGCCCGATCTTGAACTTCAGCCCGACGGCGAGCGCGCAGACGGCCCCGGCGATCGTGCCGATCAGGATTGCCCCGACGGGGTCGATGAACCCGCAGGCCGGGGTGACGGCGACGAGTCCCGCGACAGCGCCCGAGGCGGCGCCCAGCGACGTGGCATGCCCGTCGCGCAACCGCTCCACGAACAGCCAGCCGAGCAGTGCTGCGCTGGTGGCAAGCAGCGTGTTGGTCCAGGCCAGGGCGGCCGTGGCGTCGGCGGCAAGTTCCGAGCCGGCGTTGAAGCCGAACCAGCCGAACCAGAGCAGGCCCGCGCCGAGCATGACGAACGGCAGGTTGTGCGGGCGGATGTTGGGATCCTTCATGAAGCCGAGCCGCTTGCCGAGCACCACCGCCAGCAGGAGGCCGGCCATGCCGGCGTTCATGTGGACCACGGTGCCGCCGGCAAAATCGAGGGCCGAGATCTTGCTGCCGATAATCCCGGTGGGCCCGAAGATGCCGCCGCCCCACACCCAGTGCGCGATCGGCGCGTACACGAGCGTAACCCAGAGCCCGGCAAAGAGGAGCCAGGGTCCGAACCGGACGCGCTCGGCTACCGCCCCGCTGATCAGGGCGACGGTGATGATGGCGAACGTGGCCTGGAAGCCGACGAACACCATATCCGGCAGGCCTGCCGCCTTGGTGCCGATGCTGGTGGTCAGCCCGCTGAGGCCGAAGTTCGTGAAGGGGTCTCCGACGAAGCCGCCCAAGGTATCCGGCCCGAACGCCAGACCGTAGCCCCACAGGGCCCAGACGACGGCAACCACGCCCATGGCGCCGAAGCTCATCATCATGATGTTGAGGACGGATTTCATTCTGACGAGCCCGCCATAGAAGAATGCGAGCCCGGGGGTCATCAGGAGGACGAGGGCCGATGCCGTGAGCATCCACGCCGTCGATCCAGGGTCAAGGGTTTGCGGATCGACGTCCATTCCTACTGCAAGCACAGCGAAGTTCATTGCGGGAGCCTTCCTCGAGGGCCGGCGCTCCGAGGGCGCCGATTCGGCGAAACCATGAGACGAATGGGACTGTTGTGTGTCCCCCCGCAGATGACGCTACTCACAGCGTGTTTCAGGAAGGCTTTCCTCGTTTTGCGGGCGCGTTACGGGAGGGGCCCGGGCGTGAATTCGCCGTTTCCGGCAGGTTACCGGAATGTGACGTACATCTCACCAAAACTCGCAGCTGTCGGCTGCGCGCGGGTCAGCTGTACTTGAGGCTGAGCAGCAGGCGCTTGAGCTGGATGTACTGCTCCGTGGTCATCCAGGCTTTCGCGGAGTCGACGGACGCGAACGCCGGGCTGCCGAACAGTACCTTGGCCTCGGCGCCGCCGTTGGGGAACTGAACGTGGGAGTAGCCGGCTTCGGTGACCGAGGGTGCGAAGTCGCGTTCTTTGCGCACTCCCATGTGGAAGTCCGACTTGTCGGCGAAGGAGTCAAACGCGAACCCGAAGGCCAACTGTTCGCCGTCCACATCTTTCAGCCCCGGGACCGGAGCGGTGTCCAGGACGGTCCGGGCCACCGGGCCGGACGCACTGCTGCCATTGGTGCTGCTGATAATCGACGCCAGCTGGTTGCCCGTGGCATCGGCAAGGACCGCCTGCACGCCACGCAGCTTGGCGGCGTCCTCGGGAGAGCCGACCACCCGGATGGACCAGTCGCTCGGGTAGGAAAAGGACAGATGTCCATCCGGGAACGTGAAGGTTTTGACGCTGGCCTCAGCACCCGCCGTCGGCGTGGCCGGGGAGGTGGCAGTGACTGCCGGGGCCGGCGTGGCCGCGGTTGCGGAGGGTTCCGCCGACGCGGCGGGTCCGGATTCCTGCTGTGTCGGGGCCGCCGCAGTGGCGCTCGCCGTGCCGCTGCCGGTCTCGCCGGCACGCTGGCCGGGCGCGGCACAGGAGCTCAGGCCGAGTCCGGCCGCGAGCGTGGCGGCCAGCGCCAGGGACAGAAAAACGTCGTTGCGGTTCATGAAATCCCCCAGTTGAATCTAATGTGAGCGGCTTCCGCTCGTCCTGTATGGTTCCGGCACAGATATTTCCGGCAGATATTTCCGGCAGAGCCGGAGTGGCTACTTCTTCACGCTTACCAGCCCTATCAGCCTTACCGGCTGGCGGCCGGCACCAGCACCCACAGCACCTCGACGGCGTCGTCCGTGGGGTTGACCCAGGTGTGGGGCTCCCGGCCGGGGAACGTCACCGTGTCACCCGTGCTGAGCTCGAATTCCTCGTTGGTGAGGATCAGCCGGATGCTTCCCTTGACCACATGGAGGACGTCGACATCGCAGTCCACGGCATAGAGTTCGGACTCGCCGCGCCCGCGGGGCTCGATCACCGCCTGGATGATCTGGACGCGGCGCTCGGAGCGGGCAGTCAGCAGCCGCTCGACGATCCCCTCGCCCCCGAGGGAGATCCGGGGGCCCTCGTCCCGCTTCGTGAGATGGGTTTCGGGGGCGGCGAAGAGGTCGCCGATCGAGATGGACAGGACCTGGCACAGTGTCACCAGGGAGGCGACAGAGGGCGAGGTGAGGTCCCGTTCGACCCTGCTGAGGAATCCCTTGGTGAGCCCGGTGGCGTCGGCGACCTGTTCAATGGTGAGCCGCTGGGACTGCCGGGCGGCGCGGATCCGCGAACCGATGGCAACGGGAACGTTGCTCGGTTCAACTGGTAGAGCCTTCATTTAGGAACCTTTCACGGCCGGCCGCTTGGCCCCATCATTGGAGCAATCCTAGCCGGAGCGGGCGTTCGTGACGCGGAACCGGCGGCGGCACGCGCTGCGCCTTGACTGTTACCGGAGTCACAACATACCCTTTGGCAACATGTGTTGCCTATTGGGCAATACCGGAGGTTCCGACGGACGTCCTCCTCCACCCACGTCACGCAGCAGCTGACTTGCCGAATGCACCGTTGAGGCCCGGCAATGCCCGCGCACGCTGCCCATCAGCTCCAAGGAGCCCTTTTATGGACGCTAGTTTCGTCAACATCGCCATTGTGGTGGTGTATCTGCTCGCCATGCTGGCGTTCGGATGGTGGGGCAAGTCCCGCACCAAGAACAATAGCGACTTCCTCGTCGCCGGCCGCCGTCTCGGGCCGTTCCTCTACACCGGCACCATGGCCGCCGTCGTGCTGGGCGGCGCCTCGACGGTCGGCGGCGTGGGCCTGGGCTACAAGTTCGGCATTTCCGGCATGTGGCTCGTGGTCGCCATCGGTTCCGGCGTCCTGCTGCTGAGCCTGCTCTTCGCCAGCACCATCCAGAAGCTGAAGATCTACACCGTCTCCCAGATGCTCACCCTGCGCTACGGCAGCAATGCCACGCAGACCTCCGGCATCGTCATGCTCGCCTACACGCTGATGCTCTGCGCCACCTCCACCGGCGCCTACGCCACCATCTTCGTGGTGCTCTTCGGCTGGGACCGCGCCCTCGCGATCGCCGTCGGCGGCGCAATCGTGCTGGTCTACTCGACCATCGGCGGCATGTGGTCCATCACGCTGGCCGACCAGGTCCAGTTCGTCATCAAGACGGTCGGCATCTTCTTCCTCATGCTGCCGTTCACGCTCAACGCCGCCGGCGGCGTCGACGGGATCCGCAGCCGGGTGGATGCCACCTTCTTCCAGATCGACGGCATCGGCGCCCAGACGATCATCACGTACTTCGTGGTCTACACCCTCGGCCTGCTGATCGGCCAGGACATCTGGCAGCGCGTGTTCACTGCCAAGACGCCCGAAGTGGCGCGCTGGGGCGGTGCCACGGCCGGCATCTACTGCATCCTCTACGGTGCAGCCGGTGCCCTGATCGGCCTCGGCGCCCGCGTGGCCCTCCCGCAGATCGACGTCAAGGCCCTCGGCAAGGACGTCGTCTACGCCGAGGTCGCCACCCACCTGCTGCCCATCGGGATCGGCGGCCTCGTGCTCGCCGCCGCCGTCGCCGCCATGATGTCCACCGCCTCCGGTGCCCTGATCGCGGCCGCCACCGTGGCCCGCGCCGACGTGCTGCCGTTCGTCGCCGGCTGGTTCGGCAAGACCGTCAACACCGATGACACCGACAACCCGGAGCACGACGTCAAGGCCAACCGCCTGTGGGTCCTGGGCCTCGGCGTCGTGGCGATCGTGATCGCCATCATCACCAAGGACGTCGTCGCCGCCCTGACCATTGCCTACGACATCCTTGTCGGCGGCCTGCTCGTGGCCATCCTCGGCGGCCTGGTGTGGAAGCGCGGCACCGGAGTTGCCGCCGCGGCGTCCATGGCGGTCGGCTCGGTCATCACTCTCGGCACCATGATCATCCTGGAAATCAACGCCGAAGTTCCGCTGGACGGCATCTACGCCAACGAACCGATCTACTACGGCCTCATCGCCTCCGCGGTCGTCTACATCGCGGTGTCGCTGCTGACCAAGCCGACGGATCCGGCGGTTATGCAGAACTGGCACCGGCGCGTCGCCGGCGGCGCAGCCGAGGACGAACAGGTCCCCGTTCTGACACACTGAAAGTAAGTTAAAGCTCGACGGCGGCGCCCCCCTTCCGGGGGCGTCGCCGTCGTCGTTTGTTGGATCGTCGTTTAGTGAACCATCACGCGGGTGGGAGAATCACTCGTTTTCCTCGGGTTCAAGGAATTCTTCCCCTTCGAGGGGCACTACCGGTTTCTCCTCGCCCAGGAAGTCCTCCCTGTCCAAGGGAACGAGCCGATCCGCCTCCTCGAGAAGCTCCTCCTCCTCGGTCTCCACGCCATCACTCACGGGCGCGTCCTCGGCATAGTCGTAAGCGGGATCGGACTCGAGGGAATCCCGGGCCGGCTGGATGGGTGATCCGGTGCTGTCCATGGTGCAACCTCCGTGTGACAGGGGTGGCGGCAAGGGCCCCGGAGGGCCCGCCCTGGGTTTCATTCGAACACCGTGAACCCGGGCGGTCAAGGGCCCGCAATCGTTGGCGGAAACTATCTGCGGGCAGCCCTGCCACTGCTCGCCGGTTACGGCTTCCCGAAACTTTCCGCTAAGGATTGCCAGCCGGAAAAGCTCGGAATTACGGGGTACTCTGGAGTCGCAATGGGGCCGGACCATGCCCGACCAAACCCAGGAGTTTTTTCGTGTCTCAGTACACCGAATCGGACCACAACGATTCCCAGCAGCCCCACCCGACACAGGATTCTTCGGACCGCGGCCACACGGACCCGCGCCCCGCGCCGCCGCAGGCCTCGACTCCCAGCGCCTCGCCAACCGCAACTCCGAGCGCCGTGCCCAGCTCAACTCCCGGCACCGCGCCAACCGCAACTCCGAGCGCCGCACCCAGCGCCGCGGACATCAAACGCTGGCGGCAGTACCTCGCAGATGAACGCGCCGAGGCATCGGTCTACCGCGATCTGGCGCAGAACCGCAGCGGCGAGGAACGTGCCATCCTGCTCGCGCTGGCCGAGGCCGAGGGCCGCCACGAGGCCCACTGGCTTCAGCTGCTGGGCGAGCACGCCGGCAAGGACCGGCATGCCTCGCTCCGGAGCCGGTTCCTTGGCTTCCTGGCCCGGCACTTCGGCTCGGTCTTCGTCCTGGCCCTGGCCCAGCGCGCGGAGAGCCGCTCCCCGTATGCCAACGACCCTTCTGCCACGCCGGCAATGGTCGCCGACGAGCAGATCCACGAGGAAGTGGTCCGCGGACTGGCCACCCGGGGCCGCAACCGCCTGGCCGGAACCTTCCGGGCGGCCGTCTTCGGCGCGAATGACGGGCTGGTCAGCAACCTGTCCCTCGTCATGGGCATGGCGGCCTCGGGCGTTGGAAGCCAGGTGGTCCTACTCAGCGGCGTCGCCGGGCTGCTGGCCGGTGCGCTGTCCATGGGTGCCGGCGAGTTTATTTCCGTCCGCTCGCAGCGGGAGCTCCTCGCCGCGACCCGGCCCACCCAGATCACCTTGGCGGCGGCGCCGTTGCTGGACATTGAGCACAACGAACTCCTGCTCGTGTACCTGGCCCGCGGCATGTCCCGGGAGGCTGCCGAGCACCGCGTCGCCGAGCGCATGGGCCTGCTGGACTGCGACTGCGATCCGAGCCTGTCCCTGCAGCCGGAACTGCCGGATGCCGAGGACCAGCATGAGGCCGTCGGCACGGCTTGGGGAGCAGCGGCGTCGAGCTTCTGCTTCTTCGCCTCCGGCGCGATCGTGCCCATCATCCCCTTCCTGCTGGGCATGACGGGAATAGCCGCGCTGGTGGTTTCCGCAACCTTGGTCGGCCTGGCGCTGCTGCTCACCGGCGGAGTCGTGGGCCTGCTGTCCGGCACGTCCCCGACCACCCGCGGCCTGCGCCAGCTGGGCATCGGCATGGGCGCCGCCGGCGTGACGTACCTGCTGGGCATGGTCTTTGGCGCCGTGGTGGGCTAGTGGACGGTCCTGAATTTCGGGACCGCGGGCCGCAGCACAGCCGGCCCGCCACGGCATTGCGGGTGGTCAGGAACCTGGTCGCCGCCGCCGTGATCGCCGGTGCGGCGTCCCTCGCGGCCGGACTCATCTACGGCGATCCCGGGTTCACGGGGCTCTTCGAGGTCTCGCGCGGCACAGGGCACAACGCAGGGCAGAATGCAGGCCACAGCCAGGGTGCTCACGTGCAGCCGCCGCGGACCGGCCAGGTGTCGGGCCAGCCTGCCGTTCCGGCCGGAGAATCCCGGACCGACACTCCCCCCCCCGGGCTCGAGGAACAGGACAAACCCCTCGGCTCGGCCCGGAAACCGGACGTCGCCAGCACCTCCTACAAGTTCCTCGCAACGAACAAGGACGGCAGCCCGGTGGGCTACTCGCCGTGCCGGCCGCTGCACTATGTAGTCAATGCAGCCCTGGCTCCGCAAGGGTCCGAACGGCTCGTGGACGACTCCATCCGGACCATCTCGGAGGCCACCGGGATCAAGTTCATCAATGACGGCCCCACGGGCGAGCTCCCCTCACCAAACCGTGCGCCATATCAGAAGGACGTCTACGGGGACAGGTGGGCGCCGCTGCTGATTGCCTGGACCACACCGGAACAGGCCCCGCAGCTCAAGGGCCCGGTGATCGGCACCGGCGGCAGCACCCACTTCAGTTTCGGCGACGGTCCCAAGAGCTTCGTCACCGGCAGCCTGGAACTGGATGCCCCGCAAATCACGGAAGATCTGGGCCGGTCCGAGGGTGCGTCGTATGCCACAGCGGTGATCCTGCACGAACTCGGCCATGTCATGGGCCTGGAACACGTCGATGACCCCGCCCAGCTGATGTATCCGGAGATTGGAACCGCCGACGGGCTTGCCGCCGGCGACCTGAACGGTCTGTACGAGCTCGGCCACGCCCAGTGCCGCAAAGACCTCTAGCCGGATGGCACAGGACAGCTAGCGCGCCAGCGCGTCGAGCGCTTCCTCCACGGTGTCGACCAGGAAGATCCGTCCTTCCATGCGGCGGCCGGAGGCCAGGCTCTGCAGGAGCGGCCATGCCGGGAACCGCCGCAGCCAGTGCTCCTGCCCCACGAGGACCATGGGGGTGATGGTTTCGGGGGCGCCGTAGTAGTTTTCGCAGGCGTCCTGGAAGATCTCCTGAACCGTGCCGCCGGAGCCCGGCAGGAACACGATACCGCCGTTGCAGAGCTCGAGCAGGATCGCCTCCCGGATGGCATTCGCGAAGTATTTGGCCACGTGCGTGGCGAAGAAGTTGGGCGGCTCGTGACCGTAGTACCACGTGGGAATCCCGAGCGACGGCGTTCCCCCCGGGTAGCGTTCGACGACGGCGGCGGCCGCCCGTGCCCAGGCGGACACTGAGGGGCGGAAGGCCGGCACCGCCGCGAGGTCGGCAAGGGCCTGCCGGAATTCCTGCTCCGGGGCTTCGCTGAGGAAGGCGCCCAGGTTGGCGGCCTCCATGGTCCCGGGGCCGCCGCCGGTGGCAACCACTCGGTTGTTCCGGGCCAGCAGCCGGCCGAGCAGGGCGGCTTCTTCGAAGAGGGCTGTGCCGCGGCGGGCAGCGTGCCCGCCCATGACGCCCACCATCGTGCGGCTCGCGCAGAAGTCCGAGCGGGTCAGCTCGTCGAGGGCATCGCCGATCGAGTGGTCGTGCAGGGCCGCAGCCAGGGTGGCACCGAGGCGGTGGCGCTGGCCGGGCCGGATGCTCCACTGGTAGATCCGCGCGTCGAGAGTGTCCTCATAGCGTGACGTGCTGATCCCGGCGTACAGTTCCTGCGGCGTGTACAGCTTGCCGCGGTAGGGGTTGAACGGCACGGCCTCGAGCCGCGGAAAGAGCAGGGCCCCCCGGTTGCGCAGCGAATCCTCCACGCCGTCGTCGAACGTGCAGCCCAGGAAGATCGCACCCTGCACGTCCAGCACCTCGAGCTGGTGCCGGCGGCCCCGCAGGTCCAGCGACTGGACATGCCAGCCGTGCATGCTGCGCGCTCCGGCGGCGACCAGCCGGTCGAACCCGGCCAGGCTCTCGACCTCCAGGGTGCGGGGGCTGGGGTGCAGGCTGCGGGCGGCGCTCATGGAGCCAGCCTAGACCGTGGCCGGGCTCCCGATGCGGATGGACGTCGTCGCCGTTCTAACCCCGGCTCCCTACCCCGTCACCGGAAGCTCCGGCGGCCCCGTCATGGCAATGACAATGGCTCTGGTCATGTCCGGAAGGCCCGGGAGGGACCGGCAGTGCCTGCTTTCCGGGTGTACCGGTGCGGCTCCGCCGGCCCCGCCCTCCTGCCAGCCGGTCCATGATCCGGCGGCCCGCCGGCGGCGGCCATGCCGCCGGACGATTTTCGTTTTATTTCAGCGGCGCCATGACGAACCTGCCGGGGAGCGCAGTGGTGAAGGCGTCCCTGATCTGCGGATCTGTCGTGGTTCTCCAGTCGACCACGGGATTTCCGGGCTGGTTTTCCTGTTTCGAGAATTCGAACCAGACGGCGAGTTTGAGCTGGGGGAACCTGGTCTGCAGTCCCGGGTCAAAGAGCTGGTCCCACCATGCTTCCTTGATCGACAGGGCCGGTGCGCCGTCGATGCGCGAGGTATTGTAGAAGGCTCCCGTCTCGGAGATCGCGAACGGTTTGTGGTGCCCGGCCGCGTAGACGGCGTAGAAGTCAGGCAGCGCGGTTTCGTCGACGTAGCCACTCTTGTACGTCCCGGAAATCTTGGCGGCGAGCTTTCCCGGTTCCGGGACGGTGTTCTCTCCCCAGGGGTAGGCGTTGCCGAAGTGGTAGACGGACAGTCCGACCCAGTCCACGGCGTCGTCCCCTGGCCAGTATGGGGCGTAGGGGTCATCGTCCATGGTGAGTTTCCCGTCATGATTGGTATCCAGAACCTGGAAGTCCGGGCTGCCGGGCTGGATTTCGTGGGGTCCGCCGTCGAAGGGGTAGCCGCCGGCCTCATTCGGGGACCAGAGCATCGCCGATGCGGGGGCCTTATGGACGGCGGCGGCGACCTGGCGGAACTTCTCGATGTAGGCCGTTGGCTGCTGGGCCCAGGGATACCAGGAGCCGTTCATCTCGTGGCCGAACCGGACCATGACCGACACACCCTTGCGGTTCCAAGCTGCGAGGTCACCGGTCAGGTCCGTCAGCGACTGCGGGGTGACCGCCATGAGCCCCTCGCGTGGTTCGATGGTGAGCATCAGGGACGAATGGTGCTCTGCGAGGTCCTGGATCTCGCTGCTGATAGATGCCTCCTCGGCGGCGTCGAGCGGAAAGTTCACGTAGCGCCCGTAAAGGGCGGGTGTGGCTCCCAGCCGGCCCGCGTATGCTCCCACGGTGTCGAATTCGGAATCCAGCTGGATGCCGAAGTAAGTCCGGCCGTCCGGGGGAACGGGGAACCGGCCGGATGCCTCATTGAGGGTCATTGCGAGACCGCCCGCGCTCAGTGCGACCGCTGACATCAAAAGTGTGAGATGCCTGAACATTGTGGGCTGCAGCATCGTTTACTCCGCTGGGCCTTCGGTTTTCAGGATGATGAACGTCACGACCAGCGCAACTTCGATCAGGACCGCTGCGGATATCGCCAGTGCCAGAAGGACCGGATGCATGGCGACGTGCACGGCCATGGCGAGAGGGACGAGGATGTAAGCTGACGCGACCACCAGCGCGGCGAAGATCAACGCAGCACCGCTGACCCGTGCCCTGAGGATGGCCCGCCGCCGCGCGGACGGTGCCAGCAGATGGACCATTTCCAAGGGCGAGTGGAGGTGCGTCTCTACCAGGAAATTACTCTCGGCAGCTGTCTGCGCGCTGTTTATGAGAACTGATGTGTTGTGTTCCATGGCTATTCACCGCTCCTGATGCTTTGAAGGTCTGCTTTCTTGGTCTTGGGGGTGGGGACCCAGCTGACTTCTCGTTTGCCGCCGGCCCATTCGAGCACGGCCCAGAGTGCAGCGGAACTTTCGATGAGTCCCGCGACAGGAGCGCTGACGAGGGCGCGGGCTATCTCCGCCGCGCGGGTCCACCGGTCCAGGCCCGCGTCGGCGACGTTGTGCCAGGCTCCGATGAAGACCGAGCCCATCCACATGATTCCCACCAGGGCGAGCCAGGCGCTGCCCGCAGCTGGCAATGGTGCCTCGTCGTCCAGGAGCAGCGACTTCATGGCAAGGATCAGGAACATGGGAAAGATGACCGCGGACAGGGCGCCGACGACTGCCCCGAGCGCAAAGGTGCCGATCCGGTACCGGGTGCCCCACACAAGACTTGTTCGGGTCCGCCACGGCAGCAACGCAAAGAGGGGGTTGCGGCACGTTGCCGTTAAGCCTTGCAGAACCCCGAAGATCCAGCGGTAGCGCTGCTTGAAGGCGCTATGGACGGAGAACGGAGGTTGTTCGAGCATGACGCACCCGTGCCAGCCAAACACGTCCTTCCCGTACGCGGTGAACGCCTTCATGCCGAACACATAGTCCTCGGCAATGAACGGCTGCCCGTCCAAACGCCCGATGTCCCAGCCGATGTCGTTCTCCAGCGACTCCTCGATCACCAGGTTGGACCCGTGCAGATGCAGGGGCGCCCCGGATTCCATGACATGGCGGCACTCATAGCATCCGATCGGCCGGTTGGCTTCCATCGCACGGCAGAGTGCGGAGGCACGCATGTATTCGAGGGGGTAGTAGATCGGGCCTTCGAGGATCTTCTTTTCGGTCGTGGCCAGGCAGTCAATGAGCTTGCGGAGCTCGGACGGCGTCATGACGGATTCCTCGTCATAGTGGACGATAAATGTCCGTCCCGGCTTCCAGTTCCACAGCGCGCGACGCTGCTCCACGACATAATGCAGGCCCCGGGCCTTCATCATCGTTCCGTTCGGGGTTTCGTAGTCCCGTGGCACCACCAGGATGTCGACCGTGATTGGTGATCCGTGGAAGGTTTCCCGGAGGTATTTGGACTGCTCCGCCGATTCGGTCACCACTTCAACAGACAGGAACCGGCCATAGAACGACGGATCCTCCAGAGCCAGAGCGACGACGTTGCGGATTCCCCGCGCAATCACCCCGGTGCTGCCGGCCGATCCACGTGTGGTGATCTGAATTTTGACGAACGGCACGTCGACAGCGTGGAGGGCTCTGGTCGACACTGAATCACCGCGCCGGTAGCGCCTCCATCGGAAGAGGAAACTCCACCAGTAGAAGGCCATCCGCACACCGATGATCGAAACACCGACGAACACGACGGGGCCGAGGATGGACAGGACAGGGCTGATCGAATCGGGCATGGGGCACCGTTCCAGTGAATTGGCAGCTTTCCGGGGCACGAGGAATACGCTCAGATGCACCGCTACCGGATGGCCGCCGGTCGACGGGGATCGACATCGCACGGGGATACGATGAACACCAGAAACAAATGAGCGGCCCGATTATCTGGGTCTCGGCGGTCTCGACCGGGAACCATGCATCGGGGCTCGCTCCGTTTCCGGCCGCTTCCTCAATGACTCTGACCCTAGGGAAGAGAACCGCACGACCACACGAGTAGTGACTACTCGAAAAACCAACGCAAATTACTCGCCACCTAAGTAGCGCCCAAGCGCCCCTGAATGGTTGTGCCAAGTATTTCCGGCCCGCGGCCACTCGTTTCGGAAGCCGCCGAGGCCCTGAGACCCAGGTAGCACTCCACCAACCCCTACGTTCGCGGCGGAGCCAGCCAAGCCCGCGAATCCAGCCACCCGTGCCGTGCCTCGCCGCCAGACGGGAACGGTCCCCGCACCCCCTCTCCTGCCCCTGCTACGGACAACCCAAACCCACCCCACACCGGGCGCCCCTGACCCGGCCCGCGTGCCCGACCAAAAACATAGAGGAACCCCGTTGCGCTATCACTTTTGGCGGCCATTCCGGCATGTTTAAGGCCCAAGAGTGATAGCGCAACGGGGTGTGGATAGACGGTCAGGAGACCTGGAGGCCGCCGTTGATGTCGTAGGTGGCCGCGGTGATGTAGCCGGCGTCCGGGCCGAGTAGGAAGGCGATGAGCGCCGCCACTTCCTCGCGGCTGCCGACCCGTCCCATCATGATGCCCTCGGACATCTGGGCCTTGCGTTCCTCGCTCAGCGTGCCGCCCATGATGTCGGTGTCGATGGGGCCGGGGGCGATGGCGTTGACGGTGACCCCGAATTCGCCCACCTCGCGGGCCAGGGCGCGGGTGAATCCGATGATGCCGGCCTTCGATGCGCTGTAGGCGACCTTGGAGTAGGTGCCGCCGCCCCGCTGTGCCGAAATCGAGGAGATGCTCACAATCCTGCCGAGCCTGCGCTCGATCATGCCCTTGAGCACCCGCTGGGAGACGATGAAGGATCCGCGCATGTTGATGGCGAAGACCTTGTCCCATTCTTCGACCGTGGTCTCCATGAACGGCGTCGGGGAGCTGATGCCGGCCAGGTTGGCCAGGGCGACGATCGGGGGCAGCGAGCCCTCGATCTCCGTGATGGCCCGGTCTACCGATGCGGCGTCGGAGACGTCCGCGCCGACGCCGATGGCCTTGACCGCGCGGTTGGAGCCGATTTCGGCGGCAGCTGCGGCAGCGTCCTCGGCATTGATGTCCAGGATCGCAATGGACCAGCCCTCGCTGGCCAGGCGGTCGGCGGCGGCGCGGCCGATGCCGCGGGCCGAGGCGGCGCCGGTCAGGACCACGGTGCGTTCAGTCGGGAAAGGAGTAATTGATGTCATGACGAAGGTTCCTTCTGGGATTTCGGGGTTAGGAGACTTTGGCGGGGTTGACGGCGGCCGCCGCTGCGACGGCGGGGTCAAGGGCGGCATCACCTTCAGGGCGCTTGCGGGCGTAGAGGTACGTGGCCGCCGCGGTGAGGCAGAGGCAGAGGGAGAGGAACAGCAGTCCGCTCTGGTTGCTGCCGGTGGCGTCCTTGAGGAGGCCGACGGCGTACGGGGAGATGAAGCCGCCGAGGTTTCCGAGGGAGTTCACCAGGGCGAGGCCGGAAGCGGCAGCCGCGCCGGTCAGGGCGGCAGAGGGCATCGAGAGGAACGGGGCGATGGCCCCGTAGATCCCCATGGCCGAGACCGTCAGGCCGATCATCGCGAGGACAGGGTTGACCGGCAGCAGGTAGCCGGCGGCCAGAAGTCCCACGCCCGCGATCACCATGCTGACGGCGGAGTGCCAGGCGCGCTTGCCGGTCCGGTCGGCGCGCTTGCTCCAGAAGTAGACGAATACTGCGGCCACGGCATAGGGGATAAAGACGATGAAGCCGACCTCGGCCGTGGAGAACTTGCCGAGGGCCGCGACGATGGTGGGCATCCACAGGCCCAGGCCGTAGATTCCACACACCAGGCCGAAGTACAGGGCGGAGTAGACCAGGGTGCGCTTGTCCTTGAGCCCGGCCAGGAAGCTGTGCTTTCCGGACTGGGACTTGGCCGCCAGTTCAGCGTCCATGGTGGCGGCGAGCCAGCTGCGCTCGTCAGTCTCAAGCCATTTGGCGTCCCGCGGGCGGTCCGTCATGAGGAGGGGCGTCAGGACGCCGAGGAGGATCGCGGGGATGCCTTCGACGATGTAGAGCCACTGCCAGCCTTGGAGGCCCATGACGCCGTCCAGCTGCAGGAGGAGCCCGGATACCGGGGCGCCGAGCGCGTTGGAGACGGGCTGGGCGAGGATGAAGATGCCCAGCACGGTCACGCGCTGCGCAGCGGGGAACCACAGCGTCAGGTAGAACAGAATCGCCGGGAAGAATCCGGCCTCGGCTGCGCCCAGCAGGAACCGGACGATGTAGTAGGTGCTTTCGCCGTTGACCAGGCACATGGCGGTGGCGAAGAGCCCCCACGTGATCAGGATGCGCGCCAACCACTTCCGGGCCCCGAACCGGTACATGCCCGCGTTGCTGGGAACCTCAAGGAGTGCGTATCCGAGGAAGAAGATTCCGGCGCCAAGGCCGTAGGCAGCGGAGTTCAGGCCGATGTCCTCGCTCATGGTGAGTTTGGCGAATCCGACGTTGTTGCGGTCCAGATAGGCAACGAAGTAGAGCAGGACAATCAGGGGCATGACGCGGCGGCGGACCTTGCGGAGCGTGCGGTCACCCAGTTCGCCGAGTCCCGAGGACTTGGGTGCTAATAGAGTCATCATCGACCTTCTTACGTGCAGTTCCCTGGGGCAGCTTTGCCGGGCAGGGATTCGTGGGTATGTGGGGGACGTCCTGTCCGCAGCTGCGACTGCGGAATCAGGATCAACCTTTGAGTCAGATGTCAGACATCTGACTCATGAACTAGGCACGAGCTTAGAATGTGATTCGGATTACGTCAAGAGTCTGTTGGATTACGTCAAGAGTCTGTTGGATTACGCCAGGAGTCCGCAGGCGGGCGTCAGGACTTGGCGCCCCGTACGTAGCGTTCGTAGTCCGCATTGGTCTGGTCCATGTGCGCATCCATCGCCTGCCGCGAGCGCTCGGCGTCGCCGCTCAGGATGCCGTCCAGGACCCTCTGGTGGTAGTCGATGGCGTGCTGCTGGATCACGTCGACGGCGGATGTTTCGCGTCGCGTCATGTACAGCAGCTGGCCCAGCTGGGCGAACAGGGCGCGGACAAAGGGGTTGCCGGAGGCCCTCAGGACGGCGTCGTGGAATCCAATATCCGCTTCCACGAAGCGGTCCAGGTCGCCGGACTCGTGGGAGCGCTTCATGTCCTCGATGCACTCGCGCATCCGCTCGGCGTGCTCCGGGGTATAGCGTGTGGCGGCGAGTGCAGCCGCCCCGGTTTCCACCATGCGGCGCATCTCGATCAGCCCCACGGAGACCTGCTCGGCCGCATTGCCGTGCGAGGCCGCCCTGAAGATCGCGTCCAGGCCGGTCCAGTTGTCCGTGGGATTGACGAAGGTTCCCCGGCCGGCCTTCACATAGAGGATGTTTTGCGCGCGGAGCGCCTTGAGGGCTTCACGCGCGGTCAGCCTGCTGACGCCGTAGGCCTTGGCGATGTCGGCTTCCGGCGGAATCGCAGTGTGGGGCGGGAGCTTTCCATCGAGGATCTCGGTCAGCAGGCCGTCGACGAGATCGTCGACCAGTGTCCTGCGGCCCATCCCAGTTCCCACCTTCAGTCGCGGCTCGTGCTTCCATCCACATTACCCAAGTCCCTGCGTCGCCCAAGTCACCGCGCAGCCATGTAGGCGTCGAGCTTGGCCAGCGTCTGTTCCAGGTTGACCGGATGGCGGCGAAGGTAGCCGGCCAGCCGGAGCAGGCTCTTGCCGCGGACCCGCCGCGCGTCCCACTGTTCCGTGACGAGGGTGCCGGCGGTGCCGTCCGGACCCGTGGACGGTTCGAGCAGGTAACGCCACACGTGGCCGTAGAAGTGCCGCCAGGCGATCCGGTGGCCTTCCTCGAACTCGCAGACCCTGTTCAGGATCTTGTAGTTCACCCGCATCCGCATTTGCATGCCGAACTTGGCGCCGAGGTAGAGCCGTTCGGGCCCGCGCGGCTGGGCTCCCTTCACGGTGCCTGAGCCGTCGATCGCGCTGTGCAGGGCGGGCGTGGCGAGCACGTCGAAGATGGCATCCGGGGCGGCGGCGGTGAACCGGCTGCGGGACACGAGATAGCGGGCTTTCATCTGGCAATCCTAGTCCGGAGAGGGTGTTGCAGAATGAGGCATGCAGATTTTCCGCAGCAGCCCGGCCAACCGGCCGCGCATAGGCGTTCCTGTCCGGCTCACCAGCTCATCCGATCCCGACCCGCGAGTGGCGGAAGCCAACGCATTGTTCGAATACATCGTGGAGCTGTTGCGTGAGGGCGGCGGCGAACCGGTGCTGCTCACCGCTGCGGTGACCGACGACGGCGGCCTCGCGGCTGCGCTGGAGTCTCTCGACGGCGTCGTGCTTCCCGGCGGCGGCGACCTCGACCCCGGCCTCTACGGCGAGGAGCGAAGCGGAGTCTGTTACGACGTAAATCATGCCCAGGATGAGCTGGACGCGGAGGTGGCGCGGCAGGCGATCGACGCCGGCCTGCCGCTATTGGGCATCTGCAGGGGGCATCAGCTGCTCAATGTCCTCTATGGCGGAACCCTCATCCAGGACATGGCTCCGGGGACGGTGGCGCACCGCGAGCCCGCGCCGGCACACGGGGCGGGCCCGTGGGCATGGCACGAGGTAGCGGTCCAGGCCGGCTCCAAAGTGGCAGCCCTCTACGGCGGTGGATCCGGTGCCGTGACGGTGAAGATCGCCTCGGGCCACCATCAGGCCGTGGCCCGGGTGGCCGGAGCACTGCGGGTGACGGCCGTCGCCGAGGACGGGACCGTTGAAGCGCTGGAGGATCCGGACCGCTGGGTGGCGTCGGTGCAGTGGCACCCCGAGGCGTTGGAACTTTCTGCGGCGGAGCGGCTGGCACCGTTCCGGGCCTTCGTCGAGGTGTGCCGGAACCGGCCCTGAGGGAGACGGCGGAACCCCCGGGGCTCTGGGCCCCGGGGGTTCCGGTTCGTTCAATTCCATACGGGCCAGGGGTCCCGCACGGGGCGCCGGTCAGCTGACGACGCTCACCGCCACCTTGACCGGGACACCTGTGGCCAGCGATTCCTGGGCCGCGTCCGCCACCCGGGACGCCGCCACGGCGTCCTCCGGGGTGCAGGGGTTGTCCCGGCGGCCAAGGATCAGTTCGACGAAAGCCTCCATCTCGGAGCGGTACGCCTGGTCGAACCGTTCGGCAAACGTCTGGTGGGGCTTTCCAGAGGGGAAAGTAATCCCCGCTTCGGCGGAGGCCATCGCCGTCTTGTCGTCCAGGCCCACCATCAGCGAACTGCGGGAACCCTGGATTTCGAGCCGGACGTCGTGGCCTGCCCCGTTGTAGCGGGTCGCGGAGACCGTGCCCACGGTGCCGTCGTCGAACGTCACCAGCGCGAGGGCGGTGTCCACATCGCCGGCCTCACCGATCGCCGGATCCCCGTTGTTGGAGCCCTTGGCGTAGACCTCGACGATTTCGCGGCCGGTGAGCCAGCGCAGGATGTCGAAATCGTGGACTGAGCAGTCCCGGAACAGGCCGCCTGAGCTGGCCAGGAATTCGACCGGGGGCGGCGTCATGTCGCACGTGACGGCGCGCAGGGAATGGATCCAGCCCAGCTCGCCGGCCTGGTAGGCGCGGCGGGCCTCAAGGTAGCCGGCGTCGAACCGGCGCTGATGCCCGATCTGCACCACGCCGTTGCGGTCCCGGATGTAATCGAGCACCGGCAGGGCGTCGTCCACGTTCAGGGCCACGGGCTTTTCGCAGAAGACCGGGATTCCGGCGTCCACACCGGCCTTGATGAGCTCGGGGTGGGTTCCGGTTCCCGTGGCGATGACCAGACCGTCCAGCCCGGAGGCAAGCAGTGCCTCGACCGACGGCAGGAATTCGGCACCGAGACCGGATGCCACCGTCCGGGCATGCTCTACGGCAACATCCGTGAGCCGGAGGCGGACACGGATCCCCTGCGGGTTCAGGACCTCGTTGAGGGCGGCGATGTTGTTGGCGTGCATGACGCCGATCCGCCCAACGCCAACGAGCCCCAGGATTACATCTTTCATGCTTCTACTCTCATGTGTGGTGCGGGCACGGTGGATGCTGCCCGGGACGCCCCAGCCCTTTCAAGGCTGGGGCATGGCCGCTACGCGTACGTGTTGCCGGTGGTCTCGGCCACGTCAGCGACCTCGCCCTGGACTTCCTTGACGATGTCGCCGTGGCCGCCGAGCTGTTCGAGTTCGTGGGCGAGTTCGGCGAGTTCGGCGCCGCCGGCCATTTGGGCGGTGAGTTCGTCGAGGGTGATGTCCTTCTTGTCGTAGTAGCCGATCGACTTGCCGCGCTTGAGCAGCAGGAACCGGTCACCGACCGGGAAGGCGTGGTGCGGGTTGTGGGTGATGAAGATGACCCCGAGGCCGCGGTCGCGGGCCTGCAGGATGTAGCGCAGCACCACCCCGGACTGCTTCACACCCAGGGCTGCGGTGGGCTCGTCCAGGATCAGGACCTTCGCGCCGAAGTACACGGCCCGGGCGATCGCGACACACTGGCGCTCACCGCCGGAAAGCTGGCCGATGGGCTGCTCGACGTCGCGCAGGTCGATGCCCATCGCGGCGAGTTCCTTGAGTGTGATGTCCTTCATCTTCTCGACGTCCATGCTCTTGAACGGGCCGAAGCCGGACGTGAGTTCCGAGCCGAGGAAGAAGTTCCGCCAGATCGGCATCAGGGGCACCACCGCGAGGTCCTGGTAGACCGTGGCGATGCCGGCGTCCAGGGCGTCACGGGGCGAGGTGAACTTCCGTTCCTCGCCCATGACCTTCATTACCCCGGCGTCGTGCTGGTGCAGGCCGGCGATGATCTTGATCAGGGTGGACTTGCCCGCACCGTTGTCGCCGAGGACGCAAGTGACGCGGCCGTTGTCCACGGCCATGGTGACCTCGGACAGGGCGATGATGTTGCCGTAGTGCTTGGCGATCCCGTCGAGGGAGAGCAGGTGCACCGGGGTGTGGGTGAGGGGGTCTTTTTCGTTCTGCAGCAGGGTCTGCTGGTCGATCTCTTTGGCGTTCATTTCCGGGCCCCTTTTACTTCAGTTCCGCGCGGCGCTTGACGATGAGGTTGACGATGGTGGCCAGCAGCAGCATCAGGCCCAGGAAGAACTTGAACCAGTCCGGGTTCCACTGCGCGTAGACGATGCCCTTGTTGGCCATGCCGAAGATGAACGCGCCGATCGCGCCGCCGATCGCCGAGCCGTACCCGCCGGTGAGCAGGCAGCCGCCGATTACTGCGGCGATGATGTAGAGGAACTCGTTGCCTACTCCTTCACCGGACTGCACGGTGTCGAAGGCAAAGAGGTTGTGCATGCCCAGGATCCAGCCGCAGAACCCGACGGCCATGAACAGGCCGATCTTGGTGGCCTTGACCGGCACGCCCACGGCGCGGGCCGCGTTCGCGTCGCCGCCGACGGCGAAGATCCAGTTCCCCACGCGGGTCCGCATCAGCACCCAGGTGGCCACCGCGACGAGCGCGAACCAGTAGAACACCGTGATTTTGACGTCGACGCCGCCGATGTTGATGGAGGAGGCGAACACCGCCCGGGCCGAGTCGAAGCCGTCCATGGACGCGATCGAGGGCGAGGACACCGAGCCGCCGATCAACCGGGTCAGGCCCAGGTTCAGGCCGGTCAGCATCAGGAACGTCGCCAGGGTCACGATGAAGGAAGGCAGCTTGGTCTTCATCAGGATCCAGCCGTTGATGAAGCCGATGGACAACGAGACCACCAGGGCCAGGCCGACACCGACCCAGACGTTCGTGGTGAAGTACCAGCTGAACAGCGACGCCGTCAGCGCCGAGGAGATCACGGCGACGCCGGTGGAGAGGTCGAACTCCCCGCCGATCATCAGCAAGGACACCCCCACGGCCATGATCCCGATCGTGGAGGAGCCGTACATGATTGTCGCCAGGGCGCCGGGCTGGGTGAAGGTTGGGGACACCAACGCGAAGAAGATGAAGAGGACGATGGCGCCCACCAGGGCACCGACCTCGGGACGTCCGAGCAGTTTTTGGAACGGACTGCGCTTGGCGACGCGCTCATCGGGCGCCGGCGACTTGGTCTTTGTCTGGGTGATGGTCATGATGATTCTCCTTGCTGCCGGGCCGGCACGGGGCCGGCCCGGCCAGCGGGCTGTTAGCGGATACCCTGTTTGGCGAATGTCAGGACATCGGCCGCATTTGACTTGTCGACGATGCTCGGGCCGGTGAGGACCGACTGGCCGCCGCCGAGCTTGAAGCCGCCGCGCTTGTTCTGCCAGAGCGCGTCAATGGACATGTAGCCCTGCAGCCACGGCTGCTGGTCCACCGTGAAGATAACCTTGCCGTCGTTGATGGCTTGGGCGAGGTCCGCGTTCAGGTCGAAACTTGCCACCTTGGCTGAGCTGCCGGCATCCGTGACCGACTTGAGGAGCGTGAGCGTGTACGGTGCGCCGAGGCCGATGATGACGTCGGCGTCCTTGGAGGCCTGGAGCTTGGCGGTCGCGGTGGACTGGACGGCGGTCATGTCCTTGCCGTCGACGTAGAGGATTTCCGTTCCGGGCACCTTGGCTTTGACGCCGGCACAGCGGGCTTCAAGGCCGACGTGGCCCTGTTCCTGGATCACGCAGACCGGGTGCTTGTAGCCCTCCGCCGCGAGCCGGGTGCCGACTGCCTCACCGGCGAGTTGTTCGTTGGAACCGAAGTGGGTGAAGGCACCGAGCGCCTGGGAGACCCCTTCGCCGGCGTTGAGGCTCACAACGGGGATGCCGGCGTCGGTGGCCTTCTTCAGGACGTCTTTGAGGGCTTCGGGCTTGGCGAGCGTGACCGCGATGCCGTCCACCTTCTGGTCGATAGCCTGCTGGATGAGTTGGGCCTGGCGCCCCGCTTCGGGATCGGACGTGTAGAGGAGCTCGACGTTGTCCTTCGCGGACGCCTCCTCGGCGCCCTTGCGGACGATGTCCCAGAAGGTATCCCCAGCCGCGGCGTGGGTAATAAGGGCGACCTTGAGCCGCGGCGTCGAGACGGCCTGGCCACCACCGGCTGCATTGCCTGTATCTGCGGGCTTGCCGCCGCTGCTGGAACACGCGCTCAGGGCCAACATGGGTACAACGGCCGCCACAAGGGCCGCCTTCCGCCACGAGAACTTGGTCACGATTAATCTCCTTTGATTCCGGGCCACGCCGGCCGCTTCATCGCGTCGGTCTATGAGCCATCTACAACAGATCATGGTGACTTCAATCACAGATGTCAATAGTTTGTCCTGACATTAGGATGTTTTGACGTAGCGCTACGCGATGGAGATAGCGAATTTGCGGGCCTGACCAGCCCAAATCCATCGCCCCAACCCTTGCTCCCACAGCCTCCCGCAAAAGCCCTTGGCTCCCTTTGGCAGCCCTGCTACTATCAGAAAAAGGCAGTATGTCCTATCAAGCGAACATATGGCTGACAAACGCAGATTGGCCGCCACCACGGCCGCTGCGGAGCGCAAGGGAGCACGCCAGTGGCGAATCAACTAAATCTGCGGATCGACCGTTCGTCCCCGGTACCGCTGTACCACCAAGTGGTCCAGGGCATCGAGGCCGCGATACACACCGGCCTGCTGGAGCCCGGCAGCCGGCTGGAAAATGAGATCGACCTGGCCGCCCAGCTGAACCTTTCGCGCCCCACGATGCGCAAAGCCATGGATGAGCTGGTCCGCTCCGGCCTCCTGGTCCGCAAGCGGGGCGTGGGCACCCAGGTGGTGTCCAGCCAGGTCCGCCGCCCGCTGGAGCTCTCCAGCCTCTACGACGACTTGAGCAACAGCGGCAGCAAGCCCACCACCGACGTGCTGAGCTTCTCGCATGAAGAGGCGGACGCCTCGATCCGGACGGCGCTCCAGCTCCCCGCCGGCGCCAAGGTCTATCACTTCACCCGGCTCCGGAAAGTGGGTGGCAAGCCGCTGGCATTGATGGAGAACTGGGTGCGCGACGACATCACCGCGATCGATGAGGCCTCCCTGGCGTCGCAGGGCCTCTACGGCATCCTGCGCAACGGCGGCGTGAACTTCCGGCTTGCCTCGCAGCGGATCGGCGCCATGATCGCCAACGACTACCAGGCGCCGCTGCTCGAAACGACCCCAGGCTCCGCCCTCGTCACCATGGAGCGCACGGCCGTGGACGACACCGGGCGCATGGTGGAAACCGGCCACCACGCCTACAGGGCCGATTCTTACAGCTTTGAAATGACACTCGTTCAGAGATAGGCGTTCAGAGATAGGCGCCCCGAGAGAGGCGTTCAATCTTAGGCGCTCGAACACTGGCGTCTAGAGAAACACTATTCGGACGCCCGCGTTCAACAACGAGCGCCGCCATCTCCAACCCCGCACACCCGCGCCCACTTCCGGCGCGACTACGAAAGGGCAGCTTCCATGGCCAACTGGGTCTATCCGCTCGGCACCGCCGCACAAGGCAAGTGGGACATTTCCATCGGAACATCCGACTCCGCGCTGGAGGTGGAGGGCTGGGCCCATACCGGACTGAAGGTCGCCACACTGGCTGCTGGCGGCGCCGTCGAACTGGCCGCCGCATCGGAGGAACGCATCGTGGTGCCGCTCAACGGCTCCTTCGTGGCGACCGTGGACGGACAGGAGTATCCGCTGGCCGGGCGGGACAGCGTCTTCAGCGGCCCCAGCGATGTGCTCTACACGGGAACCGGCAACGCAGTGAGGATCACCTCGGCCGACGGCGGACGGGTGGCGGTTGCCACCGCCCCGGCCAAGGCGTCCTACCCGACCCGCCTCGTCACGGCCGCCGAGACGCCGGTGGAACTGCGCGGAGCGGGCAACTGCTCCCGCCAGGTCCACAATTTCGGCACCCCCGCCGCGCTGGAAGCTGACCGCTTCATCGTCTGCGAGGTCCTCACTCCCGGTGGCAACTGGTCCTCCTATCCCCCGCACAAGCACGATGAGGAAAAGGACGGCGAGACAAGTCTCGAGGAGATCTACTACTTCGAAACCCGGGTCACACCGGGAGCGCCGGAGCGCCCGGGCGCCGACGACGCCATCGGCTACCAGCGTGTGTACGCTTCCGACGAGCGGCCCATCGACGTTGCGGCCGAGGTCCGGACCGGCGACGTCGTCCTGGTGCCCTACGGCTGGCACGGGCCCGCCATGGCCGCCCCCGGTTACGACTTGTACTACCTCAACGTCATGGCCGGCCCGGGCCCGGTCCGCGACTGGCTCATCAGCGACGACCCGCACCACGGCTGGATCCGCCAGACCTGGGAGGGTCAGGACCTGGACCCGCGGCTGCCGTTCGGCCAGTAGGCCTGCAGGCCGGGCCGTCAGACGGGCTGCAGCTCCGTCTCGGGATCCGCCGTGGAGCTGTCGACGTCGGCCGGCCGGCCGACGTCGTGCTTCTTTGCAGCGGCTGCCCCGAACACCATTACCGCCAGGCCCAGCACGGTGATGCCGGCACCGGCCCAGATCGGCGAGGTGTAACCGAGGCCGGCGGTGATGGTCACGCCGCCCAACCAGGCGCCGAGGGCGTTACCGACGTTGAAAGCGCCGATATTAGCGCCGGAGGCCAGGGTGGGGGCGCTACTGGCGTACTTCATGACGCGCATCTGCAGCCCGGGGACCGTAGCGAAGCCGAAGCCGCCCAGCAGCACCATGGAGGCGATGGTCATCGGCTGGTTGCCGGAGGTCAGTGCGAAGACCACGAGCACCACCACCAACACGGCGAGCACCACGAGCAGGGTGCGGTCCACGTTCTTGTCGGCCGCCTTGCCGCCGAGGGTGTTGCCGATGAACAGCCCGACGCCGAAGAGGATCAGCAGCCACGGCACGGTGGAGGCGGCGAAGCCGGTGACTTCCGTGAGGGTGAACGCAATGTAGGTGAAGGCGCCGAACATGCCGCCGTAGCCGAGGATGGTGACCAGGATGGAAAGCCAGACCTGGCCGGACCGGAAGGCACGGAGCTCGCTTCGGAGCCCACCGGCGGCCGCCTCGGCGGAGCCGGTTTTCGGGACCAGGGCGAGGATGCCCGCCAGGGCGAGGACGCCAATGACGGTGATCGCCCAGAACGTGGCGCGCCAACCTGCGGCCTGGCCCAGCATGGTGCCGAACGGGACACCCAGCACATTGGCCGCCGTGAGGCCGGTGAACATGATCGCGATCGCGCCGGCCTTCTTATCCGGTGCCACCATGCTGGCGGCCACCACGGCGCCGATGCCGAAGAACGCGCCGTGAGACAGCGCGGCAAGGATGCGCCCTGCCATCATGATCGGGTAGTCGGGGGCGAGCGCCGAGACGAAGTTGCCGGCGATGAAGAGCACCATCAGCACGGCCAGCACGGGCTTGCGTTCGAATCGCGTCACGGCGGCGGTGAGGCCCAGCGCCCCGACCACGACGGCGAGCGCGTAGCCGGAGATGAGCCAGCCCGCGCTGGCCTCGGTGACGTGGAAGTCTGCGGCCACTTGTGGCAGCAGGCCCATGATGACGAACTCGGTGAGTCCGATGCCGAACCCGCCGAGGGCTAGGGCTATCAGGCCAACAGGCATGGGGGTGCTCCTTACAAAGCTGTACGGAAAGGGATATGGCGCGTAAGCTAGTAGTTGCAGACGCGTTATTTATTCTTGCACAAGCAGATACAGCGCGCAAGCAACTATTATTTGATGTGCCGGGCGCACTCCCGCCGGGCACGCTAGCTGAAGGGATTCACCAGATGGGCATCAAGGACGACGCCGTCGAGGTCCGGGCGCAAGGCTGGCGGACCCTCGCGGCCCTGCACGGGCTGATCGAAGCCGAGCTGGAGCGCTCCCTGCAGGCCGAGGCGCAGCTCTCCGTGGTGGAGTACACCGTGCTGGACGCGCTGAGCCGGCAGGACGGCTGGCATATGCGGATGCAGCAGCTGGCCCGCGCCACGGCATTGAGCGCGAGCGCCACCACTCGCCTGGTCAACCGGTTGGAGGACCGCGGGCTGCTGACCCGGATCCTGTGCGCGGATGACCGCCGCGGGATCTATACCGAGCTCACGCCCAGCGGCATCACGCTGCTCGAGCAGAGCAGGCCGGTCCACGACGCTACCCTGGAGCGGGCGCTGGCCGAGGCCCAGGAAGTGCCGGAACTGGCGCCGCTGGTCGACGCCCTCCCCCGGCTGCACGCCGCGGTCTAACGCGACAACCGCTTCAACCGCTTCAACCGCTCCAACGCAGAAAGCCCCGCCCCCGCGACAGCCCAAGTGACTCGCAGCAGGGGCCGTTATGAAGGCTCATAACGGCCCCTGCTGCGAGCTAGTTGGGTCATGCCGGGGGCGGGGCTTTGTGCTGGTCAGGCTATGCGGTTGGTAACGCTATGCGGTGGCGGGTTGTTTGACGGCCGCCTGTTTGAAGAAGTGTTCCAGATCCTCGAGGCTCTTGCCTCGGGTCTCCGGAACGACGCGCTTCACCCAGACGATGGCTGCCAGTTGGATCGCCACGAAGATGAAGAACGTCACGGAGACGCCGATCCAGGACACCATCTGCGGGAAGAAGAACCCGATCAGGAAGTTGATCATCCACAGGACGAAGACGCAGATCCCCATGCCAATGCCGCGGACGTGCAGCGGGAAAATTTCGGCCATCGTCAGCCACGTCACCGTGCCGATGCAGGACTGCATCGAGGCGAGGAACGTCACCATGAACAGCAGCACCAGATAGCCGCGGAGGATGCTTTCCGGGATAGCCATGGAGATGATGCCGATGGCCAGCAGGGACGTTGCCGTGCCGATCAGGCCGGCGATCAGCATGGACTTCCGGGGCAGACGCGACATGAGGGACATTCCGACGACGACGGCGACTACCGAAGTGACGCCGTTGACGACGTTGGCGATCAGGGCGCCCTGATCGCCGAAGCCGGAGCTGGAGAGGATGGAGGTGCCGTAGTACATGATGGCGTTGACGCCGCTGATCTGGTTGATCACGGCCAGCCCCAGTCCGACGACGAAGATGCGCCGGATCCACGGCACCGTGAGGTCGCGGAAGGTGCCGAGTTTGGATTGGTAATCTTCCCTCGCGGCCTGCCGGACTTCATCGAACTCGGTGGAAATGTCCTCCGTGGCCCGCGACCGGCGCAGTACCTCAAGGACTTCACCGAAGCGGCCGGCCGAAGCCAGCCAGCGGGGGCTTTCCGGCAGAACCAGCATGCCAAACCAGAGAACGAGGGCGGGCAGCGTGGCAATGACGAGCATCCACCGCCACACGTGGGAGGCCTCCGGGAAGGCGTTGCCCAGTACGGCATTGAACGTAAAGGCCAGGAACTGCCCCGTGACAATCATGAGTTCGTTCTGCGTCACGATGCGTCCGCGCTGGGCCGCCGGGGACATTTCCGCGAGGTAGACCGGAACGATCACCGATGCCCCGCCGACGGCAAGGCCCAGCAGGGTGCGGGAGGCGATGAGCAGTTCGGTGCTGGGAGAAATGGAGCAGGCGATGGTGGCCACCGCAAAGATCAACGCGAGCCCCATGATGGTCCGTCGCCGGCCGAAGCGGTCCGAGAGCCGGCCTGCCGAGATGGCACCGAACGCTGCACCGAGGGGCAGGGTGGAGGTCACGAGTCCCTCGGTCAGCGGGGTGAGGCCGAGGTCCCGCTGCATGAACGGCAGGGCGCCGTTGATGACGCCCGTGTCATAGCCGAAGAGGAGGCCGCCAAACGTGGAGAAGAGCGCGACGCGCCGCATGAACCTCTTGGGATTGGATGCTCCACCGGTTCTCCGGACGGCGGCTTCCTGGACTTCGGAGTCGGGCGCGGAATCGGGCGCTGCTGCGCGCGGTGCTGAGTTCGTCAGTGTTCCGTCGGACTTCGTCATAGGCTCGCCTTCTCGATGCGCTGTGTCATGGTCTCCAGTTGGTAGCGGGAGACCTCGGCAGCGTTGTCGTCCTCGGCGAAGACGCTGGAGACCATGACGGTGTCCTCGCGGTCGAGGAAGCCGATTTCCTTCAGGCCGCCGAAGAACTCGTCCCAGTTGACGTCGCCGTCGCCGATTTTTAGGTGCTGGTGCACCCGGACCGGGTTCCCGGGCGGGTTGGTGATGTAGCGCAGCCCGTGCGAGGCGTGGTGGTTCATGGTGTCGGCGACGTGAACCAGGCGCAGCTTGTCCCCCGCGGCCCGCATGATCTCCAGCGGCTCGTTCTTCATGTGGAAGCTGTGCGAGGCCACGTAGACCAGGCCCACGTTCTTCGAGTTCAGTCCGCGGATCACCCGGATCGCGGCCAGGCCCTCCTCGACGAAGTCGTCCGGGTGCGGATCGATCAGCAGGTCGATCCCTTCCCGTTCGATGATCGGCAGCAGTTCCTCCATCGAGCGGTAGAAGGCGCGCTCGGATTCCTCGGCCTTCTCCGGCCGGCCGCTGAATTCGGTGTTCATGGTGCTGACGCCGAGGTCCACGGTGATCTGGATGGCGCGCTTCCAGTAGCGGACGGCGGCCTCGCGGGCGTCCTCGTCCGGGCCGGACCAGCGCAGCACGGGCAGCACCGAGGCGATTTCGATTCCCGCGTCCTTGCAGGCCTTGTTCAGCTTGCCCACAAGCTCGTCGTCGGCCTTCGGGTGGTTGAAGAACGGGATGAAATCGGCGTGCGGGGTCATCTGCATGTACTTGTAGCCGAGGTCGGCGACGACGCGCGGGAACTCGAGGAGTCCGTGGCTGTGGTGGAACGGCGTGGGGTCAAGGGCGATTTTCACGGTGCACACTCCATTGTGGATCTGGCGGACGCGCGGCCGGCCGGCGCCGTGTTGTTAGCAGCGGGCGCCGGCCGGCAGGGTTCCTAGCGGTAGAGGGCAGGCTTGGCGTTGAGCTTCACGGCGACCTTTTCGCCGTTCTTCTGCGCCTCGACGCCAGCCTCGCAGCAGGCGGCGGTGGCGTAGCCGTCCCACGCGGTGGGGCCGCCGATCTCGTCGCGGAGGGCCGCGTCGACCCAGGACTGGATTTCGACGTCGTACGCCGCCCCGAAACGCTCCTCGAAGCCGGGGGTGACGTTGCCGCCCCAGTGTCCGTTGCTGCGGGTGTACGGGCCTTTGTCCCCGCCGATGCTGACGATGCCGTCCTCGAAGGAGGCCTGGGTGGCCACTTCGTAGCCGAACTTCGCGTTGACGTAGATCTCGACGTCGGCCAGGACGCCGGATTCGGTCTCGATCAGGACGTGCTGCGGGTCGTGTTGACCGGCCGGGGCGTTCCGCGTGGCCTTGCCGAGGCGGACCTGGACCGAGGTGATTTCCTCGCCGGTGAAGTAGCGGATGGCGTCGAACTCGTGGACCACGGAGTCGTTGATCAGCATCTCGTTGGTGAAGCCCGGCGGGGTGGTGGGGTTCCGGTGCTGGTGGTGCAGCATGAGCAGCTCGCCGAGTTCGGACTCGCGGATGATCTTGCCAAGGGCGGCGTATTCGGCGTCGAAGCGGCGCATGAAGCCGACCTGGATGCGCTTGTGGCCGAGCTGCCCTTCGGCCTCGACGATCTTCCAGGCCGACTCTGCGTCCGGGGTGAGCGGCTTCTCGCAGAGGATCGGGATGTCCTTGGCGATCGCCTTGAGCAGGATGTCCTCGTGCAGGAAGCCGGGGGTGGCGATCAGCACGGCGTTGACGTCGCCGTTGTTGAGGGCTTCGTCGGCGTCGGCCAAAGCGACGGCGCCGGGAATGCCTTCGATGGCGGCCTGCGCCCGGGCGAGATCGACGTCGACGACGGCGGCGACTTCTGCGCCGTGGATGCGGGTCTTAAGCCGCTGGATGTGGTCGGCGCCCATACGGCCGGCGCCGATGACGGCGACGCGGAGGATCTTGGTCATGGTGGGTTCCTTTGAGTTCTAGTTGACGGCGGTGCGGGAGCCGCAGGAGAGCAGGTAGTTGCGGGTGCGCTTGGCGATCGGCATCGGGACGTCGAAGGCCACGGGGTACATGTCCTGTTCCACAATGCCAAAGATCGGCCGGTTGAGCGCCTCGACGGCTTCGATGACGGCGCGCAGGTCCGGCAGGCCGTTCGGCGGTTCGGTCATGACGCCGGCCAGGTTGGCGGCGGCCCAGGTCAGGTCTTCCTCGTTGACCTTTTTGAGGACGTCCGGGTTGATCTGCTTGAGGTGCAGGTAGCCGATCCGGTCCGGGTAGTTCTTGATCAGGTCGAGGCTGGAGGCCCCGCAGTATTCGGCGTGGCCGGTGTCCAGGCAGAGGTTGAGGTACTTCGCGTCCGTGGCGGCGAGGAGGGTCTCGATGTCCTCCTGCGCGCCGACATGGGAGTCTGCGTGCGAGTGGAACTGCTGTTTCAGTCCGAAGTCCTCCAGCAGCGTTTTGCCCAGGCGGTTGTGGCCGGTAAAGAGGTCGCTCCAGGCCTTTTCGGTGAGCTGGCCGCTTTCCACGGCCTCGCCGGTGACGTCGTCGCGCCACATGGCAGGGATGACAACGATGTGTTCCCCGCCCATCGCGGCGGTGAGTTCAGCGACCTTGCGGGCCGGCTCCCACGCGGTTTCCCACTGTTCCAGGCCACGGTGGAAGGCGGTGAACACGGTTCCTGCGGTGACCTTCAGGTCGCGGGCCTTGAGTTCCTCGGCGAGGCGGGCCGGGTCGGTGGGAAGGTAGCCGTAGGGGCCGAGTTCGATCCACTTGTAGCCGGATTCGGCCACCTCGTCCAAGAAGCGTTCCCACGGGATCTGCTGCGGGTCATCCGCAAACCAGACGCCCCAGGAGTCCGGCGCGGTGCCGATGATCAGCTTGTTCTCTGTCATTTCCATTCCTTCTCATCGATTGCTCCGCAGGTGCCGTTTTGGACGCTCAAAACGGCGGTTGCGGAGCAATCGATCGTGGTTGTTGGGAGCCGGTGGGTGGGCCCACGCCGCCAGGGTTCCCTGGCCGAGCTTGCGAGGCGAGGGTGGCAGTGGGGACTAGTTGGAGGGGAAGTTGTAGGAGGCGCCGGAGGCGTGGGTGGGTTCGGGCCAGCGGGAGGTGACGACCTTGCCGCGGGTGTAGAAGGAGACGCCTTCGGGGCCGTAGATGTGCTTGTCGCCGAACAGCGAGGCCTTCCAGCCGCCGAAGGAGTGGTACGCCACGGGCACGGGCAGGGGCACGTTGATGCCGATCATGCCCACCGTGACGGAGCGCTGGAACTTCCGGGCGCTGGCGCCGGAGGAGGTGAAGATCGCGGTGCCGTTGCCGTAGGGGTTGGCGTTGATAAGGGCGATGCCGGCGTCGAGGTCCTCCACGCGGACCACGACGAGGACCGGGCCGAAGATTTCCTCGGTGTAGGCGGTCATCCCGGCCGTGACGTGATCCAGGACGGTGGGGCCGACCCAGAAGCCGTCCTCGTGGCCGGGGACGACGAGGTCGCGGCCGTCCACCACCATGGCGGCGCCGGCGGTCTCTGCTTCGGTAACGATCCGGACGATACGTTCCTTGGAGGCCGGGGTGATGACCGGGCCCATTTCGGCGTCGGGCGCGGTGCCGTTGTTGACCTTGACGGCCAGGGCGCGTTCCTCGACCTTCTTGACGAGCAGATCGGCGGCTTCGCCGACGGCGACGGCGACGGAGATCGCCATGCAGCGTTCGCCGGCGGAGCCGAAGGCGGCGGCGGCGAGGTGGTCGGCGGCGTTGTCGAGGTCGGCGTCGGGCAGGATGATCGCGTGGTTCTTCGCCCCGCCCAGGGCCTGGACGCGCTTGCCGTGCTTGGTGGCGGTCTCGTGGACGTACTTCGCGATCGGGGTGGAGCCGACGAAGGAGATGCCGTCCACGTCCGGGTGGGTCAGCAGGCCGTCGACGGTTTCCTTGTCGCCGTGCAGGACCTGGAAGACGCCGTCGGGCAGGCCGGCCTGCTTCCACAGCTTGGCCAGGAGCATGGAGGCGGAGGGGTCGCGTTCGGAGGGCTTGAGGATGAAGGCGTTGCCGGTGGCGATCGCCATCGGGGCCATCCACAGCGGCACCATGACCGGGAAGTTGAACGGGGTGATGCCGGCGACGACGCCGAGCGGCTCGCGGAAGGAGAAGACGTCGATGCCGGTGGAGACCTGGTCGGAGTAGTCGCCCTTGAGCAGCTGCGGGATGCCGCAGGCGAACTCGATCACTTCCAGGCCGCGGCCGATTTCACCCTTGGCGTCGGAGAGGACCTTGCCGTGTTCGGCGGTGATCAGTTCGGCGAGTTCGTCGATGTGGGCCGCGACGAGTTCGCGGAACTTGAACAGCACGGCGGTGCGCTTGGCCAGGGAGATGTCGCCCCAGGTGTCGGCGGCGGCGCGGGCGGCGGCAACGGTGGCGTCGAGGTCTGCCCGGTTGGCCAGCCGCAGCTCCGCGGTGACCGCGCCGGTCGCGGGGTTGTAGACGGGCTGGGTGCGGGTGCCTTCGCCGGAGGTTTCGGCGCCGTTGATGAAGTGGCTGATGGTGGTGACGGTCGTCGTTGACATGGTGATGGACTTCCTTGGTCTGTGGCTGTGCGTGGTGGTGAAGAGGGTCAGCCGAGCAGCTTGCGCTGGCGGCTCTTGTGGTCGACGTAGGTCTGGAAGGCCTGCTTCGTGGATTCGAGCTCGGAGACCTGGGAGACCGGGACGTCCCACCACGACTCGGAGCTGGGGGCATCCAGCAGCGGGTCGGATTCGACGTGGATGACGATCGGGCCGCCGTTTTCGGGGGCGGCTTTGGCGTCGCGGATGGCCTGCTCGAGCTCGGCGATGACTTTCTCGCCCGGTTCGATCCGGATCACCTTCACGCCGAGGGACTCGGCGTTCAGGGCCAGGTCCACCGGGAGCCGCTCGCCGTCGTCGAAGCTGTGGTGCTCCTCGTCCAGGGCACGGTACTGGGTGCCGAAGCGCTGCGAGCCCAGGGACTCGGAGAGCGAGCCGATCGAGGCGTAGCCGTGGTTCTGGATCAGGACCACGATCAGCTTGATCCGTTCGGCGACGGCGGTGACGAGTTCGGTGTGCATCATCAGGTAGGAGCCGTCCCCGACCATCACGACGACGTCGCGCTGCGTCCCGCCCTTCGCGGCTTCGGCCAGGGCGGCACGCTTGACGCCGAGGCCGCCGGGGATTTCGTAGCCCATGCAGGAGTAGGCGTATTCGACGTGGTAGCCGAACGGGTCCCGCACGCGCCACATCTTGTGCAGGTCACCGGGCAGCGAACCGGCGGCGCAGATGACGACGTCCGCCGCGTCCATGGCGCGGCTTGTGGCGCCGATGATCTCGTTTTGCGCCGGCAGCGGGGTGAAGCGGGTGTCGAAGGCCGTGTCCACGGTGGCGTTCCAGCGGGCCTTCTCGTTCGCGATCTGCTGCTCAAGGTCCGCGCCGATCCGGTAGCCGCCGAGGGCCTGGTTCAGCTTGACCAGGGCCTTGCGGGCGTCCGCGACGATCGGCAGGGAGGTGCCGTGCTTGTAGGCGTCGATTGCGGCGACGTTGATGTTGATGAACTTCACGTCCGGGTTCTGGAACGCGGTCCGGGACGCGGTGGTGAAGTCCTCGTAGCGGGTGCCGATGCCAATGATGAGGTCCGCTTCGGCGGCGATGGCGTTGGCCGCCGTCGTGCCGGTGGAGCCGATCGCGCCGAGGGAGAACTTATGGTCCCAGGGCAGGACGCCGACGCCGGCCTGGGTGTTGCCTACCGGGATGCCGGTCAGTTCGACGAATTTGGCGAGTTCCTCGTTGGCGTAGGCGTAGAGGACGCCGCCGCCGGCGATGATCAGGGGCCGCTTGGCGGCGCGGATCGCGTCGGCGGCACGGCGGATGTCCTCGTCGTCGGCGTCGGGGCGGCGGATCCGCCATTCGCGTTCAGTGAGGAATTCCTCGGGCACGTCGAAAGCCTCGGCCTGGACGTCCTGCGGCAGCGAGATCGTGACCGCGCCGGTCTCGGCCGGGTCGGTCAGGACACGCAGGCCGTGGTGGAACGCGGAAAACAGCTGCTCGGGCCGGGAGACGCGGTCGAAGAACTTCGACAGCGGCCGGAAGGCGTCGTTGACGGTGATGTCGTAGGCTTCCGGGCGTTCAAGTTGCTGCAGCACGGGGTCGGCGGCACGGGTGGCGAAGGTGTCACTCGGCAGCAGCAGGACCGGCAGCCGGTTGGTGGTGGCCAGCGCCGCGCCGGTGAGAAGGTTCGAGGACCCCGGGCCGATCGAGGTGCTGATCGCGAACGTCTGGCGGCGCCGGGTGTGCCGGGCGTAGCCGACAGCCTGGTGCGCCTGGGCCTGTTCGTTGCGGCCCTGGTAGTACGGCATGATCGTCGGATCGAGCTGCTGGTACTGCTTGAGGGCCTGTCCGACGCCGGCAACGTTGCCGTGGCCGAAGATGCCGAACGTGCCCGGAATCAGGCGTTCCCTGAAGTCCTGGCCGCCGATCGAATCGACGGTGTACTGCTTGGACAGGTATTCCACGACAGCCTGGGCGACTGTCATTCTGCGTGTTCCTGAGGCAGTTCTCATTCCCATGGGAAGTTACTCCGATGCTTCTTCGGTGCGGGTGGATTCGGTGCGGGGATCGTCCGTGTGGTGCAGCAGCGAGGCGGCGGTGGCCACGGCGCCGGCGACGTCGCCGTCGTGCGGGTACAGCAGGGTCCGGCCGACCGTGAGACCCTGGACACCCGGCAGGGCCAGGGCGGCCTGCCAGCTGGCGAAGACGTCCTCCTGGCTGCCCTCGGGGTCTCCTCCGAGGAGCACAGTGGGCATGGTGGTGGACGCCATGACGCGTTCCATCTCGGCCACCACGGGGAGCTTCATCCAGGTGTAGGCGCTGGTCGCGCCGAGGCCTTCGGCGATGGCCACTGACTTGATGACGGCGTTGGTGGAGAGGTCGTTGCGGACCTTGCCGTTCTCGCGGACGGAGAGGAACGGCTCCACCATGGCAATCAGCTTGCGCTCGGCCAGGGAATCGATCGCCCTCGCGGTTGCTTCGAGGGTGGCGACGGTGTCCGGGTCGCCGAGGCAGATGCGCGTGAGCATCTTGCCGCCGTCGGCGCCCAGGGCCTCGAGGGCGGCCGCAGTGTGGCCGGTGAAGCGGTCATCGAATTCGTTGACCAGGCCGGAGAGCCCGCCGCGGTTCATGGAGCCGAAGAGGAGCTTGCCCTCGAGCGCGCCGAGCAGGAGGAGGTCGTCCATGATGTCCGGCGAGGCCAGGACACCGTCGACGTCGGGGTTGGCCAGGGCAATCTGCAGGCGGTCCAGGAGCTGGCGGCGGTCGGCCATGGCCACAGGATCGCCGCCGACCGCGAGGGCCCCGCGGGCGGGGTGGTCGGCGGCGACGATGAAGTTCTGCTTGCCGGCTTTGACGCCGGGGTGGCGGCGCCGGGCCTGCGCGGCGCGGGCGATCGCGTCCGGGTCTTCGAGCCGGATGATGCTCAGGTGCTCGTAGCGGCGGGGGTCATCCCCCAGCGTGAGGGTGGCGGCGGCCGGGTTGACACTCACAGTGTTGCTCCTTCGGTGGCGTAGGAACCCGGCGCGAGGCGGCCGCGTTCGGCGAGCAGGCCCGTGACTTCTTCCGGCGTCGGCATCGCGTCGGCGCAGGACAGGCGGGAGGCGACCAGGGCGCCGGCGGCGTTGGCGAAGTCGAGCACCTGGGCCAGCGGCCAGCCGGAGAGCAGACCGTGGCAGAATGCCCCGCCGAAGGAGTCACCGGCGCCGAGGCCGTTGACGGTTTCCACCGGCACCGGGGCGGAGACGATGCGTTCGGTGCGGGTCTTGGCCATGACGCCTTCCGGGCCAAGCTTCACGACGGCGATTTCGACGCCGGCGGCGAGCAGCCGGTCGGCCTGTTCGTCCGGGGTGCCCTCGCCGACGGCGACGGCGCATTCCTTGTCATTGCCGATCGCCACCGAGACATGCGGCAGGATCTTGGCGACCTGTTCCCGGGCTTCCTCCTCGGAGGCCCAGAACATCGGCCGGTAGTCGAGGTCCAGGATGGTGAACTGGCCCGGCTTCAGCCCGGTACGGGGACGCGCCTCGTGGGCCTTAATGTGGGCGGTGCGGCTGGGCTCCTGGCACAGGCCCGTGACGGTGGACCAGAAGATGCCCGCGTCCCGGATGGCGTCCAGGTCCAGTTCCTCAGCTTTGATCTGCAGGTCCGGCGCCGTGGGGAACCGCCCGTAGAAGTAGAGCGGGAAGTCCTCCGGCGGCTTGATCGCGCAGAACGTGACCGCGGTGGGCCACTCCTTGACGGAGGTGACGTAGGAATCGTCCACGTTGAACTTGCGCAGCTCGCGGTGCAAGTATTTGCCGAAGGCATCGTCGCCGGTGCGGCTGATGACGGCCGTGCGGCGGCCATGGCGGGCAGCGGCGACCGCTACGTTGGACGGGGATCCGCCAAGGTACTTTCCGAAGGACGTGACATCCTCCAGATCCACCCCGATGTCGTTCGGGTAGATATCAACGCTGATTCGCCCGATCGTGAGCAGTTCGTGGGTCACGGTGATCGTGGACCTTTCTGGTGTGAACTCGGTACCTTTTCGCAGCCTGAGCTTCGGTGCTTAGGGGCCGGCGTGAGCCGGGCCACATCCACTACTTTGCCCTAGAATCCATGTACTGTCAAAGGTTTGTACTGACATATTTACAACTTGACACGGGGCGCACTGACGGCGCCGTGGAGCGGCCGTCCTGACGGCGGCAGGACGACCCTCAGCTACTGACTGGGGACCCCAAGTTCGCCGGTCATGTACTGGGCCCGGCCAAAGCCGAACGACCAGTCCCCGGCCGTGTTTTCGACGTAGCCGATGAAGACGTTCTCGCCGGAAACCCCTACGGCAGCCAGTTTTTCCGCGATGGCGGCGAACAGGGACTGCTTTGCCGGCTGACTGCGCCCGGTCTGGGTGAAGATCTGGATCATCACAACATCCGGCGTCCGTTCAAAGCCGAGGCCGGCGTCCTGGGCGACGATTTGCCCGGCCTGGTGCTCCGTCAGGATGTGAAAGTAGTCCCGTTCCGGAATCCCGTATTCAGCCACGATCGCAGCATGGATTCCTTGGCTGAGCCCCTGCAGCTGCTCCGCGGTGCGGCCCTGATTGACGTCGATTCGCACGAGAGGCACTCGCATCTCCTTTGCTAGTTTGTCCTGACATACTAACAAATATCGTAAGAGTGGCGCAAGGATTCCCGGGCGGCACGCAGCAACGCGGGGGTCACTTACCGCCCATCCCGGGGTGCGGGGTGGGCGTGACGTGACCCCGCGTTGGGGTATTGCGGGGGCGCAAGCCCAGGCGTAGCGTTAACAACCTAGAGGTTGATCAATTACTTGGTTGATTACTGATCAGGTGACCATTGAAGAGGAGGCCCCCACCCATGGATTCCAGCGACGACGGCGAGCTCGACGCGGCCTTCCTGGCCCTCGCCGATCCCGTCCGGCGCCGCATCATTGCCCGGCTCAGCCGGGGTCCGGCCACCGTCAATGAACTGGCGGAGCCGTTCGCGATCACCAAACAGGCAGTCTCGAAACACATCCAGGTCCTCGAGCAGGCGCAGCTGGTCACCCGCACCCGTGACGCCCAGCGCCGGCCCGTTCACCTGAACCCCGCACGGCTTGAGGCGCTCACCGCTTGGATCGACCAGTACCGGCTGATCCGCGAGAGCCAGTACCGCAGCCTAGACGCCGTGCTTGAAACCCGCGCCGCGCAGGGCGGCACACAGGCAAAGGACGCATCATGAGCAACGCACTGACACTGACGGTCCCCGCGGGACTCCCCTTCATCGACTTCGAGCGAGACTTCGACTTCCCGGTCTCCGAGGTCTTCCGGGCGCATCGGGACCCCGAACTCGTCGCCCAATGGCTCGGGCCGCGGAGGATGCGCATGAGCATTGACCACTATGACTTCAGGACCGGCGGCAGCTACCGCTATACCCACACCGCGCCGGACGGCAGCGCGTATGTCTTCAGCGGCGTCTTCCACACCGTCCGGGAGAACGACTTCGCCATCCAAACCTTCGAGTTCGACGGCTACCCGGATGTGGTGAGCCTCGATTCCATGACCTTCGTGGACCTGGGCGGCGGCCGGTCCCGGCTCATCGGCCACTCGGTCTACCCCAGCGTGGAAGCGCGCGACGGCATGGCGCAGTCCGGGATGGAGGGCGGCATGTCCGAGGGCTACGACCGGCTCGAAGAAGTCCTCACCGGGGCAAAGGTCTAGCCGGAGCCCAAATACATCGAACACAAGGTACGACGGCGGCAGGGCCACCTTCGCCGGGAAGGTGGCCCTGCCGCCGTCGTACTTAAACAAACAACGCGGGGTCACTTCGCGCCCGTCCCAGCGAGTGGGACGGGCCGTAAGTGACCCCGCGTTGCTTTTAGTGCTTGGTGCTTCGAACTACAGGGTTGCGAAGACCTCGCGCAGGAGCTTGGCGGTCTCGGACGGCGTCTTGCCGACCTTGACGCCGGCAGCCTCGAGGGCTTCCTTCTTGGCCTGGGCGGTGCCCGCGGAGCCGGAGACGATGGCGCCTGCGTGGCCCATGGTCTTGCCTTCCGGAGCGGTGAAGCCGGCCACGTAGCCGACAACCGGCTTCGTGACGTGTGCCTTGATGTAGTCGGCGGCACGCTCTTCGGCGTCGCCACCGATTTCGCCGATCATGACGATCGCCTTGGTCTCCGGGTCAGCTTCGAAGGCTTCGAGGGCATCGATGTGGGTGGTGCCGATGACCGGGTCGCCGCCGATGCCGATGGCGGTGGAGAAGCCGAGGTCGCGCAGTTCGTACATCATCTGGTAAGTCAGGGTGCCTGACTTGGAGACGAGGCCGATGGGGCCCTTGCCCGTGATGTTTGCCGGGGTGATGCCGACGAGGGCCTCACCCGGGGTGATGATGCCGGGGCAGTTCGGTCCGATGATCCGCGTGACCTGCTTGCCGTTGGCGTCGACCTTGGACTGGGCCAGTGCCCAGAACTCGGCGGAGTCCTGGACCGGCACGCCTTCGGTGATGACGACAACCAGACCGATGCCGGCCTCGATGGCTTCAACGACGGCGTCCTTGGTGAAGGCCGGCGGCACGAAGACGATGGAAACGTCAGCGCCGGTCTCGGCCATGGCTTCCTTGACGGTGCCGAAAACGGTGATCTCGGTGTCGCCGTGCAGGACCGTGGTGCCGGCCTTGCGGGCGTTGACGCCGCCAACAACGTTGGTGCCGGCCTTGAGCATCAGGGCGGTGTGCTTGGTGCCTTCGCCGCCGGTGATGCCCTGGACGATGACCTTGGAGTCCTTGTTCAGATAAATAGACATAGTCGAGTCCCTCTACTTCGCTGCGTTGGCGAGCTCGGCGGCCTTGTCGGCGCCCTCGTCCATGGTGGCGGCCAGGGTAACCAGCGGGTGGTTGGCCTCGGCCAGGATGCGGCGGCCTTCCTCAACGTTGTTGCCGTCGAGGCGGACTACCAGCGGCTTATTCGCGGAGTGGCCCAGCTCGGCCAGTGCGCCAACGATGCCCTTGGCCACGGCGTCACAGGCGGTGATGCCGCCGAAGACGTTGACGAAGACGGACTTGACCTGCGGGTCGCCCAGGATGACGTCGAGGCCTGCTGCCATAACCTCGGCGGAAGCTCCACCGCCGATGTCCAGGAAGTTGGCGGGCTTGACGTTGCCGTGGTTCTCGCCGGCGTATGCAACGACGTCGAGGGTGGACATCACGAGACCGGCGCCGTTGCCGATGATGCCGACTTCGCCGTCCAGCTTGACGTAGTTGAGGTCCTGCGCCTTGGCCTTGGCCTCGAGCGGGTCAGCAGCGTCCTTGTCTTCAAGGTGAGCGTGCTTGGGGTGGCGGAAGTCGGCGTTCTCGTCGAGGGAGACCTTGCCATCGAGGGCAACGATGTCACCGGCGCCGGTCAGGACCAGCGGGTTGACCTCCACGAGGGTGGCATCTTCCTTCTTGAAGACGTCCCAGAGCTTCAGAATTACGCTGGCGACCTTGCCACGCAGTTCCTCGGCGAAGCCTGCAGCGGCAACGATTTCGTCGGCCTTGGCCTGGTCAATGCCCACGGCCGGGTCGATCGAGATCTTGGCCAGGGCTTCGGGCCGCTCAACGGCGAGCTGCTCGATTTCCATGCCGCCTTCAACCGAGCACATGGCCAGGTAGTTGCGGTTGGCCCGGTCCAGCAGGACAGAGAAGTAGTATTCCTCGGCGATGTCAGCACCCTGGGCGATCATCACGCGGTGGACGGTGTGGCCCTTGATGTCCATCCCGAGGATGTTGGTGGAGTGTTCAAATGCCTCGTCAGCGGTCTTGGCGACCTTGACGCCGCCGGCCTTGCCGCGGCCTCCGGCCTTAACCTGGGCCTTGACGACAGTCACGCCGCCGATTTTCTCGGCAGCTGCCTTTGCTTCTTCAGGGGTGTGCGCCACGATGCCAGCAAGCACGGGTACACCGTGCGCCTCGAACATATCGCGCGCCTGGTATTCAAACAGGTCCACGGTTTAGTGTCCTTCTACGTCGAAGTAGTTTCTGTACAGCCGGACCCCACGTACTCGCGGTTACCGGGCTGCGGAATAAACGCACCCTGCGACAAGCTTGGAAACGAGCCACACGGCGCAATGCTCCTCTGGGAACTCTAGTCCTTCGATCGGACCAGCCCGTTCCAGAGTACCCGTTATGTGAGTAAGGACACTATTCTATGGAGCGTAGAAAAACCGCTAGATTACGCGGTTTTTGGGGTGTCCGACGGCGCGCGGACCGGCCGTGCGGCCGTGTCAGATGCGGCTTCGTAACCTAGGCGGGAGGAGCCGGAGCCGTCGGCTGATGCGCAGCGGGCGGCAGATGCGTGCTCGGCTGGGGCCGGCGAGCGGTCATGCGCAATGGCCTTCTGGCGCGTGCGCTGGCGGTGCCGGTGCCGGGCACCTCCCCTAGGCGTCCAGCTTGGTCAGCGGCGCGTAGCGCAGCAGCAGCCGCTTCTCGCCGACGTCGAACTTCACCTTGGCGACCGTCTTGTCCCCGGAGCCCTCGACCGCAAGGACGGTGCCGTTGCCGAAGCTGGTGTGGTTGACCTTGTCCCCCACGCTGACGGCGACGATTTCCTTCTGCGGCTGGACCCTGTTCTTGGCCACGGCGGCGGGAACATCGGCGTTGAAGCCCGCGGACGGGCTGGCGCCGGCGCCGCGGGGCGTTCCGGCACCCCAGAATGAACCGCTGTAGCGGCTGGAACCGATCGCGGGGCCGCTCCCCCAGCCGCCGCTCTGGCGGCTGGCGCCTTCCCGCTTCCATTCCACGAGTTCGGCCGGGATCTCCTCGATAAACTGGCTGGCCGGGTTGTACTGGCTCTGGCCCCACATGCTGCGGACCTCGGACCGGGTGAGGTAGAGGCGCTTCCGGGCGCGGGTGAGCCCGACGTAGGCCAGCCGGCGTTCCTCGGCCAGTTCCTTGGGATCGGTGGCGGAGCGCTGGTGCGGGAACAGCCCGTGCTCCATGCCGGTGAGGAACACCACCGGGAATTCCAGCCCCTTGGCCGTGTGCAGGGTCATGAGCGTGACGACGCCCAGACGCTTGGCCTCGGCCACCGCGGCGTCAATATCTGCCCCGGGAGGATCGGGAATCTGGTCGGCGTCGGCCACGAGGGACACCTGTTCCAGGAAGGCTCCGAGGGAGCCTTCGGGGTTGTCGCGTTCGTATTCGCGCACGACGGCGACGAGTTCCGCCAGGTTCTCCACCCGCGATTCGTCCTGGGGGTCCGTGCTGGAGCGCAGCGCCGCGAGGTAGCCGGTCTGTTCGAGCACGGCTTCCAGGGCGGCGGCCGCACCCGAGCCGGAGGCCACCTCGGCGAGGTCGTCAAGGAGTTTCACGAAGCCCAGCACGGCGTTGACCGAGCGGGTCGCCATGCCCGGGGCTTCGTCGGCGCGCCTCGCTGCGGTCATGAAGGAGGTGCGATCGCGCTCGGCAAGGGCAGCGACAGCGCCCTCAGCACGGTCGCCGATGCCGCGCTTGGGTTCGTTGAGGATCCGGCGGAGGTTGACGTCGTCGTCCGGGTTGACCAGAACCCGCAGGTAGGCGAGTGCGTCCTTGATTTCCTTGCGCTCGTAGAAGCGGGTGCCGCCCACCACCTTGTACGGCAGGCCCACGCGCACCAGGACGTCTTCGATCGAGCGGGACTGGGCGTTGGTGCGGTAGAAAATGGCGACGTCGCCGGGACGCAGGTTGCCCTCGTCCTGCAGCCGGTCGATTTCCTTGGCGATGAACTGCGCTTCGTCGTGCTCGTTCTCGCCGACGTAGCCGACGATCTTTTCGCCGTCGCCCTCTGCCGTCCAGAGCCGTTTCTCCGGCCGGTTGGGGTTGCGGGAGATGACCGAGTTGGCGGCGCTGAGGATGGTCTGGGTCGAGCGGTAGTTCTGCTCGAGCTTGATAGTGCGGGCGTCCGGGTAGTCCTTCTCGAACTCCACGATGTTGCGGATGTCCGCGCCGCGGAAGGCGTAGATGGACTGGTCGGAGTCGCCCACCACGGTGAGCTCGGAGGCCTCGGGCCCCTCGCCGACGATTTCGCGCACGAGGGCGTACTGGGCGTGGTTCGTGTCCTGGTATTCGTCCACGAGGACATGCCGGAAGCGGCGCCGGTACGAGTCGGCGAGCGCCGGGAAGGCCCGGAACATGTAGACGGTCTGGGCGATCAGGTCATCGAAGTCCATGGCGTTGGCCTGGCGCAGGCGTTGGGTGTAGCCCTTGAAGACCTCGGCGACGGCCTGTTCGAACGGATCGTTGTGGTTGGCGCTGGAGGCGTAAGAGTCGTCGTCGATCAGCTCGTTCTTGAGCGCGGAAATCTTGTGCTGGATGGCCTTGGGCGCGAAACGCTTGGGGTCGAGGTCCAGGTTCTTGGCGACGAGCGTGATCAGGCGCAGCGAGTCCGCGGAGTCGTAGATGGAGAAGTTGGAATTGAGCCCGACGTTCTTCGCCTCGCGGCGCAGGATCCGGACGCAGGAGGAGTGGAAGGTGGAGATCCACATGGTCTTTGCCCGGGCGCCGACCAGGACCTCGATGCGTTCCCGCATTTCTGCCGCGGCCTTGTTGGTGAAGGTGATGGCCAGGATCTCGCCGTGGTGCGCCCGGCCCGTGGCGATCAGGTAGGCGATCCGGTTACTGAGCACCCGGGTCTTGCCCGAACCGGCGCCGGCCACGATCAGCAGGGCGGTGCCGGCGTGCTTCACGGCTTCTTCCTGCTGCGGGTTCAGGCCTTCGAGGAGCTCGCTCGCGTTCGGAAGCTGCGGACGGTCCCAAGCGTTGCCGGGGCCGTGGCCCGGGGCGCTGCCGTTGCCATCCGGGCCGAAGCCGTTGCCGGCCGGCCCGAAGCCGGCCCCTGAATCCGGCCCCGGAAGGCCGGTCCCGGCAGGCTCTTTGGTGCCTGCCGCCGCCTTGGAGGCAGCTTGGAAGGGTCCGTCGGCATAAGGGTCAAACAACATATCCATGGTGTATCTAAGTCTAGGCGGTGGCGCTGACAGCCGCGTCCGCCCCTCGGGACATGCCCTCCGCCGCCCGCAACCACCGGACATAATCCCCCTATGCCCACCCCTGCGCTCGAAGAATGAGCATGTCCCACGAACCCTGGGCTCCGAGCGGGACATGCCCTCCGCCGCCCGCAACCACCGGACATAATCTCCCTATGCCCACTCCTGGCCGCAAAGAATGAGCATGTCCCGCGGCCGCTTCGCCGTGGGATGAGCATGTCCCCCGGCGAAGTCCTGCGGACTGAAAAGGCTAGCCGACCGAGCCGGAGACGAGCGCGGCACGCAGCTGGCGCACCGCCGTCGTGCCTCCCGCGATGAACCAGTCCAGGCCGTTGACGCGCACGACGTCGGTCGCGCCGCCGGCCGCCTCGACGATCGCCTTGCCCGGCAGCCAGTCCCACTCGGGGCAACTGTGCTGGAACCAGCAGCCGAGCTCGCCGTCGGCTACCCGGCTGAGGTCACAGGAACCGGATCCGAACATGCGCAGGGCCGCTGCCGACGTCGCAGCCGCATGCCAGGGCATGGCACACATCGGATCGGCGAGCCACGTCGGGTGGATGTACGTTGCGGCGCCGAGTTCCGAGACCGGGGCGTCCGACCTTCCCTTGCCTCCTGATGAGCCGGGGAGGAAAGTGAGGAGCTTCTCGCCGTTGAGAGTTGCCGCCCGGGAGTTCCCGCCGAGCCAGAGCTTGTCCTCCTCCGGCTGGAAGATGGCGCCGAGCCCTGCACCGGACGGGTCGTTTAGGGCGATGGCCGAGCACCAGTAGGTGGAGCCATGCAGGAAGTTGTACGTCCCGTCGACGGGGTCGATGACCCAGGTCCGGCCGCTGCTGCCCGCCACGGAGGCACCCTCTTCGCCCAGGATGCCGTCCTCGGGCCGGCAGCGCCGCAGCTGCTCCAGCACATAGGACTCGGCGGCGTGGTCTGCGGCCGTGACAACGTCGGAGACAGACGTCTTCTGCCGGCCCTCGAGCCCCGCCTGCCGCATCAAGAGCGCCAGCGTGCCGGCCTCGCGGACCAGGGCCTCGGCCAGTTGGTAGTCATCCAGCGACGGGTCAAGATCTGCGGTGCTGTGCCGGCCAAGCCGGTGTTTTCCTAGTTCGGTCACGCGTTCCAGAGTAGCGGCGCCCGTTGGCAGTGAACAGCCGGCGCGGGAGGTCGAAGCGGACGGGCGATAATGGAGCCATGGCCAAGACACCCGCGCAGCGGATCAAGAAGCACGGCGCCAATGCGGCGGTCCCACAACACCACCTCCCGCCGGTGATCAATCCGACCACCGACCGGACCCCGCAGAAGGCACAGAACAACAGCCACCTGATTGTGATCGCCGGGGTCGTGGCCAGCCTGTTCCTGTTCTGGTATCTGCATCTGCTCACCCTCAACCAGCTCACGCAACTGTCCGGTGGCCAGGCCATGCCGGATTCGATGGTGGGGGGTTTCGACCAGGGGTTCGTGGAGCAGCTGCGAGGGGCCATGGACTCCGACGCCCGCGGCCAGCTGAGCTATGTGCACAAGACAGCCGGCATGCTCTTCCCGCTGATCTTCGGATTCACTTGGCTGCTCCTGATCGGAACTAACGTGTCCAAGAAATCCCTGCGCTGGGCGCTGTGGGCATTGCCGCTGCTCTTCGCCGTGGTCAGGCTGTGGGGCAACATCGTGATCGATGCAATGATGTCCGCCGGGACTCTCGACGCCGGTCAGGTGGCCCTGGCCTCCGGGCTCACCGTGGCCGGCTGGGCACTTCTGGCGCTGAGCCTCGTGGCTGGCGGCGTGGCCGTATTCCTCGGACGCAAGGCCACCGCAGATTCCCCCACCGCGGGACATGTCCAGCCTTAGTCCACGGCCCTGGACTTGTCCTCCGCACCCGAATCTACGCGCAGGACATGTCCCCCCTTAGGTCGCGCCCCTGGGCTTGTTCCTCTGACCCGGAATCCACCACTGAACATGTCCAGTCCTGACTTTCGCCATTGGACTTGTCCTCCGCACCCGGATGCAGCCACGGAACATGTCCGGCTATGACAACGACCACTGGGCCCAGTGGTCTTATGCCCATTCGTCGGTCCCTGCACGGGGCATGTCCCGCAGTGCAGCACGAGGCCCACGGAGGGAGATGCCCAACCTTCGCCGCCGCGGGAAATGTTGATGTTATGTCCAGTCCTCGCCGATAACGAGGGGCATGTCCACCTCGGCGGCAGGTCAGGGCACGTTCGTGAGGAATTCAAGAGCCTGCTCCGCCCGTTGCGGGGCTCCTGCATTCTCAAAGTAGTCGGCGGCTTCCAGTAGGTGTTTCCGGGCTTCAGCCCCGTTTCCCAAGGCGCCATGAGACCGGCCCAGCAGCAGATGTGCCTCGCCCAGAATCTGCGGCGAGGTCTTCTCGGGGACAGGGAAGATGTCACCGAGAGTGTCGACCGCCGCTTTCTGCTCCCCCGCCAGGAAGTTCCAGTGGCCGCGATTCAGCTTGAGCAGTACGTGGTCTTCCGCAGTGCCGCCGATGACGTCGGTGGCCAGTTCTGCGCGTTCGATACAGCGCAGAGTGTCCGCGTCCGCAACATCGGCGGCCAGCCGCATAGCCGCGGAGGCCTTATTGAATTTCGCCCAGACAGTGAGGTTCCGGGCTGGCGAAAAGGTGGCGGCGGCGAGCTCGTGGTAATGCAGTCCCTCGGTGACTTTGCCGCAAAGAAACGCGACGTTTCCGATGACCCAGTACGCCTTGCCCACCAATTGGTCATCGACTTCTCCGGAAATGATGTCGGCCATGATGAGGCTTTCCGCCCAGGCTTCTTCAAGTCTGCCGCTGTCGGCGAGCGCCGCAATGAGCGCCTGCCGAGCTTTGACCGCGATTTCGACGTCGTCCTCGGCGTTCATGAGGTCCGCTGCGATTCTAGCCTCGTCGGCGGCCTCTTCAAGCAGACCCATGCCTCGGCGGGTCAGGGCCAAAAGGATGTGTACCTGGGCCTGGAGCTGCAGGTTCCCGCCCCGGGGGTCAGCAATCAATGTGGCGGCAAGTTCCGCGCAAGCTTCAATTTCTCCGGCGGCAATGAGGCTCTCGGCCCGGAACAACGTCATGTGCCACCACGACGACGAATCACCTTCGGCACTGGCAATGTCCGCGGCTGCCTGCGCGGCGGTTGCCGCCTCCCGGAAGTCGTGACTGGACCGGTATTCGCGCGCCTGGAGCTCTGCAGCAGCGTACGAGGGTGAAACGGAGCTTTGTTGCATGACTCAATTATCCGTTGCCGCGGGAGCGGAAGCGAACAAACCGCGCAAGCAAGACCTGCGCAATATTGGCTCAGGACTCGCCAAGCTTCGCGCCAATAACACGAACCAATACACAGTGGCACGAATTGTTATACAACGGCGTGTCGTTTGCCCCTATACTAAATCTGCACCACAAGTCACATGAGTCACATCAGCCTCTTACGTATCAGGAGTCCTAATGAAGAAGACCCTTGCAACACTCCTCGTCGCCGGTGCGCTGGCAGCCGCGGGCATGTCCGCCTCCGCAGCGATTTCTGCTGCAGCAGACACCTCCGGCCAGAGCTCAGTCGTCGCTATCGGTTGGTGGCCGGACTCCACTAAGAAGTAACGGAGACTGCTTTGACAGGCGGCGGGTGTACGAAGTGATTCCGACACCCGCCGTCGCTGTTTAACTTTCGGTCAAGCTCGTGCCACAGCCGCGAGGCCCCTACCCCAAACCCCTACTTGACCCGGCTCATCAACGCCGCAATGTCCGCGGCCGGCGCGGGCCGGCCAAAGAAGTAGCCCTGGCCGCTGCCGCAGCCCATATCGCGAAGAATCTCGGCCTGTTCCGCCGTCTCAATGCCCTCGGCCAGCGCTTTGAGGCCGCAAGCGTGGATGAGATGCAGCACCGCGGCCACAAAATCCCGCTGTTGTTCGTCGATCCCCAGTCCGCTGATCAGGCTCCGGTCGATCTTGACCACGTTGACAGGCAGTTTTCGCAGGTAGCTGATGGATGAATAGCCGGTCCCGAAGTCATCGATCTCAAGCTGGACGCCGAGTCGCCGGAGGCCGTTGAGCGAATACTGGTCCACATCCCCGCCGTTGACGGCCATAGACTCCGTCAGCTCCACGATGAGGTTTGACGCATCTACCCCGGTCTCCCGGAGGATGTCCCGGACATGTTCGATCAGTTCTAGGCTTTGCAGTTCGGTGGTGGAGATGTTGACGCGGACGTTGAACGTGCTGTCCACCTGCTGTTCCTGCTGCCATTGCCGCAATTGACGCACGGAATTACGCAGCACCCAGTGGCCAAGGTCCACGATCATGCCAGTTTCCTCGGCCAAGGGAATGAAATAGTCCGGCATAAGGAGGCCGCGCACCGGGTGGTTCCACCGGACAAGCGCCTCCACACCTTCGATCCTCCCCGTGGTGAGGTCCACCACCGGCTGGTAGTGCAGGGTCAGCTGGTCTTCCCTGATCGCTTCGCGCATTTCCGTGACCATGACGCTCTGCAGCCGGCGCGCGTACAGCAGGGCCGGCTCGAACACTTTAATGCTGCCGTGGGGCTGGGCCTTGGCGGCGTACATGGCCGTGTCGGCCTCCATCACAAGGTCGTCAGCAGACTGGCCGGGCTCCGCGATCCGCAGGCCGATGCTCGTTCCGCACGTGATTCTCAAGTCCCCGACGTCGAGGCTCTCGTTGAGCGCGGCGAGGATCCTATTCGCCACCCGGCGTGCTCGGACCAGATTGGACTTCGGCAGCATGACGGCGAATTCGTCGCCGCCTAGGCGTGCCACGGTGTCCGTCTCGCGGACGGCCGCCTGCAGCCGGCGGGCGATCACCCGCAGGACGTCGTCGCCGGCGCTATGTCCCAACGTGTCGTTAATGCCCTTGAACGAATCGAGATCAAGAATCAGGAGTGCCGGCGGCATCTCGCCCCGCGCGGACTCGGCCAGGGCATGGCTCAGGACCGAGTTGAGTGCTGTCCGGTTGGCGAGTTGCGTCAGGGGGTCGGTCAGCGCCATGCGTTCGAGCTCGACCTGGGCCTCTCGCAGCATGGCCGTGCGGCTTTCGACGCGCTCCTCCAGCTCCTGGTAGATGGTCTGCAGGTCATCAGCCATGAGATTGATGCCGGCAATGACGGCGGCGACGTCGTCCCGGGCCCCGGAGTGCGGGATCCGGGTGCTCAGATCGCCGCCGGCGATCCGCACAATACCCTCCACGAGGGCGTGCAGCCTGGGGTCCGGCACTTCACTCGTCACGGACGTACTGCCTTAGCCATTCGACGGCCGAGGATTCGGAGCTGAAGAACTGCGCCGGAATCGTCTCGCCCCTGGACCGCAAGAGGTAGTGGGCAATGACCCGGTCCACCGGGCTCTCGCCCACCAGGGCAAATGCCGTGGCCGCTATGGACCCTGTGTAAACCTGCCGAGCCTCAACGCTGACACGGACGACGCCGGTAATCACTAGAAGCACTGGCATCCGCTTTCCCGCCGCGAGGGCACGAACGGCGTCACCGGCAATGCGTGCTTCGGGACCCTCGATTTCCTGGTTGGGCGGAAGCAGGACCTCGATGATGGCGCCGTCGATCATCCGCACCCCGATAGCCCGGGCGGCATCGCTGCCGGAATCATCGCCGGCAGCGTCAGGGTCCGCATGGGACCTGGAGAAAGACGCATTGGTCGTTGCAGCCACCGCGGCCGTAACAATTGCTGCGGCCACCGCCGCGCGCTCGGGGGCGCCAGCGGCATCGTCCGTGTGCTGCCCGTCGTGCCCGGCCAGGGCATCGAGCGTCATCGGACCGCAATTCGACGGCGATGGTCGGTGAAATCGCGGAGGTCCAGGTTTAGCCGACGAACGCCATGATCGAGAATCACGGTCCAGCCCACTTCCTCAGCTGTCTTGGCAATCAAGGGCTCTCCTTCACTGTCTTGGGCCGGGGACTGGCATACTGCCAGTTAACCATCCCGAGGATTACATCTAGTACGGAATTACACACCCCGGCGTAGGCGCGGATGGCAGCTGCGGCCAGGAAGTGCCCCAGGCCCGAAAACGTCAGGATTGTTAAGACGAGAACACGAGAAACCATCTCAATCTGAACCCTGAAGCTTGCATTAAGTTTGACCGCGGGTTCTTTCAGAATGGTGGAAATAGCGCAAGTAATCCAGGTGGGCAGCGTCGTGAGAATTCCAAGGCGACCCAGCATTATCTGGTGCCTCGACGGTCTCGGATGAACGTTTGTCAGCGGCTCGGAACGCGGCTCGGCCCCCGTTTGACGGCACCAGATTGCACCGAATCGTTCTGTAGCCACGCTTTCCGTATCGAAGCCCGGCAAGACAAACTGATCTGGCATTAGTCCCCATAAGACGGCAAAGTCGGCAGATTGGCGCACGCCTCCGGCAAACCCGAACGCACACCGGAATGTTCCGGTGAGTGCCCTCATGATAATGCAAGGTCTGACGCGTGCCGGACATCAGACACCCGGCAAATTACGCGAACTGGTACCGGAGGCCAGTGCGCCAGCAGGAACCGTCAACGGGCCCGGGCGCGCTTGCGCAGCGTGCGCTCGTGCTGGACCCGCTGGGCGATGACGAGGCCGGCCGCTGCGACGCCCACCGTTATGGGGTAGCCCATGAGCCGCTCCAGCGTGCCAGGTTCCGGCACATGCATGCCCGTCACGCCGCCGGCAACGAGCGCCGCAAGGGACACCGCGCCGCAACCCAGGATGAGCCACCCCAGCGGGGTCTGCCTGAGCCACAGCCAGCCGATCACCAGGAGGGCCAGGGCGCCGGCCGCGAAGTACATGAGGGCACCGGCCACGTGCCAGGGGGATCCAGTGTTTTCGGGCACGAACCCCACAATGACGGTGCCCGCGCCGGCGGTGCCGGTCAACAGCCGTGCCGCAGCCGCGGCGGCCACCCCCGCGCTCCAGCGCGCCGGGTGCTGCGCCCGGCCTGCCGGGCCCGCCGGGCCCGCATTCCCACGGGCGTGGCCCGGCCGGCCGGCACCCCGAGTGAGCGGAACACCGGGTTGAGCGGCGAGGCACAGGAGTGCCGAACCAAGCAGGATCGCGCCGACCATCATGCCAAGACCCTGGACCACAAAGGACGCATTCATCAGCACGTGCGCCGGCGAGCAGACGTCCCGGCCGGAAAAGTCCCCGCAGGCCGAGGCGCCGAGGTCGCTGATGTAGCCGGTGCGGCGGCTGTAGGGGTCCGCTCCGGCCCAGGCGCCGATCACGGCAGACTCCGCCACGAAATACTGCAGGACGCTCAGCTTCGCCAGCGCTCCCACATAGAACCGGGTGGCGGCCACATCCGGGTAGTAGATGGCTCCGGCGGAAAGTTCGGTGGTTCCTGCGGTCATGCCACGAGCGTAGTACCCCCGCTCACCTTGTATGCTTGTATCCGTGTCCGACTGGGCCGGCCAGTGGCCGGCCGCGGATGCCCGCCCTCGTAGCTCAGTGGATAGAGCACGGCTCTCCTAAAGCCGGTGTCGTTGGTTCGATTCCAATCGAGGGCACTTGAACTTTCCTGCCCCGGAAGAAACCCCGGATTCGGCTCCGGACTTTGACCTCCGCGCCTACCTGCGCGGCTCCTGGTCCGTCGACCGCACGCTGCTGGACCGCAAGACCGGAACCCGCGGAACCTTCACCGGCGTCGTCCGTTTTACGGATGGCGACGACGGCGGCCTGCACTGGCGCGAAGAAGGCACCGTCCGCTGGGCCACCTTTGACGGCACGCCGTTCACCGCGCCGGCGAGCCGGGAATATCTGCTACGGCCGGCGGACACGCCGGCTGTCCTGGACGTGTATTTCCCGGACGGTCGTCCCTTCCACCGCATGGGCTTTGCGGGGCAGGCCAACCGGGACGTGCACTGGTGCGACCCCGACACGTACCGCGTGACCTACACCGTGGCCGGGCCCGACGAATGCGGCTACCGCTGGGACGTCACCGGGCCGGCCAAGGACCAGTTGCTGGAGTCGGTCCTGCGCCGGCTGGACGCCGCAGTGGACACGAAACTCGATCCAGCGCCGGACGCTAGGCTTTCAGAGTGAACCCCCGCATCGTCGTCTCCGCCGTCTGCGTCTTCGATGACGCCGGACGCCTCCTGACCGTCCGGAAAAGGGGCACGGACAAGTTCATGCACCCCGGCGGCAAACCCGAGGCCGGCGAAACGGCCGCGGAGGCGGCGGTGCGCGAACTCCGGGAAGAAGTCGGGATCGTCCTGGCCGCGGACCGGCTGGACCTGCTGGGCTGCTGGCTCGCGGACGCCGCCAACGAGGCGGCCACCCAGATCGAGGCCACCGTCTTCACGGCTCCGGGAGTGTGGAGCGCCCGGCCGTCGGCGGAAATTGCCGAGATCCGCTGGCTGGATCTGGCAGGCGAACTGCCCGGCGACCTCGCCCCCCTGCTGACGGACCATGTGCTGCCGGCACTGTCAGCCAAACCGTCAGCGGGATAGGCCCGGCGGTGCCTGAGGGCCCGGGATCATCACACCTGATCCGTCATGATCGACGGACTCCGTCGCCGTGTTCGGGTTGGCTCAGCTCTTACCGGGCTGGGCGGGTTCGCTGGCGTTGCCGGCTTTGCTGCCCAGGAGGGGGATGAAGGCGATGAGCGCGACAACTTGTGTACCGATGGTGAAGGTGATGAGTCCGGTGTACGACGCCGTGTAGAGGGCGCCGATGATGGTTGACCCGGCGAGCCAGGCGAGGCCGTAGATGGCGGTGAAGATGCCGTATCCGGTCCCGCGCCGCGCGGCCGGGACCAGGTCCGCGACCGCGGCCCGGAGGGTGGATTCGTGGATTCCCAAGGCCGCTCCCCAGACCACGGCTCCGGCCCAGACGAGGGCCGGGGTGGCTGTGAAGGACAGGAAGGGGACGGCGGCGGTCAGCGGCAGGGCGATGAGCAGTCCGCGCAGCCCGATCCGGTCATAGAGCGCCCCGGAGGCCAGTGCGGCCACCGCCGCTGCGCCCATGGAGACGGCGTAGGTGACCGGTATCAGTGCCGAGGGCAAGACTTTTTGGACTTCGAGGTGGTACGAAATGACACCGAAGGTGGAGAACCCGAACATCGATACGGCCGTGAAGGCGCTGTACCACCAGAAGCGGGCTGGCAGTGGGACGCGTGCCGGTGCCAGGCCGGGGACCGCCACGGGTTCGTTGATGGCGTGGGTGTCATATCGTTGTGGCTCCGGGGCGGCCCGGCGGAGCAGCAGCACGGCGATGAGAGCGGCCGCGCCGGGGACGGCCAAAACGCCGAAGCCCAGCTGGTAGCCCGAGACGGCGATCATCAGTCCGACGAGCAAAGGGCCCAGCAGGGCCCCGGACTGGTCGAGGGCTTCGTGGATGGCGAAGGCCTTTCCCCGGCCCATGTCCGCCCCGGCGTGGGAGAGCATGGTGTCCCTTGCGGGCGTGCGGACGGCTTTGCCGAACCGCTCCATGATGACCAGCGCGGCTGCCTGCCACAGGGAGCTGGCGAGGGCCAGGAGCGGGACGGCGATCACGGTCAGGGTGTAGCCGGCGATGGTCAGCGGCCAGTACTTGCGGGTCTTGTCGGCCAGGGGGCCGGTGCCAAGGCGCAGGACCGTGGCCACGGCTTCCCCGAATCCGGTGATGAAGCCGACCATGACCGCGCTGGCTCCGAGGGTAGCCAGGAACGGGCCGGTGATGGATCGGGCGCCTTCGTAGACGACGTCGGCGAGCATGCTCACCACGCCGAACGTCAGCACGAACCCCATGGGTCCGAGCCTGTTGGGCCCGGCCTTCCCGGCCCGGGCTGCCTCGAGGGGCTGATGGCTCATGTCCGGCAACGGTGCTCCTGGCGGTGGTTCTCGGCTACTGTCGGGCTGGTGTCCGGCCTCATAACAGGCTGGCCAGGGCCAGGCCGGCTGCCGCGGCACCAACCGCGGCGGCGGCGGTGCCGATGCCGTTCAGGAGGGCCAGGCCCGTGCGGCCGGCCTGGATGAGCCTGACGGTCTCGAAGCTGGCCGTACTGAAGGTGGTGTAGCCGCCCAGGAATCCGGTGCCGGCGATGGCCTGCAGCTCGGGCGGTGCCGCGTGGACGATCACGGCGCCGGCGACCAGCCCCAGGAGGAAGGAGCCGGTGACGTTGACGGCGATGGTGCCCACGGGCAGGGCTGTGCGGAGCCTGGATCTGACCAGTCCGTCCACCACGAAGCGGGTCCCCGCGCCGAGTCCGCCGGCGATTCCGAGCAAGACAATGGTCAGGGCGTTCACCGGTTCCTCCCGGGCTTGTTGGGCTGTTGCCGGCCGGTGTGCGGGTCCGTGTCCCGGTGCCGGGCGGCCCTCCTGCGGTGGTGTCCGACGGCGGCGCGGATCCCCGCCACTGTTGCCGCGGCGCCGCCGATCAGCGTCGCCGCCACGTAGAGCACGGCATCGGTGGTGCGTCCTGCTCCAAGCAGGGCATTCGTTTCCAGGGCCAGGGTGCTGTAGGTGGTGAACGCGCCCATGAAACCGGTACAGGCGAGCAGCCGGATGATCCGCAGCTTCCCGGCGTCCGGACCGCGGCGGACCAGGGCCTCCAGTAGGCCGCCGAGCAGGAAGGCGCCGGTCAGGTTGATGATCAGGGTGGGCAGCGGCCAGCCGGACGGGGACGGCAGGACGCTGCTGAGCCCGAAACGGGCCAGGGCTCCAAACACACCCCCGGCGATGACCACCAGCACGAACCCCGGGTGCAGGTGCACCGGAGGGTGGGCGCGTGCCGCACCGAGCGTCCCGGCGTCTGCGCCGGCGGTCCTTCCGAAAGAGCCGGCTGCCGCCGCAGCCTCGCGGGCGGGCGGTTCCATCAGCGGCCTTCCTTCGGATGGTGCCGGGGCTGGGGAGCAAGCGGGACCACCAGCACGGGCCGGTGCTGACGGTGGGTGAGATGGACAGCCACGGAACCGACCAGCAACTCCTCGAACCGGGCCCCAAAGCCGCGTTCGCGGGTGCCGACGACGATGATTGACGCGTCCCTGGTCTCGGCGAGCCGTCCCAGGGCCCGTGCCGGCTCCCCGGAGAGGGTCAGGAAGGACCACCGGATCCCGGTCTCGCCCAGGGCCTCGCGGAGGTGTTCCGCGATACCGGCGCTGATGCCTTCGATGTCGTCGTCGACGCCGTCCGGATCAATCGGCCGGGCTTCGACCCGTCCGTCGGGTTCTTCGGCGAGGTAGGTGGTGACATCCACGTGGGCGCAGATCAGCTCAACGTTCAGGCTGAAGGCCATTTCCGCGGCCCGGTGCGCGACCGCGAGGGGCTGGCCTGGCACCACACCCATCAGCACCGGTCCCGTGATCTTCCGCGGGACGTAGGCGACGGGTCCGGTGGCGGCCCGGGTCTCGTTGTCGGGCTCATTCATGGGCGCTCCTGATACATGGGGTCGGCTCGTTGGGGTCGTTGAGGTAGGTCCCGGTCGGACCGTACGGCAGGGACGGGTCCTTGGCTGTGATTTCCAGGAGCCGATTGTATTTGGCCACACGTTCCCCGCGGGCCGGCGCCCCGGATTTCAGCTGTCCGCAGCCGGACCCGAGATCCGCCATGTACGCCTGGTTCGGTCTGATTAGCACGGCGGTCGCGGTTGCGGTCCGGATGCCCTCGCGGGCCCGGCCGTTCGGGACGCTCCGGTCGTGGCGCAGCAGGACGGAGTTGCGGGGGTGCGGGCACGGCTCACCTACCTTCGGATCAGCAAAGGTAGGAACCATTAGCCAGGCGGCGGTTCGAACAGCGGCACCTGACGCGCCTGCTGTTCCGGCGGGATCCATCACCGTGAACAGAGACTACAGGCCCGGCGGCGACGGCCGCCAGCATTTCACGGGGGCGATTTCCTCGCCGGGACACATGGTGTCGGGATCCGTCACCGCTAACCCCGGCCTAGTATCCGGGCACAGCCTCCTGGGCCACCGCGCTGGCCTCGGCAAACTGGGTCCGGTAGAGCTCGGCGTAACGGCCCTCGGCGGCGAGGAGCTCGCTGTGGGTACCGCGCTCCACGATCGAGCCGTTCTCCACCACGAGGATCGCGTCTGCTGCGCGGATCGTGGAGAGCCGGTGGGCGATCACGACGGCGGTGCGGCCCTCCAGGGCGGCGCCCAGCGCCTCCTGCACGGCGGCCTCGTTGGTGGAGTCCAGCGCGGCGGTGGCCTCGTCGAGGATGACCACCCGCGGCTGGGCGATGAGCAGGCGGGCAATGGTCAGGCGTTGCCGTTCGCCGCCGGAGAGCCGGTAGCCGCGCTCCCCCACCACAGTGTTCAGGCCATCGGGCAGCGACCGGATCATGTCTTCGAGCCGCGCCCGCCGCAGCACATCCCACATTTGCTCTTCGGTGGCATCGGGGCGGGCCAGGCGCAGGTTGGAGGCGATGCTCTCGTGGAACAGGTGGCCGTCCTGCGTCACCATGCCGAGGGTCTCGCGCATGGAATCGAAGGTGAGGTCGCGAACGTCCACCCCGGTGCCGGGCTCGGTTCCGCCGAAGCGCACCGCGCCGGAATCGACGTCGTAGAGGCGCGACAGCAGTTGCGCGATCGTGGACTTCCCGGCGCCCGAAGAGCCGACGAGCGCGACCGTCTGGCCGGGCTCCACCCGGAAGCTGATGCCGTGCAGCACTTCCTCGCCGCCGCGGGTGTCCAGGGTCAGCACGTCCTCCAGCGAGGCCAGCGAGACCTTGTCCGCCGAGGGGTAGGCGAAGCGGACGTCGTCGAACTCCACCGAGAGCGGACCGGGCGGGGACGCCACGGCGTCCGGCTTCTGCTCGATCAGCGGCTTCAGGTCCAGGATCTCGAAGACCCGCTCGAAGCTGACCAGAGCGCTCATGATCTCGACCCGGGCGTTGGAGAGTGCGGTGAGCGGCGCGTAAAGGCGCGTGAGCAGCAACGCCAGCACGACGACGTCGCCCGCGGCCAGCTGCCCCTGCAGCGCCAGGAAGCCGCCCAGGCCGTAGACCAGGGCAAGGGCCAGTGCCGAGACGAGCGTCAGCGCCGTGACGAAGGTGAACTGCAGCATGGCGGTGCGGACGCCGATGTCCCGGACGCGGCCGGCCCGGAGGGCGAACTCGCGGGACTCCTCGTCGGGGCGGCCGAAGAGCTTGACCAGGGTGGCGCCGGGCGCGGAGAAGCGCTCGGTCATTTGGGTGCCCATGGCGGCGTTGTGTTCGGCGGCCTCGCGCCGCAGATCGGCGAGTTTTGACCCCATCCGGCGGGCCGGGATCAGGAAGATCGGCAGCAGGATCATGGCAAGTACCGTGACGAGCCACGACTTGTTGAGCATCACCGCGAGGGTCAGCGCGAGGGCCACGGCGTTACTGACGACGCCGGACAGGGTGCCGGCGAAGGCCGACTGCGCTCCGATGACGTCATTGTTCAGCCGGCTCACGAGGGCCCCGGTCCGGGTCCTGGTGAAGAAGGCGATCGGCATCTTCTGGACGTGGTCGAAGACCTTGGTGCGCAGGTCCACGATCACGCCTTCACCGATTGTGGAGGACATCCAGCGGGTTACAAGGCCGATTCCGGCCTCGGCTACCGCCACGATGGCGATGAGGACCGCGAGCCAGATCACCGTTCCGGCATCCGCGTGGGCAATGATCTCGTCGACCACCTGCCCGGCGAGGACCGGGGTGGCGACCGCCAGGAAGGCCATCACGATGGACAGCAGCACGAAGGCGATCAGTTTGCCGCGGTGCGGGCGGGCAAAACTGAAGACACGCTTCAGCGTCTCCTTCGAGAACGGTTTGGACCCGCTCGAGGCGCGGGTGATGTTGTAAAGGGAGCTCCAGGCGACCCGGTCCATGCTCATGTGATGTTGCCTTTCGGGGCATCGGCGTGCAACTCGGTGACGACGCCGTTTTCGACGTTCCAGCGCACGTCAAGACGGACGTTTTCCAGCAGCCGGCGGTCGTGCGTGACGAGCAGCAACGCGCCCTCGTAACCGTCCAGTGCTTCTTCAAGCTGTTCAATGGCGGGCAGATCGAGGTGGTTGGTGGGTTCGTCCAGCACCAGCAGGTTTACCCCCCGGGCCTGCAGCAGCGCCAGCGCGGCCCGGGTCCGTTCCCCCGGGGAGAGGGAGTCGACGGGCCGGTTGGTGTGATCGGCCTTCAGGCCGAACTTCGCCAGCAGGGTGCGTACTTCGGCAGGGGTCTGCTCGGTCAGGACGGCTTCGACGGCCTCCCCCAGCAACAGATCGCCGGCCAGCAGGCCGCGGGCCTGGTCAATCTCCCCGACGGCCACGGACGCACCCATGGAGGCGTAACCGGAGTCGGGCTGCTGGATTCCCAGCAGGAGCCGGAGCAGGGTGGATTTGCCTGCACCGTTGGGACCGGTGATCCCGATCCGCTCCCCCGCATTCAGTTGCAGGTTTACCGGGCCCAGGGTGAAATCCCCCTGCCGCACGACGGCGTCGCGCAGGGTGGCCACCACGGCACTGGACCGGGGGGCCGCGCCGATGCTGAACTGCAGCTGCCATTCCTTGCGCGGCTCTTCGACTTCTTCGAGCCGGGCAATGCGGGATTCCATCTGACGGACCTTCTGCCCCTGCTTTTCCGAGGACTCGGTGCTGGCCGCCCGGCGGATCTTGTCATTGTCCGGGTTCTTCTTCATCGCGTTCCGGACGCCCTGGGAGCTCCATTCGCGCTGCGTGCGCGCCCGGGAGACGAGGTCGGCCTTGGTGTTGGCGAACTCTTCGTAGCGTTCGCGGGCATGGCGGCGCGCCACGGCGCGTTCCTCCAGATACGACTCGTACCCGCCGTCGTACACCGCAACCGAATTCTGGGCCAGGTCCAGTTCCACCACCGTGGACACGCAGCGGGACAGGAACTCGCGGTCATGCGAGACCAGGACCACGCCGCCGCGCAGGCCCTGGACGAAGGACTCCAGTTTGGCCAGCCCGTTGAGGTCGAGGTCGTTGGTGGGCTCGTCGAGGAGCACAATGTCGAAGCGGCTGAGCAGCAGGGCTGCCAGGGCAACGCGCGCGGCCTGGCCTCCGGAGAGCCCCGTCATCCCGGCGTCCGGCCCCACGTCAAGGCCCAGGTCAGCCAGCACGGCCGGGATCCGGTCCTCGAGGTCGGCGGCGCCGGAGGCCATCCAGCGGTCGAATGCCAGGGAGTAGGCGTCGTCGGCGCCCGGGGCGCCCGAGCCCAGGGCCTCGGCGGTGGACTCCATGGCCGAGGTCGCCTCGGCGCAGCCGGTGCGCCGGGCGATGTAGCCGGCCACCGTTTCGCCGGCAATCCGCTCGTGTTCCTGCGGCAGCCAGCCCACAAAGGCGTCCGCTGGGGCGAGGCTCACGGTGCCTTCCTGCGGTTCGTCCACCTCGGCCAGCAGGCGCAGCAAGGTGGACTTGCCGGCGCCGTTGGCACCGACGACGCCGACGACGTCACCGGGAGCTACTGTCAGGGAGAGCTTTGAGAAGAGGGTGCGGTGATCGTGACCACCGGAAAGGTCCTTGGCAACAAGGGTTGCAGTCATTAGTTCATCCTCTCACCCCGGCCCGGAACGGGCCGCCCCGACGGGCAAAATCCGGTCGTCCCGGCGGACCGAAAACGGACCGGGCATAGAAGAACCCGCCGGTCCGGACTTGGGGGGTGTACGGACCAGCGGGTTCGACCATTTAGCATAGTTGAATCAGGACCTTACTCAAAATCCCAGACCCCGAAGCCACTACGCGGGCCGCCGGCACCGCAGCTCCACCGCAGACCGAAAGCAGTACTGCCAACTGCGCTGACAACCGACCCTGCAGGAAACCCTAGATGCCCCTACCCGCAAAGGCGTTCCAACTCTGGCTTCATCAGGTTGCGCCGTCGGCGAGCACTGCCGATATCTGCAGGATCTCCGGGATCAAGCGCACCACGCTTGCCCAGCAACTGGTGCGCGGGAAAGTGGCCGAAACCACACTGGTCAGCATCAGCCGGGCCCTGAATCTGAACCCTTTGGCGGCGCTGGCCACCTTCGAGCATTATGCGGAGCTGGCCACGTCGCCGCAAGCGCCGACCCCCGCCGAGCTCGTCAGCCAGGTGGCGACGATGGACCTGTTGCGCGCCGTCATTTCCCGGTCGTCCCCGGCCTACGGCGGCTACGGTGACAGCGGCAGTTCACTGACGCCCGGGCTGGGCCCGGCCCCGCACGCCACTTCCGTCCGAAATTGGGTGGACGCGATCGACGACGGCGAGTTGCGTCACCGTGTTTCGGCCGCCACGGGAGTCGCCCCGCAGAACTATTCGGCCCAGCTCACCGCCAACAGACTGTCTCCCGAACTGGCGGTCGCGACTTCCCGCGCGGCGGGCGTAGGCTTCACAGGCGGCCTTGTCGCCACCGGCTTGATCACCGAGGAGGAAGCCGGCTGGCCGCCCGGGGCGAAGCAGTCGGCGTTGGATGCACTCTCCGACGGAGAACTTGCGTCGTTGGCCGGCGAACGGCTTCAAGCGCTCGGAAGATCGCTGCGACGCCAGGAGCAGGAACAAGCACAAACAGAGAAGATATGGGAGAACCTCGGATGATCGGGATCCTGCAGTGGACCACGCTCGCGGTGTGCGGCGTCGTCACGCTCGCCCGCATTCCAAGCGCCCTCCGGGGCCAGAACCGGTCTCTGTTCTCCATTTTTGCCCTCATGACCCTGGCGATCCTGCTCAGCATCGATGCCCCGTATCTGGCGGTGGACCGGGCCCTGGGCGGCATGAATATCGCCAACCTGGTGCTCCGCTTTGTCATCTTCGCCGCCATCTTCTTCCTTGGACTCCGGGTGGCGCGGGGGTTCAGCGCCACCGACGCCTTACGGCTCATCACGGGCCCGGTCGGAATCTCCGTGGCCGCCGCGGCATCGCTCGTCGTCATCGCGGTCTTCCTCATGATGGATACCACGGGGTCCTCCGCCGGGCTGGTCGGGGTGGCTGCCAAGGACCACCACAACGCCGCCTTGGTGGAGTACTACGGAGCCGCCGGACGTCTCTATCCGGCGTTCATCACCGCAGCCCTGTTCCCTGCCATGGTGCGGACCTTCCGCAGCAGGCTCCCCGTCCTGGTGCGGTCCAGCGCGGCGTTGCTGGCGCTCGGTACCGTGGCGATTTCCCTGAGCCTGCTGTCCCCGGTTATTCCGCCGCCCCTCGGATTCTTGCGGTTTGTCTTCAACTACAGCGCCATCCTGTGCCTGGTCCTGGGGCTGTGCCTGGTCTGGATTGCGAAGGCTCTTGCGGTGCGGGCGCCGAAGAAGCAAGCTAACTTCACCTGAGTGTCCAGGGGCTGAACAGGCGAACGATGTGGACGAACCCGGGATGATGGCGGCCCTCCAGTGGGGCACCTTGGTCATATGCACCGTGGTGCTCCTCCTGCGCGTGCCGGATGCGATCCAGGGCCGGAACAGGACAGTGTTCGGAATCTTGCTGATTGCGACGCTGTGCAGCCTGCTCTCAGTTGCCGGGCCCTACGAGGCGATCGACGGGGTTCTGGGCGGCTGGAACCTCACCCACCTCATCCTGCGCTTCCTCGTGTTCGCGGCGGTGCTGCTGGTCGGCTTGCGGGTGGCCAGGGGGCTCGCGGACCCACGGGGCTACCGCCTCATTGCCGGCCCGGCCGGACGCTGGGCCCTGGCCGCGAGCGCCGTCGCCGTGGCGGCCACCTTCTTCCTCATGGATACCCGCGGGTCCTCGGCCGGCCTGCTGGACATAACGGACAACGGCGGACGTAACGCCGTCCTGGCCCCGTTCTACGCTGCGGCCGGGCGCACCTATCCGGGCTTTGTCTCCCTCGCCCTCCTGCCGGCGTTGCTGGCCACCACCCGCAGCCAACTGCCGCGGCTGGTGCGTGCCGCGGCCTTGCTGACCTGCGTCGGAGCGGTCGCCACCGCCGTCAGCGTCCCCGCCTCCTTCGCCCCGGAAACCTGGACCCTCGCGCAGCAAACGGTCAACTATTTGGCCGTTGTGGGCTATGTCCTGGGGCTGGGCCTGTTCTGGTTCTCCGGGGTCGCTGCACAGGGGCCTGGTAACGCTCGCGCAACATTCCGCAAGAACAAAGGGTAGGGCATTCACAAAATCATTAGACCGTGAAAGAATCATGAATGTGTGAAAGCGACATTCGCTTTGTGTACGGAACTTAGCCGTGCGAAGCAGAGGCAGTCGCCCAAGCGCCATTGGGGGGATGAGTGGTAGCGGTCCGCATGGACCGCTCCCACTCAGCCTGTTTAACGGTGCTTTGGCCGGAACCCCGGTCGTTCCCGTTGCCCCAAAGGCAGCGCCACAGCGTCTCTTTGCCTCGCCTTCGGCGCACAAACCTCAGCGCACAAACCTCAGCGTGACCAGCTGGAACGGGCGCAGCGTGAGCTCGGCCGAATCAAGGGCAGCCGTCACGCCCGGCGCATCGACGGGCCGCTCCAGCAGGTCCACGGCGCGCACTCCGGTCAGCGGGAAGTTCGCCGTCACGAGGCCCGTGGACCGCTCCCCCAGTGATTCGTACAGCCTAACGATCACGTCGCCGGAGCCGTCCTCGGCGAGCTTGACGGCCTCGATGACGAGCGCTTCGTTGGACACGGTGAAGAGCGGTTCAACCCCGCGGGCTCCCCTTGCAAGCCGCGGTGCCAGGTTGGTGCGGTACCCCTCTTCGACGGCGTCGGCGATGCTGGCACCCGGCCGGATCGTGACCCGGAGCTCGTGCCTGCCCTGGTCCGCGCCGGGATCCGGAAACTTCGGCGCCCGCAGGAGCGAGACCCGCACTGTGGTGGTGGTCCCGCCGTCGTCCTCCCGGACGTTGCGGGTGACGTCGTGGCCATAGCTGGACGCGTTGGAAACGGCCACCCCGTAGCCGGGCTCGGCGACGTGGATCCAGCGGTGGGCGCAGATCTCGAATTTCGCCGCCTCCCACGACGTGTTGAGGTGCGTGGGGCGGAACACGTGCCCGAACTGCGTCTCCGCCGCAGAGCGGTCCGCCCGGACGTCCAGGGCAAAGCCGAGCTTGAGCAGCTTTTCGCTTTCCTGCCAGTCCACGACGGTGGAGATCGCCAGGGAGTCAGCACCGGCCGCGAGCGCAATCCGCTGGGTCACGGCCGAGGAGCCGGCCATCCGTTCCACCACGACGACGGCGTTCAGGCCTTCCGGACCGGGGCCGCGCTGCAGTGCGACCGATCGCGCCTCCACCAGCCGGACGACGTTCCTGCGGTAGAAGGCGTCGATGTCCCACGCGTCCCATTCATTCGGTGTGTCCCGGTGCAGCTCCAGGAGGTTGCCGGACTCCCCGGGAGCAATCGCCTCACGCCCGGTGGCATAGTCCATGAGCGAGGCGAGCAGTCCGTTGGCGTCCACCACGGCCCGGATGATGCCGTTGTCCAGGATGTAGCCGCCGTTCGCTTCCGTGACGGCCACCGGTTGCCCGGACGGGACCGGCTCGGCAGCGGCCAGGGCCGGCACGCCCTGGCGCTCGTGTGGGGCGGCATTGAGGAGGAATTCCCGGTTGCCGGTGCCAAGTGCCGCACCCGCGGCCTCGGTGATGATGGCTTCAAGACCGCGTTCGACGGCCGCGTAGTTGCGTTCGGCGTCCTGGTGGACCCACGCGATGGAACTGCCGGGCAGAATGTCGTGAAACTGCTGCAGCAGGACCAGCCGCCACAGCCGGTTGAGCTCCGCCGCCGGGTAGCTGTGCCCGGCACGCACTGCCGCGGTGGCACTCCAGAGTTCGGCCTCCCGGAGCAGGTGCTCGCTGCGCCGGTTCCCCCGTTTGGTCTTGGCCTGGCTGGTGTAGGTGCCGCGGTGCAGTTCCAGGTACATCTCGCCCACCCAGACCGGCAGGGGCTCATACTCGGCCTGGGCATGGGTGAAGAAGCTGGCTGCCGAGCCGATCCGCACCTTCGGGGATCCTTCCAGGTCCGCCGTGCGCTGCGCCGCGGCCAACATTTCGCGCGTGGGTCCCCCGCCGCCGTCGCCGTAGCCGAACGGAACCAGTGAGGTGGTTCCGCGTCCGTGGTCGCGGTAGTTGCGCTCCGCGTGTGCCAGGTCCCTGGCGCTGAGGTCGGAGTTGTAGCTGTCCACCGGCGGGAAATGCGTAAACACCCGGGTGCCGTCGATGCCCTCCCAGTTGAACGTGTGGTGCGGCATCCTGTTGACCTGGTTCCACGAGATCTTTTGGGTCAGGAACCAGCGGCTGCCTGCGGCCCTGATGATCTGCGGCAGCGCCGCTGAGTACCCGAACGTGTCCGGGAGCCACGCTTCCTGGCAGTCCACGCCGAACTCGGCCAGGAAGAAGTTCTTGCCCTCGAGGAACTGCCGTGCCATGGCCTCCCCGCCGGGCATATTGGAGTCAGATTCGACCCACATCCCGCCGACGGGAACGAACTGGCCGGCCCGGACCTTGTCCACGATGCGGCCGAAAAGCTCCGGATAGTACTCCTTCATCCACGCGAGCTGCTGGGCTGAGGAGCAGGAAAAGATGAAACCGGGGTCCTGGTCCATCAGCGCGACGACGTTGGAGAACGTTCGGGCGCACTTGCGGATGGTCTCCCGTACGGGCCACAGCCAGGCAGAGTCGATATGGGCATGCCCCGTGGCCACGAGCTGGTGCGCCGAGGCGTAGGCCGGCCGGGACAGGACGCCGGCGAGCGCGGCCCGGCCGGCCTCTGCGGTACCGGCCACGTCCTCGGGGTCCATGATGTCCAGCATGCGTTCGAGTGCCCGCAGGATCTCGTGGCGGCGGGGCAGCTCGGTGGGGAGCTCGTGCATGAGCCCGCTGAGCGTGAGGATGTCCTGTTGCAGCTCCCAGACCGTCTGGTTGAGCTCGGCGATGGCGATCCTGCCGAGTCGGTATTTCGGCTCGCTGCCGGACGTCGCCTTGTCGCCGTAGGGCGTGGCGGCGAAGGTCCAGTTCTGGGACAGGTCGGGGTTGGCCGCGGCTTCGACGTAGAAGTCAACGGCCATGCCGCCGCCCAAGAGCTTGAGCGGGATGTACTGGTTCCGTGGGGAAATCGCCTTGATGATGGTCCCGTCGGACCGCCAAGCGATGCCTTCGCACTGGAAGCCCGGGAGGTCGCCGCTGAACCCCAGGTCCACGAGGATTTCCACCGACGTGCCGTCCGCCGTACCCCAGGATTCCGGCACCTCGCCCTGCAGCCGGAGCCATTTGGTGCTCCACGGCCGGCCCCAGGCCGCGCCGTGTTCCTGCGGCGTGAACTCGTGCCGCAGGGCCTCCAGCGCGGGCACGGGCTCGTCCGGTGCGTCCCAGCTGCTCAGCGTCAGGGGCAGGGTGCGCGGGTAGACCGCGGGGGCGATGCGGTCACGCAAAAAGCGGTCCAGCCGGACTTCCGTAAGACGGCGGTCGTCGTGCAATGTGATCCTCTTCAGCGCTGGCGGGTCAGCGCTGGCGGGCCCGATTGACTCCAGTCAATGGATAAAATTTACGTCGCGGGGAACCTTTTGGCCAAGTGCCGCCGTCAGCCGGTCACGCTAGCCGGCTGCGGGTGCCGGAACGGCGACCCTGTGCTGGCCCGCGTAGATGTTCAGGCTGGTCTGGCGGCTAAACCCGGCCAGCGTCATCCCGCTGGCCTCGGCCAGCTCGACGGCCAGGCTGGAGGGTGCGCTGACGGCGGCGAGGACCGGGATTCCGGCGAGGGATGCCTTCTGGACGAGCTCGAATGAGGCCCTGCCGGAGACCTGCAGCACGGTTCCCCGGAGCGGTAGCAGGCCCTCGCGGAGCGCCCAGCCGACCACCTTGTCCACCGCGTTGTGCCGTCCGACATCTTCCCGGAGGCACAGCAGGTCCGCCGAGCCGTCGTCGGAGATCCTGAAGAGTCCGGCGGCATGCACTCCGCCGGTGACGTCAAAGACGTCCTGGGCGGACCGGAGGGCCTGCGGGAGGGCCGCCAGCGTCTCCACGGGGATGGTCAGCGGGTCCTCGGCCGGGCTGTAGTGGGAGGATTTGCGGACGGCGTCGATCGAGTCGGTCCCGCAGATGCCGCAGGAACTGGACGTGAAGACGTTGCGGCCCGTCTCCGGCCGGACGACGTCGGGCCGGAGCTGGGCCTCCACGACGTTGAAGGTCTGGACACCGTCGGCGTTTTCGCCCGCACAGAACCTGAGCGAAACCAGCTGCTCGGGGGTCCAGATGACCCCCTCCGAGACCAGGAACCCTGCGACGAGGTCGAAGTCGTTGCCCGGCGTCCGCATGGTGACGGAGAAGGACATGCTTCCGATCCGGATTTCCAGCGGTTCCTCAACGGCGAGGACGTCTTCCCGGTGGCGGACGGGGAATTCGAGGGCCTGCGGGGAACCGTCGAGGACAATCTTGTGCACCTTGCGGCGCTGTGTCACGCGGCCCATCCGATACTCCTAAGCAACATGGTGTGAGATTTTCTTGGTCGTTACGTTGGTTCCATCATTGCAAGCGCCCGACCCTGAAGCCAGCGCGGCAGAGGCCGGGGGCCGGGGTTGGCCCTCGAAATTCAGCCCAGGAGGGCGCTCCAGTCCACCGGCCCGTCGCTGGCCGAGGTTTTCCTGGCTGTCCGCTTCGGCGCCGGCTTGGGTGCGCCGGAGGCCGCCGCGGCGTCCGGGAGTGGTGTGCCCCATGGAAGCGCGAACGCGGGGACCAGTTCCCCCAACTGGACGCCGTGGGGCGGGACCACCAGTACGCCGTCGGCCGCGGCGAGGCCCCGCATCATGCCCGGGCCGGTGTGTTGCGCCGGGGATGCCATGCCGTACACCAGCCGGAAGGGCATGAGGCGAGTCCGGCCGGGATCGGCGTCAATTGTTGAACCGCAGGGGACCTCGCTGAGCGGCGGAATAGAGCCGTGGCCCAGGGCCGCGAGGAGGGGGGCTCCGATGGTGGACAGAGCCATCATGGCCGCGAGCGGGTTCCCCGGCAGGCCGAGGATGTACCTGCCGTCGGGCAGCTCGGCGAGCACGGCAGGGTGGCCGGGCCGCATCGCGATCCCGTCGATCAGCAGGCGGCCGCCGAGCTCGTCCACCGAACGCCGGAGGTGGTCAGTTCCGGAACGGCCCGTGCCGCCGGTGGTGATCACGACGTCGGCGGGCAGGCTTTCAGCGGCAGGATCGGCAGCCGGAGCAGCGGACCTGCCGCCGGGCGCGTCGCGGAACGGGATGTCTGACGCGCTGCTTGACTGGCTGCTTGACGGACCGCTTGACTGGCCGCCGCCCGCGGGGACGGGCTCCCCGTCCTCAAGCGCGGCGAGCCATTCGGTGTAGGTATCGCCGATTTTCATCTCTTCGGTACAGATGCCGCCGAGCATCCCCACCGCTGCCGCCAGTTGGGGACCGAACGTATCCCGAACTTGCCCGGGCGCCGGCAGTCCGGACGTCACCACCTCGGAGCCGGTGAGGACGAGGCGGACCAGGGCCTTGCCGAGCACGGGCAGCGTGTCGTTCCCGGCCAGCGCGGCGAGGGCCAGGTGAGCCGGATTCAGGACGGTGCCACGTTTGATCAGAACATCTCCGGCGGCCGCTTCTTCGCCGGCTTTCCTGATGTGGTCACCATTTCGCGGATCCCCCGGCTTCGCACTGCCGCCCAGCTTCAGGACGGGCAGTCCGTCCTCGTCGGTGCCGATGACGCCGCTTTCACTGCGCAGCACCGCCTTGGCCCCATCGGGGATGAGGCCGCCGGTGGCAATCCGGCTGGCCTGGTGCGGCGCCAGCCGCTGGTTGGGCTCGGCCAGGATCCACGGACCGCTGCCGTTGACGGCCCAGCCGTCCATGGCGGAGGAGGCGTAGTGCGGCATGTCCTGCAGGGCAACCACGTCCGCTGCCAGGGTCCGACCCAGGGCCTGCCGAAGCGGCACGGGGGCGGCAGGGATGGGAGTGGCACAGTCGAAGGCGAGCTGCCGGGCCTCCAGCCATGTGTGGGCCAGATGCCGGTGCTGTACGTCGGCACCGTCCTGGCCGGCACCGTCCTGGCCGGCACTGTCCGGTTCGGCGGCGTCGTGACCGGCAATGTCCGGCCCGCCAATGTCCTGGCCAGCAGAGTCCGGCCCGGCAGAGTCCGGTGCGGGAGCGTCCAGGGCACCGGCTTGGGGGTCGCCGGGGACGGCCTCCAGGCCGTCCTCAAGGTTGTCCCCGACGCCGTCAGCGACGTTATCCCCGCGGGGGACGCTGGCGGGTCCGCTGCCGTCTGGGGCCGCAGGCGTCATGCCCCGGAAGCTTCGGCGGCTGCATAGTCTGTGGCGAGCCGGCGGGCTACGGCCATGGCGGCCTGCATGGACGAGGCGTCCGAGGCCTTCCCGGAGCCGGAAGCCAGGCCTGCTGCAAAGCCTGCGATGAACGTGGTCAGCGGAGCCGCCGGTCGCACCACCGAGTGCGCGGCTACGCCTGCCAGGGCAAGGACCTCGTTCACGTCAATCTCAACGCCTTCCAACTCCAGGGCCTGGAGCAGGGCACGGCACCAGTCTTCAAGCGTTTCATCCTGGCTTTTCACCGTTTGCCTCCATGGTCGAGTTCAGCTGGGGAGTTCCGGCCCGGAACCCGGACCGGGGTCTGAAATCCTGCCGGATACCCCTAGCGCGGAAGCGTCATCCCAGGTGTCAACGTCATCCGTGGAACCGGGGGGAACGCGAACTTCCCGCACGTCCAGCCTAGCAAGAAGGGCGAAGACGGACGCGTTTTCCAGGCTGCCCGCACGCGCGGCGTCCGCGGCACTTCGTTGTAGCGCAGCCGTGCCATAAAGCCCGGCGAGCGGCTGCTTCCGGCCGTCGGCCGACACGGCCATGACGCCGTCGCCCGCCTGCCCCGGCTGATCCGCGGCTGGCGCCGCGTCCCCGGCCTCTGCCAGGTTCTCGGTCGCCGTTTCAGTCACTGCCTCCGCCAGCATCTCCGCCAGCGTCCCGGCCAGGGCGCGGACCGCGGCGGCCGAGCGGGGCATGTCACAGGCCAGGACAAGGGTGAACGGCGCGGGAGCGCCGGCGTCGGAGCGGCCGGCGTGCTCGGCGGCCAGCGCGTTCAGTCCCGCGGCGATCGCGGCGGCGGGCCCCGCGAACGCCGGGTCTTCCCGGCAGTTCAGGGTCCCGGCGGGCAGGTCCCCGGGGTCAGGACCGACGACGACGACGCGGCGGGCACCGCCCGCGGCGCGCAGCGACCGCTCAAGCAGGGTGGCGCCGTCGTAAGTCAGCCGCGACTTGGGCACACCGCCCAGGCGGGCCGACCTTCCGCCGGCGAGAATGATGGCATCGAACTCCACCGGATCAGCCTAGCGCGGCGCGAGCTGCCCGGAGGCTCGGGCGCCACGGGCGGGGCCCGGGGTCGCGGCCATGGCCACGGCCACGGCCACGGTTAGGGCAGCAGCCGGGGCAGCGGTTCAAGCGGTAGGTCAAGAGGTAGGTCAGGCGGCCGATTCCGGCAGCAGGAACGGATCCCACGCGGGGGTAGGCTTCTCGAGTTCCTTGATCTGCCAGATGGTGCCCTTCGGGGGACCTGGTACAAATCCGAGTTTCCAGCCCATCTCTGCCGGCGTGTGGTCGCCCTTGGCATTGTTGCAGCGCAGGCAGGCGGCCACGAGGTTCTCCCAAGAATCGGCGCCGCCACGGGACTTGGGCTGGACGTGATCGATCGTGTGGGCTGCCTTGCCGCAGTACGCGCAGTGGTGGGCATCGCGGCGGAGCACGCCGCGGCGGCTGACCGCCGTCATCGTGTTGTACCGCGGCCGGATGTAGCGGTTCAGGAGGATCACGGACGGGCGGCCCAGTATGTCCTGCGGGCCGACAACGGGGTCGTCCCCTTCAGCCACCACGCTTGCCTTTCCGGTCAGGACAAGGACGAGCGCCCGGCGGAAGGTGATGACCGCCAGCGGTTCATATCCAGCATTCAGAACGAGAGTGCGCATCCGCATACCTCTTCACGGCCGCACCCGCCAGGGGCACGAGGGCCGGCTGCCCTGTGCATGGTCGGGCTATGGATCGACAAGACAAGAGTAAACACTCAACTGCCAGATCACCGAATGTTTTTTCGGCGGTGCGGCCCCCAGCGCGGAAAATTCATGCCCCGGTAACACGAAAGACCCCCGCCTCAAGAGGCGGGGGTCTTTGAAAGTGCGGGGGGCTTGCGCCTAGCCGCCGACGCGGATGAAGACCGGGCCGGAACCGACGTTCACGCTGTAGAGAGCGGTGGTGCCGCCGTTCCAGCCGCCGTGGACTGCCATGCCGTTGCCGACGTAGACAGCGATGTGGGGCATGCCCACGCCACCGTTCTGGTAGTAGGCGAGGTCGCCCGGACGAGCTTCGGCGGCGCTCACGGTGCGGCCGAGGGACAGGTAACCTGCCGGCCAGCCGTGGTAGTGGATACCGGCCGCGGCCAGGGCGTTGGTGGCAAGGGCGGTGCAGTCCTGCGCCACGCCGAGCTGTGCATAGGCGGCGGCAGCGATAGTTGCACCGGCGCCGCTTCCGATTCCGGCAGGGGCCAGGGCAGCTGCGCCGCCGTTGACGCCGGCCTGGGCGCCGCCGGCCTGGGTGGCTGCGGCGGTCTGGACCTGCACGACGGGCTTGGGAGCCTCGACGACGGGAGCCGGCGACGTGGTCACGGCGGGCTTCTCGTAGGAAATCGCAATGGTGGAAGCAGCCGAAATCGTGGCCGGAGCCGACGACTGGACTTCCAGGGCGGAAGCGGAGGTGGATTCGCGCTGAACATTGGTCTCAGCAGCGTTGGCTGCGATTCCGCTGGTCAGAACCAGACCGGAAGCTGCGGCGATGACCGCGGCCTGACGGCCCATGCCGCCGGCGTTGTCGCCGACTGCCTTGGCAATAACAGCCAGCGAGTTGGTCTTGGTGACCTCGGCGCGGTGCCGTGCAACGGTTGCACGAGTAGTCATTAAGTTCTCTCTTTCGTGATCCTTGGACCGCGCGTTTTTGGGCGCGGGCTGAGGACGCTCCGGCATCTTGGGGGTACGCCGGATCGCCCCGAAATGGGTTACTTAGCGAAGGGTGTACTGCGAAGACGCGCCAAAAGCGGGAACTGCATGCTGTCCGGACTCGGTGGAGAATGAGCCAGCGGAACGTGATCCCATCCGGGCGCCGGCAAGGGCGGCACGTGATGTGGATGTCAGCGGGCTCAAAAGAGCCGCGCCAGTGCGCATACGCGCAGCATTGTGGCGTGAAGACACGAAAGTAGCCTCTCCCAATGCCTACGAGGTGAGCTGTCGGATTCGGATGGGAGTCACCCGGCCGCGCTGCTTCCTGGGAAGCGTTGCGACTTAACCCCTAGGCCTTCTTTCGAAGGCCAAAATTGGTTCCCCCGCCCCTGCCAGACGATGTAATGCGAACGGACCTTGAGCGGTGGCAGAGCTAGGCAATCCACTCAAGAGCGCCAACTTCGGAAAAGTTGGCGTGCTTCAAACTCTACAGGACTCCGGACCCAATGTCACATTCAGATCACGGCGTGTCCCGGGAATTTGAGAGTTGTCCATCGTCTTTATTAGAGCCAGCCGAGGGGGTCAACGACGTCGCCGTTGACCATCACTTCAAAGTGGAGGTGGCAGCCCGTGGAGGCGCCGGTGGTCCCGCTCAGCGCGACGATATCGCCGCGGGAGACCTTCTGGCCGACCTTCACCGAGGACGACGACAGGTGGTTGTACGTGGTCTCCAGACCGTTGCCGTGGTCAATGACCACACGGTTGCCGCCGCCGTAGGGGTGCCATCCGTTGAAGGTCACGGTGCCGCTGGCGGCGGCGTGGACCGGCGTGCCGCACTGGGCGGCGAAATCCTGGCCGCGGTGAAACTCCCCCGGACCGCCCGTGATGGGGCTCACACGGTAGCCGAACGGCGATGCCGTGATCAGTTGGTCCAGCGGCGGACCCAGCGTGCCGGCTGAAGCCGCGCGGGTGATGCTGCCGACGGACTGGGCGCTCAGCAGTTGCTTGAGCTTCCCGTCCGGGTCGCCTTTGGTGGCGACGGCCGTCCGGCTGAAATCGAGCTTTGCGGCGGCGGCAGCCGTGACATCCGGCTGCGCTGCGGCCGAGACCGTGCCCGATCCGTCCGCGTTCGAGGCCATGACCGGGCTGGTAACGGGGACCGTCACCGTGAGTACCAGACCAGCCGCGGCCAGTGCGATGCCGGCCTTCTGCCCCACGCCGCTGGCGGCGGCAAAATCCGTTACCTGACGGAACGGACTGCGGCGGCTGCGGCGCTCGTCCCGGTGCGGGTCGCGCGGGCGTTCGGCCGTATACGCGACGCCGGGACGCGGCTCCGGAGCGGGACCGGTTGCGCGGCGACGGCCCCTGGCGGTCTGGGTGGTCAAGAACGGTTCCTCTCTGGAGAGCCTGCGAAGTTAGCTGTCGGATTCGAGTCAGAGAGATCAAAGACCCGGTCCGCCGTTGCAAGCATCCAGCCACAGAGGCATCCGCTGGGGGTCCTCGGTGGAAGCTGCTTGCCGCTGACGGACTTCACCCCAAGGCTGCCGAAGAAGCAGCCGATAGTGGTTCCCCCGCCCCTGCCAGGAGGTGGTTCTGCGACTGATCCGCTGGCAGGGCTCGGCTTCGGATCAGGTAACGCTTTGGTATCGGTACAGGGCACTAACTATAGGCGATTAAGCCGCCCGGTGATAAATCCGTGATCGCGTTTGTGCAGAACTCATGGGTCATCCCATGACGGTGACGTTTTGGCTGGTCAGACGACTGTTACAAAGACATGCGCGGCGACCTCTGGCGGCAACTCCAAGGCGCCCTCGATATCCGGGACCCGGACCGAGATGTACTCCCCCACCCGCTCCAGCGAGACAAGCGCCCCGGGGCGGATTCCGCCCTCGTCGAGTTGGGCCAGAAGCTCCGGTTCCACCTGGATGGGCTCCGCGAGCCGGTTGACCGTGATCCGCGAATCCGCACCGTAGCCGGCCATGGCCTCCAGAAGGTTCACGACGCCGTCCGTGTGGGCCCCCGAGGATGCGCCGCCAAGTTCCGCGAGCCCCGGAATCGGGTTCCCGTAGGGCGAAACGGTCGGGTGGTCGAGCATCTCGAAGATCCTGCGCTCGACGCGCTCACTCATGACGTGCTCCCAGCGGCATGCTTCCTCGTGGACGTAGGCCCAGTCGAGCCCGATCACGTCGGCGAGCAGGCGTTCCGCGAGGCGGTGCTTGCGCATGACGCCGACGGCGCGTTTCCGTCCGGTTTCGGTCAGTTCAAGGTGCCGGTCTCCGGAAACAATCACAAGGCCGTCACGCTCCATGCGGCCGATGGTCTGGGAAACAGTGGGGCCGGAGTGGCGGAGTCGTTCGGCGATGCGGGCGCGGAGGGCGACGATGTTTTCTTCTTCAAGTTCCAGAATGGTCCGGAGATACATCTCCGTGGTATCAATCAGATCCGTCATTCAGCTCAGCTCCTCGAGCGCAGTCCTTGCGTCATTCCCACCGTACCGCGTGCGGGCTGCGTGTAAGGATGCGCCCTGGCGAGATCCGCCGTACGTTCGCAGAACAGCCTAGCCTATTTTGAATTACTCCGGATAATTTTTGGCCCGGACTGCGGATGCTCCCCCGGCGCCCGCCGGCCGGCCCCTCGGGGCCGTCTCAATGACCGGACTATGACAGAGGCTTTTCCGTATCGCCGGGGGCTGTCAGGCAGAATAAAAAAGGCAGAATGACAAGGGGTGTCCGTTGTAGCCGTCCCGGCCAGGCCACCTCCCAGCCACGCTACGAACCAGCCGAAAATTGGAGCCACTGTGAGCGACACCAGCATCACGATCCCCGCCAACCTCCTGCCCAAGGACGGACGGTTCGGCGCCGGCCCGTCCAAGGTCCGACCGGAACAGATGGAGGCCCTCGCAGCGGCGTCGGCAAAGCTGCTGGGGACCTCACACCGCCAGGCACCCGTAAAGAACCTCGTCGGTTCGGTCCGCAATGGCCTCAGCGAGTTCTTCCGCGCCCCGGAGGGCTACGAAGTGATTCTCGGCGTCGGCGGCTCCACCGCATTCTGGGACATTGCCAGCTTTGGACTCGTCGAGACCAAGGCGCAGCACCTGTCCTTCGGAGAATTCGGCTCGAAGTTTGCTTCGGCTACCAACAAGGCGCCGTTCCTCGGCGAATCCTCCATCATCAAGGCCGAGCCCGGCACCCGCCCCACCGCCCACGCCGAGGCCGGCGTCGACGTATACGCGTGGCCGCAGAACGAGACGTCCACCGGCGTGGCCGCCCCCGTCCGGCGCGTAGCGGGCGCCGACGAAGGGTCACTGGTGCTGGTGGACGCGACGTCGGCCGCAGGCGGACTGGATGTGGACGTGGCCGAGTCCGACGTCTACTACTTTGCGCCGCAGAAGAACTTCGCGTCCGACGGCGGCCTGTGGCTTGGCCTGTTCTCCCCGGCGGCGCTGGAGCGGGCGGCTCGGATCAAGGCCAGCAACCGCTGGATCCCCGACTTCCTGGACCTCCAGACCGCAATCGACAACTCCCGGCTGAACCAGACCTACAACACCCCCGCGCTGGCCACCCTGGTCACCCTGGATGCGCAGGTGCAGTGGCTCAACGCCAACGGTGGCTTGGACTTCGCCTCCGCCCGGACCGCGGATTCTGCCGGCCGGATCTACCGCTGGGCCGAGGCGTCCGGCTACGCCACGCCGTTCGTCGCCAAGGCCGAGGACCGCTCCAACGTGATCGCCACGATCGACTTCGACGAATCGATCGACGCCGCGGCCATCGCCAAGGTGCTCCGCGCCAACGGCGTCGTCGACACCGAGCCGTACCGCAAGCTGGGCCGCAACCAGCTGCGCATCGCCACGTTCGTGGCGATCGAACCGGACGATGTCTCGGCGCTGCTTGAGTGCATCGACTTCGTCGTGGCAGAACTCAAGAAGTAGCCTCAGCGTCCGACGGCGTCGTCCCGGCCACGTGCCGGTGCGGCGCCGTCGTCGTTTCCGGGCAGGTTCTCCGGCTGGGCGCCCGGGCCCACGCCGGCTGCACCGGCCCCGGATCCGCCGGCCCCAATTGCGGTGGCGCGGCTTGCCACGCGGAAGTACCGCAGCCCGCGGGCCCGGCGGTTGAAGTGGAGCCGCAGCTGCTTCGCCCGGATGATCCACAGCAGCCCGATCAGGGCCGCGAGCAGGCCGGCAACGGCCGCGACGCCCATGGACCAGCGCGGGCCGGCGATGTTTGCCACCCAGCCGACGAACGGCGCCCCGATGGGCGTTCCGCCCATGAAGATCGCCATGTACAGGGCCATCACGCGGCCTCGCATCACAGGGTCCGTGGTGGTCTGGACGTACCCGTTGGCGCTCGTCATCATGGTGATCGCGAACAGCCCCACCGGCACCAGCGCGACGCCGTACCAGAAGTAGTTCGGAGCCAGGGCGGCGATGCCGGAGGTCACGCCGAACGCCCCGGCTGCCGCGAAGATCACCCGCAGGCGCGGTGTGCCTCGGCCAGCGGATAACAGGGCCCCGGCGACGGAGCCGATCGCCATGATCGAATTCATGAGGCCGAAGGCCCCCGCGTCGAGACCAAATTCGGTGCCCACCATGGCCGCGATGAACAGGGCGAAATTCAGCCCCAGGGTTCCCACGATGAAGATGGCCACGAGCACCACGACAAGGTCGGGACGGTATCTCACATAGCGCAGCCCCTCGCGGATCCTGCCTTTGCCGGCCGCTGCCCGCGGCAGCCGGCGCAGCGATGCCGCCGGGATTTTCGCCAGGCTCAGCAGCAGCGCGGCGAACGTGAGGGTGTTGATGAGGAAGACCCAGCCCGGTCCGACGACGGCCGTGAGCACGCCGGCGACAGCGGGGCCGATCATCCGGGCGACGTTGAAGGAGGCGCTGTTGAGGGCCACGGCGTTGGGGAGGTAGTCGTCCTGGACCAGTTCCGAGACGAAGGTCTGGCGGACGGGGGCATCCAGCGCGGAGACCACGCCGAGCAGCAGGGCGAAGGCGTAGACGTGCCAGAGCTGCGCCGTGCCCGTTATCACGAGGATGCCCAGCCCGGCGCTCAGCAGCGCCATCGCGGACTGGGTCAGGACCAGGAGCCGTTTACGGTTGAAGCGGTCCGCGACCAGTCCGGCCACGGGGGCCAGGAAAAGCTGCGGGCCCAGTTGCAGGGCCATCGTAATGCCTACCGCGCCGGCGTCGTGCGCCGTCAGATGCGCGAACACCAGCCAGTCCTGGGCGGTGCGCTGCATCCAGGTGCCGATGTTGGAAATGAGGGCGCCGACGAACCAGATCCGGTAGTTCAGGATGTGCAGGGATTTGAACGTGGACATCAGGCCCAGCCCTCGCTATGCACTCTCCCGGACGCTTCCAACCGCTAGTCGGCCTCGTCGGTGGAGGGTTCCCGAGCGTCCTCGGCGTCGTACTCGGCGGCGTCTTCTTCGTTGGCGTCCTGCTCGTCGTCGTCCTGCTCGTCGTCATCCTGCTCGCTGGCGGCCTGGGCATCGCCGTCGTGCTGGACGTCGTGCTGGACGTCGTGCTCCGCGTCGTGCCCCTGCGACGGCGCCTGGGCGCCGGGCGCCTCCTCGGCCTCGTCCGTCTGCGCGTCTTCAGGGCGGACCCGTTCAGCCCACGGGACCCAGGCCGGCGCCAGGATCGAGTCTTCCGAGGGCAGCAGGCCGAGCTCGTCGACCGTCACCACTTTGGACCGCGAGTTGCGGGTCAGAACGGCGTACCACTGCCAGCCCAGGTACCCGGGCAGCCTGGATTCGAACAGATGGGTCACCAGGCGGTCTCCTTCGCTGCGGGCACCGAGGTGCTCGCCGATCTGCTCCGCGGGGGCAATGCTTTCCACGGCGGCGCGGGCAACGTCGACGGCGGCGGCCAGGAAGGCGTCAGGCTTGCCGGTGCGCCAGGCCGGCACGCCGGCGCGAGGGCGGGACCCCTGCTTCGGGCCGGTTCCCTTGGATCCGGCCGGCACTTTGGATCCGGCATCCGGCGCCGGCAACTGATCAGGTTCCTGAGTCATCAAGAGCCTTATACGTCCAGCTCGTCGGCAACCTTACGCAGGGCGGCTGCAATCGCCTTGCCCTTGTTGCCTTCCGGGTACTTGCCCGCGGACAGGGTTCCGGACAGGTTGTCCAGCACGCTGACGAGGTCCTGGACCAGCGGGGCAAGGTCCTTGGCGCTGGGCCGCTTTGCTTTGGCGATGGACGGCGTCTTGTCCAGCACCCGCAGGCCGAGGGCCTGGGCCCCCTTGCGGCCGTCGGCTACCCCAAATTCAACGCGCGTTCCGGCCTTGAGGTCCGTGACGCCCTCGGGCAGCGCGGACTTGGGCAGGAAGACTTCCTGGCCGTCCTCGCCAGCGAGGAATCCGAAGCCTTTTTCCTTGTCATACCACTTGACCTTGCCGGTAGGCACGTAATCAACCTTCTTCGTTCTGCGGGGACACGGCCGGCGGTCACCGCATCCGCATGGATACGCGGGTTCAGGGTATGACTGCCCGGACCGTGTTGGTCTGTATCTCCAAGGTTATCCTGCCTTGTTCACTTTAGCGGCGTGAGGCGCGGGCGAGGCCGGACTGTTAGCGTTGCCCTCATGACACTGACGCGTTACCGGCGGCCCTTCATGATCCTTGCGGCCGCCATTGCCGTGCTGTCCCTCGTCGCCGTCGGCGCTGTCATGGCCCTGGCGTTCAACCATGTCGTGGCGCCCGTCTGGATTACCTCGGTGGCCCTCTACGGGCTCCCGGTGGCATTTCTGCTCATGCTCGCCCTAGTTGTCGACGCGGCGGTCGCCCGGCGCCGCCCGCGCGGGCCCGGCGAAAGGTAACGTTGGACCGATGTCCCTCATCCGCGCGCTCAGCAAGGAACTTCAGGCACGAAGCGACGACTCGTTGCGGGCCCTGTTCTCCGCGCGGCCGGACCTGATCTCTCCCGGCGTCCCGGACTTCGCCGCCCTGGCCGCCCGCGCCAGCGGACGAGTCAGCGTGCAACGGGCACTCGAGCGGCTCAACCGTCCGCAGATGCAGGTGCTGGAAACCCTGCACCTGTGCACCAACGCCGATACCGGACACAGCGCATCGGCGGCAACGCTGAAGAAACTGATCAATGGCTCCTCGGTTGCCGCGATCGACCGACTGCTCCATTCCCTGCAGGAACTGGCCCTCGTCCACCGCACCGATCCACCGCACGGCGCGACTCCCGCCGCCGCCAAGGCACGGCACTACCTCCCCGTCGGCAGCCTCAAGGATGTGATCGGCATCTACCCTGCCGGCCTGGGACGCAGCTACACCGAGCTCGTGCGGCTCCAGCCGGCTTTTGCGCAGCGCGTGGTGCAGCTGGTGGGGGAACTGCACCGTAGCGGGGCATCCATCGCGCCCGCCACGACGCCGATGGAAGCGGCCCTGGCGCTGCAGCACTGGACGGCAACACCGGAGTCAGTCCAGGACATCCTGGCCAGCGCGCCGGAACGCACGTCCGCGCTGCTGGCCCGGTTCGGCAACTGGGCCATGGGCGCCGTTCCGCAGGCGCAACGCCGCGCCACAGTGCTCCACGAAAGCTCCGACGTCGGCCCTGTGGACTGGCTGCTGGCGCGGGGCCTGCTGGTGCCGCTGGACGCCGCGCACGTCGAGCTGCCGCACAGCGTGGGCGTGTCGCTGCGTGGCGGGTTTGTCATTGAGGACTTCTCCCTCGTGCCGCCCGTACCCCGGCTGGGCCTTACAAGCGCCGGGCTGCGCCGCAACGCCGCGCTGGGCGCGATCGCGGAGACGCTGCGGCTCGTGGGCGAAGTGCTGTACACCGTGCGTGAGCAGCCCCTGGCGACGCTGCGCAGCGGGGGCGTCGGGGTACGGGAGATGAAGCGGCTGGCCGATTCGCTGCGGATCGGCGTGCAGGAGGCCGGGGTGCTCGCGGAACTCTGCGGCATGGCAGGCCTGCTCCGGCTGGATGTCGACAGCTCCGCGTGGGTGCAGCCGCCGCAGCTGGAGTGGCTGGCGCTTCCCCGGCAGGAACAATGGCTGTGGCTAGTCAACGCCTGGCTGGCCAGCGAGCGCGCCCCCTCGCTCGTGGGACAGCCCGTGAATGCTGCAGCTCCGGGCCCGGCCGGCCACCGGGGCATGGCCGGGACCACCATCAACGCGCTCTCGGCCGAGGCACAGCGGCCCGACGCTCCGGTGGTCCGCAAACGGGTCCTGGAAATCCTAAACGAACTCACCCTGGAGGCCGCGGCCCCCGACGGGCAGGCGCCCGTCCTGGATGCCAGCGCCGTGCTGGCGCGGGCCGAATGGACCCAGCCCCGGATGGCCCGCCGGTTCAGCTCGCTGATCCGCGGCATCCTCATGGAGGCAGAGATGCTGGGCCTCATCGGTTCCGGCGCGCTCAGCCAGCTTGGCGCCGCCATCGCCGCCGAGCGGCCGGATGATGCCCTCGGAATCCTGGGCGAACACCTGCCGGCAGCCCTGCAGCACATACTGCTGCAGGCGGACCTGACCGCGGTGGCCCCCGGCTATCTCGACCCCGAACTGAGTGACCGGCTCCTCACCATGGCAGTGGCCGAGGGGCAGGGACCGGCAACCATCTACCGGTTCTCCGTTGCTTCGGTCCGCCGGGCCCTTGACGCCGGTCAGGACGCAGCGGCGATCCTGGAGTTCCTGCACCGGCATTCAGCCACGGCCATCCCCCAGCCACTGCAGTACCTCATCGAGGACACCGCCGCCCGCCACTCCCGGCTCCGGGTCGGGGCTGCGGCGAGCTTCATCCAGAGCGAGGACGAGACGGCCCTGCTGGATCTGCTCAATGCCCCGGCCGCCGCCGGCCTCGGGCTGGTGCGGATCGCGCCCACGGTCGTCATCTCGCACGCCGCACCGCGGGATACCGCCCAGGTGCTCAAGGGCCTGGGCCTGTCCCCCGTGCTGGAGGACGCATCGTCCGCCGTCGTCCGGCTGCGCCGCAGCACCCCGGTTTCCGGCGGCGGCCGGCCGGTCTATACGGCCCCGCGCACGGCTCCGCCGGAGGCGGACATCGACGCCCAGCTGGCCGTGCTGCGCAGCGACGGGACCCGCGCCCCGGGCGCTGCCGGAGCTCACCCGCCGGCGGCTGCCCCGGGCAGCGAGGAGGCGACCCAGCTGGGGCTGGAAACCCTGCTGAAGGCGATCCGCCTCAAGCAGCGGGTGGTCATGAACGTTGTGGACGGCATGGGGAATGCCAGCCGCGAGTGCGTTGTTCCGGTAGCAGTGAATGGTGGGCGTGTCCGGGTGTTCGATCCTGACAAGGAGACCGAGCGGGTCTTGTCCATCCACCGGATTATCGACGTAGAAGCCACAGAGGAATTGCTCCAGTGAATGACGGGCCCCTGATCGTCCAGAGTGACAAGACCATCCTGCTGGAGGTCGACCATGAACTCGCAACAGAGGCCCGGCACGCCATCGCGGCGTTCGCCGAGCTGGAACGGGCCCCGGAGCATGTGCACAGCTACCGGTTGACGCCGCTGGGGCTGTGGAATGCCCGGGCAGCAGGGCTGGACGCCGAAAAGGTGCTGGACACGCTGCTCAAGTACTCCCGGTTCCCGGTGCCGCACTCCCTGCTGATCGACGTCGAAGAGACCATGTCCCGGTACGGCCGGCTCCGGCTGGAAAAGGACCCGCAGCACGGCCTGGTGATGCGCACGTCCGACTATCCGGTGCTCGAAGAGGTCAGCCGGGCTAAGAAGATCGCCCCGCTGCTCGGGCCGCGGATCGACGGCGAGACGGTGGTGGTGCATTCCTCCCAGCGCGGGCAGCTCAAGCAACTGCTGCTCAAGATCGGTTGGCCGGCCGAGGACCTGGCCGGCTACGTCGACGGCACGCCGCACCCGATCATGCTCAACGAATCCGGCTGGAAGCTCCGCCCCTACCAGAGGCTGGCAACGGAGAACTTCTGGGCCGGCGGCAGCGGCGTCGTCGTGCTCCCCTGCGGCGCCGGCAAAACGCTGGTGGGTGCGGCCGCCATGGCCACCAGCTCCACCACCACCCTGATCCTGGTGACCAACACCGTCTCGGCCCGGCAGTGGAAGGACGAGCTCCTCAAGCGCACGTCCCTGACCGAGGAGGAGATCGGCGAGTACTCCGGCTCCGTCAAGGAAGTCCGGCCGGTCACGATCGCCACCTACCAGGTCCTGACCACGAAGCGCGGCGGGCTGTACCCGCATCTGGAGCTCGTGGACGGCAACGACTGGGGCCTGATCATCTACGACGAGGTCCACCTGCTGCCCGCGCCCATCTTTCGCATGACGGCGGACCTGCAGGCCCGGCGCCGGCTGGGACTCACCGCCACCTTGGTGCGGGAGGACGGCCGGGAGGGCGAGGTCTTCAGCCTCATCGGCCCGAAACGTTACGACGCGCCGTGGAAGGACATCGAGGCGCAGGGCTACATCGCGCCCGCGGACTGCGTCGAGGTCCGGATCGACCTGCCCCGCGACGAACGCGTGGCCTACGCCATGGCCGAGGACGCCGACAAGTACCGCCTGTGCGCGACCTCGGAGACGAAGACCCGCGTGGTGGAAGAACTCGTCGCCGAACACGCCGGCGAACAGCTGCTGGTGATCGGGCAGTACATCGATCAGCTCGACGAGATCGGCGAGCGCCTCAACGCGCCCGTGATCAAGGGCGACACCACGGTCAAGGAGCGCCAGCGCCTCTTTGACGCGTTCCGTTCGGGCGAGGTGCAGACCCTGGTGGTGTCCAAGGTGGCCAACTTCTCCATCGATCTGCCCGAGGCATCCGTGGCGATTCAGGTCTCGGGCTCCTTCGGCTCCCGCCAGGAAGAGGCCCAGCGCCTGGGCCGGCTGCTGCGGCCCAAGAAGGACGGCCGCGCCGCCCGGTTCTACTCGCTCGTGGCCCGGGACACCCTGGATCAGGACTTCGCCGCGAAACGGCAGCGCTTCCTGGCCGAACAGGGTTACGCCTACCGGATCATGGACGCCAACGACGTCGGCACCGCCGGTTGACGGCCCATGCAACACCCATCTTTCATTCAGAAAACTCCCAGAGTCTGGGAGCATCATGGGAACATGAAGAAGAACGGTCCCGAAGCCAAGCTGCTCGTCGTCGATGATGAACCCAACATCCGTGAGCTGCTGTCAACGTCCCTGCGTTTTGCAGGTTTTGAAGTTGTCTCAGCCGGCAGCGGGCGCGAGGCACTGGCCGCCGCGGAGGAGCACGCCCCCGATCTGGCAGTCCTCGACGTCATGCTGCCGGACATGGACGGCTTCACCGTCACCCGGCGCCTGCGCGCCGCCGGCAAGCACTTCCCCGTCCTGTTCCTCACGGCCAAGGACGACACTGAAGACAAAGTCACCGGCCTGACCGTGGGCGGCGACGACTACGTCACCAAGCCCTTCAGCCTCGACGAGGTGGTGGCCCGCATCCGCGCCGTGCTCCGGCGCACGCAGCCCCAGGTCGACGACGACGCCGTGATCCGGGTCGATGACCTCCAGCTCGACGACGACGCCCACGAGGTCCGCCGCGGCGGGACCGTGATCGAGCTGTCCCCCACCGAGTTCAAGCTCCTGCGCTACCTCATGCTCAACCCGAACCGAGTCCTGTCCAAGGCCCAGATCCTGGACCACGTCTGGGAGTACGACTTCAACGGCGATGCCTCCATCGTGGAGTCCTACATCTCCTACCTCCGCCGCAAGGTGGACATCGATCCCGACGCCCCGGCACTGATCCAGACCAAGCGCGGCGTCGGCTACGTCCTGCGGACAGCGGAGAAGCGCTGACCTTGCTGTACCGCTGGAAGTCGGCGTCGCTGCGGTCGCAGCTCGTGGCCATCATGATGGCCCTCATGCTCGTGGCCCTTACGGCCACGGGTGCGGGCACGCTGACCCTGCTGCACAGCTTCCTGCAGGGCCAGGTGGATGACAAGCTCCGGGCCGCCGTCGATTCCGCGCGCCAGCAGCAGTCCTTCAGCCAGCTGCAGGAAACCACCTCCACCGTTCCCACCGACTATTCGCTGATGCTTTTCAGCCCGGGCGCCCCGCCTTACACGTTTGGCGGCGACAAGGACTCCCACCCCGCCATCAAGACTTTCTCCACGGTCGAGGCCCGGGAACGCCAGCAGGCGCCCTTCCAGGTGCGCGGCACCGAAGGCGGCAACTGGAGGGTCGTGGCGGTCAACGTGGTGGACAACAACCAGCGCAGCGCCGTCGTCGTCATCGGCCTGCCCCTGGACCCCGTCGATTCCGTGATGGAACACGCCGCCCTGGTGGTCGTGGGGGTGGGCCTGCTGACGCTTGTCCTGGCATTCTTCATCGCCACATGGACCGTCTCGCGGTCGTTCCGCCCGCTGGCTCGGGTGGAGAAGACGGCCGCCGCCATCGCCGCCGGAGACTTGTCCCGGCGTGTGGAGGTTGAAAACCCGGGCACTGAGGTGGGCCGGCTTGGGAGTTCGCTCAATGCCATGCTCGCGCACATCGAAACAGCGTTCGCCGCCCGGATGGCTTCCGAGGCCAAGATGCGGCGCTTCGCGGCCGACGCCTCGCACGAACTGCGCACCCCGCTGGTGACCATCCGGGGATTCTCCGAGCTCTACCGGCACGGCGCGCTGTCCACGCCGGAAGACGTGGCCACTGCGATGGGACGGATCGAGAGCGAAGCCAAGCGCATGGGGGCCATGGTCGAGGACCTTCTGCTGCTCGCGAGAATCGACGAACAGCGCCCGCTGCAGCAGAAACCGGCGGATCTGCTGCTCCTGGCCAACGATGCCGTGGTGGACACCCAGGCCAGCGACCGCAGCCGCACCATCACCCTCACCGGACTCGACGGAGCTGCTCCGGCTGCTGCCCCGGTCCTGGGCGATGAAGCCAAGCTGCGGCAGGTGGTGAGCAACCTGGTCGGCAATGCCCTGCGGTATACGCCGGAGGGCAGCCCCATCGAGATTGGCGTCGGGGTCCGGACCGCGCCGGACGGCGCACGGCACTCCGTAATCGAGGTCCGAGACCACGGACCCGGCGTCCCGGATGAGGAGGCGGCCCGGATCTTCGAGCGCTTCTACCGGGCGGATACGTCGCGGACCCGGGAAACCGGCGGCAGCGGACTCGGCCTGGCCATCGTGGCCGCCATCATCGGCGCGCATGCCGGGTCCGTGCGGGTCGAAAAGACCGACGGCGGCGGCGCCACGCTGGTGGCCAGCATCCCGTTCCTGGACGAAGACGCCACGGCATTGTCTGCGCCGGAGTTGTCCACATAGGAGCCGACGGCGGTGTCCGCCCGGTGCGCTGCCTGCCTACGCTCAAGGTGTCCGGAAGATCCGGATGAGGCAGACAGTCCCTGCAAGCTTGTCCAGCAAGACTGTCCGGCAACGCTGTCCAGAAAGAAGTCACGTCAGTAGATTACGGCTGGCTCTTGGCGCTGGTCCGCAGGTTGCCGGGTCCCTGCTGCCTCCTTCGAACATTCGAGAGGGCATGGCCATGAGCATCATCTCCGTCGATACGGAACTCCTCCAGCTGAAATCCGCCAACGTGAAGGCCACGGTGGAGCGGATCAGCGCGGACGTCCACGCCATGAAACACGGGCTGGACGAACTCCAGGGCAGCTGGCGCGGCTCCGCGGCGACGAACTTCCAGAACCTGGTCGCCGAGTGGGCGCTGACCCAAGGCAGGGTCGAAGCCTCCCTGGCGTCCATCAACCTGGCACTGAATTCGGCAGCCGCCACCTATGACCAGGCAGAGCTTGGGAACGTGCAGCGCTTCACCTGATCCTCCCGGGGCCGGGTCAGGCCTTCCCGGGGCCGGGTCAGGCCTCGGGGGTGCCCTGGTGGAAGCGCAACCGCCACTGTGCGCCGTCAAGGACCCACAGGGAGCTGCGCAAGGCTGATCCGTCGCGCGTGTGGCTGCGGTACGTCAGGAGCACTGTCTTCTCTCCCAGCCGGTCCGCGCCCAGCAGCTCCAGCTCGGCGGGGCCGCCCGGGTTGTCCTCCAGGGCCATCATCATGGCGTCGCGGGTCCAGATGCGTCCGGAGCTGCCGATTTCGGTGAAGTCGGGGTGGAGCAGGACTGCTGTGCGGCCCAAGTCCGCCCGGGTTTCCGGTTGGAGCAGTTCCCGCTCGAGCGACTCGACCACTGCTTCGGGGCTGGTCTCCGCCAAGCCTGCGGCCGATTCTTCCTCGAGTTCGCTGAAGAGGTCCGGCTCTTCGAAGACGCCTGGTGCGCCGAAGAGTTCCTGTTGGCCGGAGGGAGCCGCGGACTGGCTCGGCCGCATGCCCTGCTGCGGGGCCGCCGCCCGGGACACCGGGGCCGCGGCTGCCCGCGCTGCCTGCGGGGCTGCCTGCGGCGTCGCAGAGCCCGCGGGGGCCGCCGGCGGCGCCCCGACTGCCGCTGTCCCGAATCCGGGACCCTGCCGGACGGCCACGCCTTGCTGGTACGCCGTGGCAGCTGCCCGGGCGCGGTCGTCTGCCGCTTCGTTGAGCTCGTGGCCTGCATGGCCCCGCACCCATTCGAAGGTGTACCTACGGCCTACGAGGGCCTGGTCGATGTCTTTGAGGAGGTCGACGTTCAGCACCGGCTTGCCGTCCGCCTTGCGCCAGCCTTTGCGCTTCCAGCCGGGCATCCACTTGGTCACGGCGTTGATGACGTACTGGCTGTCGCAGAGGATGAGGAGGTCTTCGGCGGGCACATGAGCCGTGGCCCGGAACAGGTCCAGCACCGCCATCAACTCGCCCTGGTTGTTGGTGCCGTGGGGCCATCCGCCGGCGCGCCAGCAGTCGTCATTCACGTACCAGGCCCAGCCGGCCGGGCCGGGATTTCCTAAGGCCGAACCGTCGGCCGCTGCTGTAATCGTCACTGATCTATCCTGCCAGACCCCGCCGACGTCCACCGACGCCCCTCACCTCGGCACCAAACCACCCGATGCCCCCTCACATCCTTCCTCCACCACGCAACGCTCCCTTACCGCCCGTCCTCAGCAGAGCAGTCGCGTGATCACCGTGATATCTGAGGCAGCGTCGGCTGGATCAGAGCCTTAAGTGAGGGAGGGTGCCTGGGCGGGGATGTGCTTAACCGACGACGGCGGCCCCACCCGAAGGTGGGACCGCCGTCGTTGAACGATTAGTTCAGGTGGCTGGAAGCCGGGTGGTTAGAAACCGCCCATGCCGCCCATGCCGCCCATGTCGTCGCCGCCGCCCATAGCCGGGGAGTTCTTCTCCGGCTTGTCGGCCACAACGGCCTCGGTGGTCAGGAACAGACCGGCGATGGAAGCCGCGTTCTGCAGGGCAGAGCGGGTTACCTTGACCGGGTCGTTGATGCCAGCGGCCAGCAGGTCGACGTACTCGCCGGTGGCTGCGTTGAGGCCGTGGCCTGCGGGCAGGCCGCGGACCTTGTCCACCACGACGCCGGGCTCGAGGCCGGCGTTGAAGGCGATCTGCTTCAACGGGGCGTCGATGGCAACGCGGACGATGTTCGCACCGGTTGCTTCGTCACCGGAGAGCTGCAGGTTCGCGAATGCCTTGGCACCGGCCTGGATCAGGGCAACGCCACCGCCGGCGACGATGCCCTCTTCAACAGCGGCCTTGGCGTTGCGGACAGCGTCCTCAATGCGGTGCTTGCGTTCCTTGAGCTCGACCTCGGTTGCGGCACCGGCCTTGATGACTGCAACGCCACCGGCCAGCTTGGCCAGACGCTCCTGCAGCTTCTCGCGGTCGTAGTCGGAATCCGAGTTCTCGATCTCGGCGCGGATCTGGGACACGCGGCCGGCGATCTGGTCGGCGTCGCCAGCACCCTCAACAATGGTGGTCTCGTCCTTGGTGACAACAACCTTGCGGGCCTTGCCGAGGAGTTCGAGTCCGGCGGTCTCAAGCTTGAGGCCGACTTCCTCGGAGATGACCTGGCCACCGGTGAGGATGGCGATGTCAGCCAGCTGCGCCTTGCGGCGGTCGCCGAAGCCCGGAGCCTTGACGGCAACGGACTTGAAGGTGCCGCGGATCTTGTTGACGATCAGGGTGGCCAGGGCCTCGCCCTCGATGTCTTCGGCAATGATCAGCAGCGGCTTGTTGGACTGCATGACCTTTTCGAGGACAGCAACCAGTTCCTTGACGTTGGAGATCTTGGAGTTGACGATCAGGATGTAGGGATCCTCAAGGACCGTTTCCTGGCGCTCGGCGTCGGTAACGAAGTAAGCGGAGATGTAGCCCTTGTCGAAGCGCATGCCTTCGGTGAGCTCCAGCTCGAGGCCGAACGTGTTCGACTCCTCGACCGTGATGACGCCTTCCTTGCCGACCTTGTCGAGGGCTTCGGCGATCAGGGCGCCGATCTCGTTGTCGCCAGCAGAGATGGACGCGGTGGCGGCGATCTCTTCCTTGGTCTCGATTTCCTTGGCGGAGGCCAGGAGCTCGCGGGTGACGGCTTCGACGGCTTTCTCGATGCCGCGCTTGAGGGACAGCGGGTCAGCGCCGGCCGCGACGTTGCGCAGGCCTTCCTTGACCAGGGCCTGAGCCAGCACGGTGGCCGTGGTGGTGCCGTCGCCAGCGACGTCATCCGTCTTCTTGGCAACTTCCTTGACCAGCTCGGCGCCGATCTTCTCGTAAGGATCGTCCAGCTCGATCTCCTTGGCGATGGAAACACCATCGTTGGTGATCGTGGGGGCGCCCCACTTCTTTTCGAGGACGACGTTGCGTCCCCGCGGGCCGAGGGTGACCTTGACGGCGTCGGCGAGGATATTCAGGCCCCGCTCAAGACCGCGGCGTGCCTCTTCATCAAATGCAATGATCTTGGCCATAACGGCAGTAGTCCTTTCGGGACAGTCGTTAAGAATGAACCTTCGCTGCGGTGCCCGCGACGGACAATCCCAACCCGGCGGCCTCTGTATGCCGCTGGGTCCGGGATCTCACCCCAGCAAGGTGTTTCTTTAGCTCCTGGACCGGCCGCCTCACTTCGCGGCCGGGCGGACCGGGCGTCGTGTTAGCAGTCAGTGCGCTGGAGTGCTAACTCAATAATTAGCACTCCCCCGGGGAGAGTGCAAGCAGTGGCCGGCCCGAACCGCCCGCCACGCGGGCCCAATACGCTACGAGCGATCAGCCGCCGTTGCTGCTGGCGGTCTCCGTGCCGCTCATCTTGGCCATGTTGTCCTCGCCGTAGGTGTAGACCACGTAGTTCGCCTGGGTGATGTCCCCATGGGAGTCGAAGCTGATCCGTCCAGACTGGCCGTCGTAGTCCGGACGCTGCCCTGCCCGCAGCGCGTCTTCACAGTCCCTGTAGCTCGTGCACACCTTGCTGGCGGCCGGGCTGGCGGCCTGGCCGTCTGCTGCCGCGGCGCCGCCGGAGACGGGGACGAGGGACGCCGCGATGGAGGTTCCGGCGTCGTCCTCTGCCGCGGCGGCAGCGACGGCGGCCAGGATGACGGCGTCGTACGTCTCGGCGGCGAACGTCATGTCCTTCAGACCGGGATCTACCGCCACGAGGTCCGCCTGGAATGCGGCAGAGGGGAAGACACCGGGCAGGATCCCGCGCGCGCCGTCAAGGGCGCGAGCGCCCAGCCCGGAGCCGTACTGGTTGACTGCTCCGTCGCTGAGGACGAGTTTCTTCCCTGCAAGGCCGGCGTTGTTCAGTTCGGCGATGGCACCCTGGGCGCCATCGCGCGCGACCAGGACCACGGCGTCGGGATTCGCGGCTTTCGCGGCGGCAGCAGCTTGTTGCGCCTGGCCCGGTTTGAACTCCGCGTCCGCCACGGTGTCCATGCCGGACTGCTTGGCCGCACTGTCGACGGCGGCAGCGACGTCCTTGCCGTAGTCACCTGCCTCGTGCAGGACCGCCAGGGTCTTGGCGCCGCCGTCTTTGGCCAGCTTGGCCAGGACGGACGCCTGGGCGACGTCTGCCGCCGCGGTGCGGAAGTAGTAGCCGCCGCTCTTGTAGTTGCTGAGCCCGCTGGCAGAGTTGGCCGGCGAAATGAGCGCTACCTTGGCGTTGGACAGCACGTCAATGGCGGCGGGGGCACGGCTGGAATCGGTGGGACCGATCACGACGTCGGCCTTGGCGGCCACGAGCGCTTTGGCCTGGGCGGCGGTGTCCGTACTGATGGTTTCCGGCAGCAGCTCCACGGGTTTGCCTTTGTGGCCGCCGGCGGCGTTGATGTCCCTGACGGCAAGCTGCGCGGCCGCAAGCTGGGGGGCGTTGAGGAAGTTCTGCCGCCCGGTGTTGTCCAGGATCAGGCCGATGCGCAGGGTACCGTCGCCGCTGGCATCGGCGCTGGCCACGCGGGCGCTGCCCGCCGGCCCCAGGCAGCCTGTCAGTGCCAAGGCCGTTACCGTTGCCGCTGCCAGGGCGCGGCCCAACGGGAAAGTTCCTGTGCGGCGCCGGGCGGTGTTCCGCGGGGTATCCGTGAGGGCCGGAAGTGCCACTAGGCGGGCCGAACGCTTTCAGCCTGCGGGCCCTTTTCGCCCTCGCCGATTTCCAGCTCCACCCGCTGGCCCTCATCCAGGGCGCGGTAGCCTTCCCCGATGATCGCGGACCAGTGCACGAAGACGTCGTTCTCGGACCCGTCGACAGTGATAAAGCCGTAGCCCTTTTCGGCGTTGAACCATTTGACGGTTCCCAGTGCCATGGTGTCCACACTTTCAGCTAGCTTGCGTGCGGCCCACGTCGATGTGCGCCGCGGACTGCGGAGAGAAATCCGCAGCCACTGTATCCACAGCGTCCCGCAGTATTGCCGGTGACGGGCAGACCCGCCGGTGAATAGTTATTGAGGCGTAACCGGAATGGGTTACTGGAAGCCGGGGCCGATCACCACGACGAGGGGCCTGTTGAACTCGGCGGACTCCACCAGGGTGTCGATGCCCAGAAGCGTTCCCAGAGCCTCGGCGTTGCCCTTCTGGTCCACGCTGCTGTAGAAAATGACCGATGCCTGTTGGGGAACGCCGGGCCAGTTGCCCGTCTGGCCCAGAACCCAGCCGGCGGAACTGACGGTGCCGCCGACCCTGCTGGCGAGGCCGGCGGTGGTGGTCCCGTTGTAGATCGTCACCGGCTGCGTCTTGTCCACGCCGGCGGCGGTGTCCCCCGGTGTTGCGGAGGGCGATGCTACCGGCGCCGTCGGGGCAGCTTCGGGGCTGGCCGGGGCCGTGCTGGTCGCCTCGGGGCTGGGGCTCGCCGGGCTCGTGGCAGACGGGCTGCTGCTGGCGGACGGGCTGCTGCCGGCGGAGACGGCCGATGCCTGACCCGCAGAAAAGCCGAGCTTGGGCAGGATCAGGAAGGCCACCAGACCGATGGCCAGTGCTACGCAGCCCGCCGCCAGGATGGGCACCAGGCTCCGGCGGCGCGATTCGGCGACGGTCCGGTGGACACCCTGCCGGGTAGAGGTCTCCGGGACTCGATCAAATTCATCCCGAGCGTATTTGGTCATGGTTAAACGACGTCCTTGCTGATTTCATACGGGGTGCCCGAGGCCGGAAGCGGGCGCAACAGGACCTGCGAATCCGGCTGCGCGTGGCGCTACTTTACGAATCTGTTCCCAGACGACGGGCAGTGCGGGCACGTTGGCGTGATGTACGTAGTCTACGCAATCTCTTGACCAGCATGGGATCGTGGGCCAGCGCCTCCTCGGTATCGATGAGGGCGTTGAGGATCTGGTAGTAGTGCGTGGCGGAAAGGTCGAACAGCTCGCGGATGGCCTGTTCCTTGGCGCCGGCGTACTTCCACCATTGCCGCTCCAAGGCAAGCATCTGCTGGTCACGGGCACTCAGCGGCGATTCGTCCGCCGCCGCGCTCAGGCTGTCCCCGGCGTCGGAAATTCCGTCAAAATCCCCCGCGAGCACGTGCTCTTGCGCTGTTTCGGCCACGACACACTCCCTTGGCTGGATCCGGTGAAAAGTCAGTCCCATGCTACGGCCGAACGACAGGGTTGTCATTTGGGCGCGGTCCAGGAACGGGCGGCGCGGGCGGACGTGCGGGAGAATGGGACCTGTGTTTGATTCCGATGCCCTGTTCGAGCTGGAGCCCGCGGCCGCCGACAATCTCAGCTTTGCGGAGCTGGCACGCCAGCCGCTGGGCGAGCTGGTCGCCCCGGACTGGGCGGAGGCGCTGGCGCCGGTGGAGGCACAGCTGCGGGACGTCCTGGACTACCTCGCCAGCGACGCGGCCGCGGGGCATGAGGTCCTCCCGTCGCCGTCCAACCTCCTGCGCGCTTTCCGGCAGCCGCTGTCCGGCGTGCGGGTCCTGATCGTGGGACAGGACCCCTATCCGACGCCGGGGCACGCCGTCGGGCTGTCCTTCGCCGTCGATGGTGGCACCCGGCCGATCCCCCGCAGCCTCGCGAACATCTACAAGGAACTGGAGGCCGATCTCGGCTTCCCGCCCCGCGTCCACGGGGACCTTAGCCGCTGGGCGGAGCAGGGCGTGCTGCTGCTCAACCGGGTCCTCAGCGTCCGCGCCGGAGCAGCCGGTTCGCACCGGAACAAGGGCTGGGAAGCCGTCACGGCGGCGGCCATCCGGGCTGTCGCGCATCGCGTGTCCGCGGACGGCACGGGCACGGCTCCCCTCGTCGTGATCCTGTGGGGGAAGGATGCCGAGTCCGTCAGACCGCTGCTGGGGTCCGCCGCCGTGGTCGCCAGCGCCCACCCCAGCCCGCTCTCGGCATCCCGGGGCTTCTTCGGTTCCAAGCCGTTCAGCCGGACCAACACGCTGCTGCAGGAACAGGGCAACGGGACGGTCGACTGGGAACTGCCGCCGTTGCCGTAACAGGCCTCCCTGCCGGGGTTCCCGGCCGGGGTTCTTGGTTAGGCTTAGCTGCATGACCTCCGTCCCCGCCGCCACCACCGCCAACAAGAACTCGCGCCCCCAGACTGACCTGACAGTCCTGCGCCGGGAACAGCTCTCCCCGCACATGGTCCGGATCATCGCCGGCGGCCCGGGCTTCGCCGGGTATGCCAACAACGAATATGTCGACCGGTACGTCAAGATCGTGTTTCCGCAGCCGGGCATCGATTACCCGGACCCCCTGGACCTGTGGGCCATCCGGGAATCCATGCCGCGCAGCCAGTGGCCGTTCACCCGGACCTACACGGTCCGTTGGGTGGACGCGGCGGCCCAGGAACTCGCCATCGATTTTGTCATCCACGGCGACGAGGGCCTCGCCGGCCCCTGGGCGGCATCGGCCAAGCCCGGCGACCGCCTGACTTTCACGGGCCCGGGCGGCGGCTACAACCCGGACCCGACGGCGGACTGGCACCTCTTTGCCGGCGATGAATCGGCGCTCCCGGCCATCGGCGCCGCCATTGAGTCCCTGCCCCAGGACGCCCGCGGCCTCGCCATCCTCGAGGTGGACAGCGACGCCGACATCCAGGCGATCGCGGCGCCTGCCGGCGTCGAACTGCGCTGGCTGCTGCGCCGTGGCATCCCCGCCGGCGAGAGCGAACTGCTGGTCACGGCCGTGCGCGACGCCGAGTGGCCCGAGGGCCGCGTCCAGGTCTTTGCCCACGGCGAGCGGGGCTACATGAAGGGCCTGCGCAACGTCTTCTACGTGCAGCGCGGGCTGGAGCGGACCCAGGTTTCCCTCTCCGGCTACTGGGCGAAGGGCCGCGTGGAGGACGACTTCCAGGCGGAGAAGAAGCTGCCGATAGGCAAGATCTGAGGCCCAGGATCTAACGGCGCAAGACCTAGCACAAGGTCTAAAGGCGCCGCTGGCCGGACGGCCTAGCGGCGGCGGGCCCGGCGCCGCTCGTTGCTGGCGAGGCTCCGCGTCAGGGGCCGTGCCAGGGTGTCACCGAGCACAATCCCCGCAGCGACGCCGAGCACGATCGCCCCGGCGTTCAGCATCCCCCCGGCGCCGATGAGAATCTCGGATTCCTCGATGGTCAATACATACATGGACCGGAATATGGTGAGTCCGGGGAGCAGGATCAGGGCCGCGGGGACGGCCACGACCAGCTGGGGAGCACCCATCCGGAGGGCCACCACCCGGGCCAGCAACCCGATCGCCACGGCCGCGAGGGCCGGCGCGAACCGGGACCCGATGCCCACGGCGTCGCCCCCGATCAGGACCAGATAGCCCACCACCCCCACGGCCGCCGTCGGCAGCAGCAGCTTCACGCTGGTCTGTTCCGTAATGCCGATCATCAGCACCGCAATGGCGATCAGGACGACGACGACCCACAAGTCATACCTCGGCGGGAATGTTTCCGTGACGTCGATCGGTTCCATGCCGGTCATATCGCCCACGACGAAGCCGACGGCTATGCCGGCGACCAGGGCCCCGAAGGTCAGCATCGTGGACAGGAACCGGCCCGCCGCCGTGACCGGGAAGCCGTTGATCGCATCCTGGACCGAGGATACGAGCCGTCCCGTGGGCAGGAGCAGCAGGATGCCGCCGACCACCACGATCGCCGGGGCAATCTGTACCCCCACCGGGCTGCCGAAACGCCACAACAGCAGGGCGATGATAGTCACGAGGAACGAACACGAGGCCGTGATGAAGAAGTCGGGGGTACGCCAGCGGCCCAGCTGGCGGGCCAGCAGGCTCACGAGCATGTTGGAGATGAACGCGACCATGGACGCGCCCAGCCCGCCGCCCAGGACGCCGACGAAGACGGCGGAGAACACGCCGAAAGCCACCGTGACCATCCACCGCGGGAACGGCTTGGCGCTGCGGGTGATGTCCTCGAGCCGGCGCACGGCTTCCTCGCGGCCGACGCCGCCGGCCACGATGTCCGTCACGAGCTGGTGCACCTGGGAGAGGCCCGCGTAGTTGTTGGTCCAGGACCGCACGACGCGCAGCAAGGAGATGGGGGTCTGGTCCTTCGGGGCATAGTTGATGGCCACCGACTGGTTGGTGATGTCCACCTCGATGTTCTTCAACCCGAGCGCGGCGGTGATGGCAATGATGCTGGTCTCGACCTCGAGGGCGCCGGCTCCGTACCGGAACATGGATTCCGCCAGTTTGAGGGCGAAGTCGATGGTCTTGCGGGCCGAGGCGTCCACACCGCCGACCTGGATCATGGGGTTGGCATAGGGGCTGCCGGCGAGCCGGTCCACGATGCTCAGCGGCGCCGTCGGCGGGTTTTCACCTTGGACCAGCCGGCGCAGCATCCGCTTGGCGGCGACGTTCTGGCGCACCTGCAAGGGCGACATCGGTTCGGTCCGGGGCAGGCCGTCCGTGGGCGGCCTGCGGCGGCCGTCGGGTTCTTTGTTCATTCCGGCCTCCTCACTGTCCTTGACGGTTTTTGCCGATGGCCTAGTAGAACTGCTGGCCCGTGCGCCGGGTGTAGAGCTGGCGTGCCACGCGCTCCCCCGCCGTCATCCAGGCCTTGTACTTCAAGGGGCTCAGCACCTGGTCGTAGCAGCCGACGAAGTCGGTCACGGTCTTGCTGAAGCTCGTCTTGAAGAGGCCCAGCCCGTGGAACGGGTTCGACGTGTCCTTGAGCTTGTCGCTCGGCGGCGTGCCGCAGAAGTCGTACTCGGTGCAGCCAAGGTCCTTGAGCTGGTTGATGGCCGTCCACTGCACAAGGTGCGAGTCGCCGTACTGGCCCCGCTTCTGCAGCGAACCGCCGTCCTTGTACGTGCCCTTGCGGCCGTAGTTGATCACGAACGCGCCCACCGAGGGCACGCCGTTCTCGTACACGAAGAGCAGCCTGCCCTGGTCCCGCTTCAGGAAGTTGGTCCAGAACTGGCGGTAGTACTCATACTCGCGGACCCGGACCTGGGATTTGGCCTCCACCGTGGTGGTCATCAGGGCATACATGGCCCGGAAGTTCTCATCCGTGGGCTCGACGTTGTGGACCTCCACGCCCTCGCGGATGGCCCGGCGCACGGCATTGCGGCCGCGGGAGTGCAGGTTGCGCAGCAGCTGGTTTTCCTCCGGCTCAATGTCAAGGAGCGCCGTGGAGTCGTTCGGCTGCAGGTTGTGGGTCTTGACGAGTCCGGCGCCTTCAAGGACCCGGACGGCGTCGTCGGAGAGGATGATGTCCGGCTCGATTTTGATCGCGAAGACGCCCAGCCTGGCCCGCTTCACGAAGTCCGCGTTCGCGGCGGTGATCCCGGGGATGTCGTCGACAGACGCCACGTCCGGGCCCTTGATCAGATACCACAGCTTTCCGAGCAGCGGGAAGGACTTCTCCAAGACCAGGTTGTAGCTCGTGTAGTCGGCCGTCTCGTACACCAGGTGCAGGGGTTTCCAGCCAAAGTGCTGCTTGACCTCGGCGAAGGCTTCGGATTGCAGGAGATTGCCGCCGTTGGGGTTCGCGGTGACGTGGGCATCCCAGTTGGCAATCTCTTCGGCGGAGGCAAAGCGGGCGGTGAATTCACGCAAGGGTGCGGCATCCAATCATTGCGGTACGAGCGTCGGCGGCATGCGGACATGCAGCCCCAAGTCTATCGGTCCGGACCCTGCCGCCGGGCCGGACAAGACGGTTACGCTGGTCTCATGCAGGCTCAGCAACAACCGCTGGAAGGCCGTCCTGGGGCGCCCGGCGGACGCTCACGAGGCGCCGGAAGCGGCTCCCAGGTGATCGCACTGTTCGTGTTCCTCGGCGCGTCGGCGCTCGTTGCGGCCCTGGGCGGCCTGGCCACGGCCAACCACGTCAACGGCTGGTACGCCACGGCGGACAAGGCGCCATGGTCCCCGCCCAACTGGGTTTTCGGCCCGGTCTGGACGCTCCTGTACACCGCCATGGCCGTCGCGGGCTGGCTGGTCTGGCGCAAACACGCCGAAGGGTCCAGGACGGCGCTCACTGCCTACGGGGTCCAGTTGGTGCTGAACCTGCTGTGGACCCCGGCCTTCTTTGCCCTGTACCCGGTCCTCGGGACGCCGGCGCTGTGGATCGCGTTCGGGATCATCGTGGCACTCGCCGTCGCGGTGGCCGTGACCGTGCTGCTCTTCGGGCCCATCAGCCGGACGGCAGGGCTGCTGATGCTGCCCTACCTGTCCTGGATCGTGTTCGCGTCCTCGCTGAATCTGTGGGCGGCCCTGCACAACTAGCGCCCGCCGCAATGGGCCCCGGCGGGCGCCGGCTAGCCCGCTAGCACTCCACGACGTTCACGGCGAGGCCGCCCATCGCGGTTTCCTTGTACTTGGAGCTCATGTCCTTGCCGGTCTCGCGCATGGTCACGATGACCTCATCGAGGGAAACCCGGTGCGAGCCGTCGCCCCACAGGGCCATCTTGGCGGCGTTGATGGCCTTCGCCGCGGCGATCGCGTTGCGTTCGATGCAGGGGATCTGGACGAGGCCTCCGATCGGATCGCAGGTCAGACCAAGGTTGTGCTCCATCGCGATTTCCGCGGCGTTTTCCACCTGCTGGGGCGTGCCGCCCATGACTTCGGCCAGGCCGGCGGCGGCCATCGACGACGCCGAGCCCACCTCGCCCTGACAGCCGACCTCAGCGCCGGAGATCGAGGCCTGTTCCTTGTACAGCACCCCGACGGCGGCCGCGGTCAGCAGGAACTTGACCACGACGTCGTCGCGGTCGGCCTGGGTTGCCTTGTCCATGCCGGGGGCGAAGTGCAGCGCGTAGTAAAGCACGGCCGGGATGATGCCCGCGGCGCCGTTGGTGGGGGCAGTGACCACACGGCCGCCCGAGGCGTTTTCCTCGTTTACGGCCAGCGCGATCAGGTTGACCCATTCCTGCCAGTACTTCGGGTCCCGGTCCTTGTCCTCCTTCATGAGGCGCTCGTGCCAGTCGGGGGCCCGACGCCGGACCTTGAGGCCGCCGGGCAGCAGCCCGACGCGCTTGAGGCTGACCTCGACGCAGCCCTCCATCACCGAGTAGATGTGCAGGAGCCCCTCGCGGATCTCCTCCTCGGTACGCGAGGCGCGCTCGTTGACGAACATGATCTCACCGATCGAGAGACCCTTGGACTGACAGCGGCCCAGCAGTTCCGCGGCCGTGCGGAACGGCAGGGGAAGTTCCTTCTTCGATTCGTCGAGTTCCTTCAGGGCCGCCTCTTCCTCGCCCTCGCGGACGATGAAGCCGCCGCCCACGGAGAAGAACGTGGCGCTGTGCAGGACCTCGCCGTCGGCGTCCGAGACGGTGAACGTCATCCCGTTGGTGTGCCGGGGCAGGATGGTGAGCGGCCGCAGGACCATGTCCTTCACGCCGTACGGCAGGGGAACAGCTCCGGCCAGTTGCAGGATGCCGGTCTCCTCGATCGTGGCGAGCCGGCCCTCCACTTCCTCGGGAAGGATCAGCTCGGGGTGGAAGCCCTCGAGCCCGAGCAGGATGGCGGTCATCGTGCCGTGGCCGTGGCCCGTGGCGGCAAGCGAGCCATAGAGGTCAACGCGCAGCGACGCCACCTTGTCCAGGTCGCCGGAAGCCTTGAGTTCTTCGGCGAAGACGGCGGCGGCCCGCATGGGGCCCACGGTGTGCGAGCTGGATGGCCCTATTCCGATGGAAAAGAGGTCAAAGACTCCAACAGCCATTGTCGGTTCCTAACTAGGTCTTGCTGTGGCCCGGCAGAGGGTCTTGCCGGAAGGCGGCGCGGCCGCCGGTGGGCGGCAGTACCGCCGGATGCACGACGCCGGGCGGCGGCTTGTGGCCGCGGCCCGCCCGGCGTCGTGTCTACTTCAGTGATACGTCGCCTAGACGAGGTTATCAACCGAGGGGTACAACGGGTGGGCGGCGGCGAGGGCCTCCACCCGGGTGCGCAGACCGGACAGGTCCGCGCCGGCGTCGGCGGTCAGGGCCTCGGCGATGATGTCGGCGACCTCAGTGAAGGCCGCTTCGCCGAAGCCGCGGGTGGCCAGCGCCGGGGTGCCGATCCGCAGGCCGGAGGTGACCATCGGCGGGCGCGGGTCGAACGGGACGGCGTTGCGGTTGACGGTGATGTCGATGGCCGCGAGGCGGTCCTCGGCTTCCTGCCCGTTGAGCTCGCAGTTGCGCAGGTCCACGAGGACCAGGTGCACGTCGGTGCCGCCGGAGATCACGTTGATCCCCTTGGCGGTGACGTCCGGCTGGACCAGGCGGTCGGCGAGGATCCGCGCACCGGCCAGGACACGTTCCTGGCGTTCCTTGAACTCTTCGGACGCAGCAATCTTGAAGGCCACGGCCTTGCCGGCGATCACGTGCTCCAACGGGCCGCCCTGCTGGCCGGGGAACACCGCGGAGTTGATCTTCTTCGCGATGTCGGCGTCGTTGGTGAGGATGATGCCGCCGCGCGGACCGGCGAGGGTCTTGTGCGTGGTGGACGTCGTGACGTGGGCGTGCGGTACCGGGCTCGGGTGCAGCCCAGCCGCAACGAGGCCGGCGAAGTGGGCCATGTCCACCATGAGGTAGGCGCCCACGGAGTCGGCAATCCGGCGGAACTCGGCGAAGTCGAGCTGGCGGGCGTACGCGGACCAGCCGGCAACGATCAGCTGCGGCTTGTGCTCCCGGGCCAGGCGTTCGACCTCGGCCATGTCGATCCGGTGGTCATCCTCGCGGACCTGGTACGGGATGACGTTGTAGAGCCGGCCGGAGAAGTTGATCTTCATGCCGTGGGTCAGGTGCCCGCCGTGCGCCAGGTTCAGGCCCATGATGGTGTCGCCCGGACGGATCAGGGCGTGCATCACAGAGGCGTTGGCCTGGGCGCCGGAGTGCGGCTGGACGTTGGCGTACTCCGCGCCGAACAGGGCCTTGACCCGGTCGATCGCGAGCTGCTCGATCACGTCAACGTGCTCGCAGCCGCCGTAGTAGCGCTTGCCCGGGTAGCCCTCGGCGTACTTGTTGGTCAACACCGAGCCCTGTGCCTGCATGACGGCCCTGGCGGTGTGGTTCTCCGAGGCAATCATCTCCAGGCCCTCGCGCTGGCGGGTGAGCTCGTCGTCGATCTTCGCGGCGATCTCCGGGTCCAGGGCGGACAGGTCCGCGTCCAGGCTCGGCGAGACGACCTGCTCAAACGCCAGCGTCTGTGTGCCTGCGGCTGTTGCCGTGCCTGCGGCCGGGCTCACAGTTCGCCCCCGTTCTTGGAGGCGTATTCCTGCGCCGAGAGCAGCGGACCGTCCGAGTCAGCGGCCACCTTGAAGAGCCAGCCGGCACCGTACGGATCGCTGTTGATCAGCGCGGGGTCCTCGACGACGGCGGCGTTGATTTCGGTGACCTCGCCCGTGACGGGGGCGTACAGGTCCGAGACGGACTTGGTCGATTCGACCTCGCCGCAGGTCTCGCCCGCGGTCACCGCGGAGCCGACCTCGGGCAGGTCAACATAGACGATGTCGCCGAGGGCGTCCGTGGCGACCGCGGAGATGCCGATGGACACAACGTTCCCGGCCTCCCGCGCAACCCACTCGTGCTCGTCGGAGTACTGCAGTTCAGGGGCAACTTTTGCCATGTGTTTTTCCTAAGTCTTGGAGTGGTCGTTGGTGCTAAATCAATTGTGGTTGGGTTACGCGGCCGCTGTGCCCTGGTTACGCTGCGGGACTCGCCATCCTCCGCGTGCCCTCGAGGGGCTGGCTGGCCGCGGTTTTCGAAAGCGTGCGTCAAAGCGACGAAGGAGCAGCACGCGTGAAAACTGAGGCCAGCCGGCCCCGGAGCCGGGTACCGCTGAGGCACCCGGACCCGATGCGGTACGAGCTGGACTACTTGACGCGCTTGTAGAACGGCAGTGCGACAACTTCGAAGGGCTCCGTCTTGCCGCGAAGATCGATGTCCAGGGCCGTGCCGGGTTCAGTGAACTCGACATCGACGTAGGCCATGGCAACCGGGTAGCCCAGAGTGGGTGAGGGCTGGCCGGAGGTGACCTCGCCGACCACGTTGCCGTCCTTGAGGACCGGGTAGTGGCCGCGGCCTGCCCGGCGTCCGAGGCCCTTGAGCCCGACGAGCTTGCGGCCCGTGGTGGAGCCGGCGCCGGCTTCCTTCTTGGCCGCCAGGGCCGCCTTGCCGATAAAGTCGCCTTCCTTGGACAGCGCGACGACGGGGCCCAGTCCCGCGGCGAAGGGGTCGCCTTCGAGCGAGAGTTCGTTGCCGTAGAGCGGCATGCCGGCCTCGAGCCGCAGGGAGTCGCGGGAGGCGAGGCCGGCGGGGGTCAGCTCGCCGGCCTCGGCGATGGCGATCAGCGCCTGCCAGAGGGCGGCGGCGTCGTGGTTGTCCACGAAGATCTCGAAGCCGTCTTCGCCGGTGTAGCCGGTGCGGGCCAGCAGGAGGTCCTGGCTGGCGCCGCCGACCATGAAGGGGACGTCCACGGCGGCGTAGTACTTCAGGCCGGTGACGAGCTCGTGCTGCGCGGCCGGGACCAGGCGGAGCAGGATGGCCTCCGCTTTGGGACCCTGCACGGCGATCAGCGAGGTTTCGGCGGAGGCGTCCTGGACGGTGACGTCGAATCCGCCTTCTTGGGCAGAACCTGCCCGCTCGGCCATGGCCGCAGCCACGACCTTGGCGTTGCCCGCGTTGGGCACGACGAGGAACTTCTGCTCGCCACGGCGGTAGGTGATGAGGTCGTCGATGATGCCGCCGTCCTCGTTGCAGATCAGCGAGTACTTGGCCTTGCCGATCGCCATGACGGAGATCTTGCCGACCAGGGCGTAGTCGAGGAAGGCTGCGGCGTCCGGGCCGGTGACCCAGACTTCGCCCATGTGGGAGAGGTCGAACAGGCCCGCGGAGTTGCGGACGGCGTGGTGCTCGGCGAGTTCGGAGCTGTACTTGAGCGGCATCTGCCAGCCGCCGAAGTCCGTGAAGGACGCGCCGAGCTTCTTGTGCTCTTCGTAAAGTGCCGTGTAATTCTCAGTCATCGTTGGCTGTCCCTAGTTCTCAGAGGCGGAGTTGGCGGAGTCGTCGGAGTGGTCCTCGAAGGCTTCGAGGGGAGGGCAGGAGCAGATCAGGTGGCGGTCGCCCGCGGCGCCGTCGATCCGGCCGACCGGCGGGAAGTACTTGTCCTGCTTGAGCGTGTGGACCGGGAAGACGGCCTGCTCGCGCGGGTACTCGCGGGTCCAGTCGGTGCTGATCACGGCGGCAGCGGTGTGCGGCGCGTTGCGCAGCGGGCTGTGCTCAACGGTGAAGTCACCGTGGGCCACCTGGTCGATCTCGGCGCGGATGGCGACCATGGCCGTGATGAACCGGTCGATCTCGCCCAGGTCCTCGGATTCGGTGGGCTCCACCATCAGGGTGCCGGCCACCGGGAACGCCAGGGTGGGGGCGTGGAAGCCGTAGTCGATCAGGCGCTTGGCGACGTCCTCGGCGGTCACGCCGGTCTTGGCCGTGAGTTCGCGCAGGTCCAGGATGCACTCGTGGGCAACCAGGCCGCCTTCGCCGGTGTAGAGCACCGGGAAGGAGTCGTTGAGGCGGGCCGCGATGTAGTTCGCCGCGAGCAGGGCCGACTTGGTGGCTTCGGTGAGGCCCTGGCCGCCCATGAGCTTCACATAGGCCCAGGAGATCGGCAGCACGCCGGCCGAGCCATAGCGGGAGGCGGAGATCGGGGTGCCGTCGGCGCCGTTAGCCGGGTCCGCAGCGTTGCCCGGCATGAAGGGTGCCAAGTGTGCCTTGGCCGCGACCGGGCCGACGCCGGGGCCGCCGCCGCCGTGCGGGATGCAGAAGGTCTTGTGCAGGTTCAGGTGCGAGACGTCGCCGCCGAACATGCCCGGCTGGGCCAGCCCGACGAGGGCGTTGAGGTTGGCACCGTCGATGTAGACCTGGCCGCCGGCGGCGTGGATGGCGTCGCAGACCTCGCGGACGTCGGCGTCGTACACCCCGTGGGTGGAGGGGTAGGTGATCATGATCGCGGAGAGCGCGTCCTTGTGCAGCTCAATCTTGGCCTGCAGGTCGGCGTGGTCGATCGTGCCGTCGGAGGCGGTGGCCACGACGACAACCTTCATGCCGGCCAGCACGGCCGAGGCTGCGTTGGTGCCGTGCGCGGAGGCCGGGATGAGGCAGATGTTGCGCTGGGCGTCGCCGCGGGAGAGGTGGTAGCCCCGGATGGCCAGCAGGCCGGCGAGCTCACCCTGGGATCCGGCGTTGGGCTGGATGGAGACCTGGTCGTAGCCGGTGATCTCGGTCAGCTGGGCTTCGAGGTCCTCGATCAGTTCGCGCCAGCCGGCGGTCTGGGATTCCGGGGCGAAGGGGTGGATGGAGGCGAACTCCGGCCAGGAAATCGCTTCCATCTCGGCCGTTGCGTTCAGCTTCATGGTGCAGGAACCCAGCGGGATCATCGTGCGGTCCAGCGCGAGGTCGCGGTCTGAGAGGCGGCGGATGTAACGCAGCAGCTGGGTTTCGGAGCGGTGGGTGTTGAACACCGGGTGCTGGAGGTAGTCGGAGGTCCGCTCGACGGCGGCGTCCAGGACGAAGCCATCTACGGAATCCACCACGGTAGCCCCGAAGGCGGCGACGACGTCGGCGACGACGCCCGCCGTCGTGGCTTCATCGGCGGAGATGCCGACCGTGTCGGCGTCGATGGCGCGCAGGTTGATGCCCCTGGCGTCGGCAGCCGCGATGATTTCCGCGGCTTTGCCGGGCACGGAGACGGTGACGGTGTCGAAGAAGGAGGTGTGCAGCACGTCCAGGCCTGCGGCCTTCAGGGAAGCGGCGATGGTCTTGGCGTGGCCGTGGACGGTCTGGGCGATGGCCTTCAGCCCGTCGGGGCCGTGGTAGACGGCGTAGAAGGATGACACGATCGCCAGCAGCGCCTGAGCGGTGCAGATGTTGGAGGTGGCCTTCTCGCGGCGGATGTGCTGCTCTCGGGTCTGCAGGGCCAGACGGTAGGCCGGAACGCCGGCGTTGTCCTTGGAGACACCCACGAGGCGGCCGGGCATGGAGCGCTCGAGACCCTTCTGGACGGCCATGTAGGCAGCGTGCGGGCCGCCGAAGAACAGCGGCACGCCGAAGCGCTGGGCGGAGCCGACGGCGATGTCCGCGCCCTGCTCGCCCGGGGACGTGATCAGGGTCAGGGACAGCAGGTCGGCGGCGACCGTGACGAGCGCGCCGCGCTCCTTGGCCTCGGCGATCACGGCGCTGTGGTCCAACACCCGGCCGGAGACGCCCGGCTGCTGCAGGACGACGCCGTTGATGACGCCTTCGGGCAGGCCCTTGGACAGATCGGCGACTTCGACCTCGAAGCCGAGGGCCTCGGCGCGGCCCTTGACGATCGCGATGGTCTGCGGGAGGCAGTCGGCGTCGAGGACGGTCTTGCCGTCGTGCGCTTCCTTGTTCTTGTTGGCGCGGCGCATCATCAGCACGGCTTCCGCGACGGCGGTGGCTTCGTCCAGCAGCGAGGCGTTGGCGATCGGCAGGCCGACGAGGTCCTGGACCATGGTCTGGAAGTTCAGCAGCGCCTCGAGCCGGCCCTGGGAGATTTCCGGCTGGTAGGGCGTGTACGCGGTGTACCAGGCCGGGGCCTCGAGGATGTTGCGGCGGATCACGGCCGGGGTCACGGTGTCGTAATAGCCCTGCCCGATCATCTGCACGGCCGTCTTGTTCTTGCCGGCCAGCTTGCGCAGCTCGGCGAGGACTTCCACTTCGCTCAGGGCCGCGCCGAGAGCGAGGTCGGAGTCCTGGCGGATGTCTTTCGGAACGGCGGTGTCCACCAGGGCGTCGACGGTGTCGTAGCCGACAGCCTTCAGCATGGCGTCGACGTCGGACTGGCGACGGGCACCGATGTGCCGGTCGACGAAGGACGTGGAGGCTGGGGTAACAGTCACAAGGAACTCCATAACTCAGGCGGCGCTGGGTACGCCACATTGATTCGGGTTCCTCCCCGCTCTGTATTGGACCTGAGAGTTTCCGCGCAGCCGTGCATTTAAGAGGGCTTCGCTTGCACCGTCGGTGAGCACAGCGTGTCGAGGACAGCCTGCCACTTTCCAGAGGTGCCTTGCCGCGGCGGTACGTGGGCCTGAGAGATTCCTGGGGAGGATTTGCTCCTACGGCGCCTGCTTGTACCTACTTGCAGGACTCTCCCGCCGCAGATCAAAGGCGTATTCAATTGGGGGTGACAACAGTCACAGGAATCATTGTCCTATGCCGGGCGCGCGTCCGCAAACTCCTGCCCGCCGCCGGCCCCACGTTACGAGGAGCGGCCGGCCAGGGGGCGTCCGGCCAGGGGCGTCCGGCACCGCGAATTCGCCGGAAACGTGCCGGGTCGCCGTAACGTTCGAGCGAACCCGCACACGTCCGGCGACTTCGGCGGCCTCGGAGGTCTCAGCGCGAGCACGGCCTCAGCGGCGCAGCTTCTCGACGGCGGCCAGGAGACCCTCGATGTCTGCCTCGATTTCGGCAGGCGGACCGGCGGGCCCCCGGCCGAGCATGGCGTTGAAGTAGAGACCGTCCCCCATATACAGGACAGCCTTCGCCATGGCCGGCCCGACGTCGGCCGCCAGCAGTTCCAGCCAGCTCGCCTGGCCGGCGGCGAAGCGGCGCAGGGTTTCCTCGTGCGCCACCTCGGCGAGCCGGGTGGCCGCCACGAAGACGCGGTCCATGGGCGTGTCCGCCCACACGGAGGACTTGATGAAGTACGCCGCCGCGCCTTCCGGAGCCGCGGCCATGGCGGCGACATCCGCGGCCAGATGCCGGTCCAGCCGTTCGAGCAGGACCGAGATCATCGCCTCCTTGGTCGGGAAGTGGTAGAGCAGGCCGCCCTTGGAGACACCGGCGCGCCGCGCGACGGCGTCCAGCGTCGCGGCGCGTTCGCCCACTTCGATGAGCAGGGATTCGAAGGCATCGAGGACGGCCTCGCGGGCCACGGGTTTCCTGGGCATGCTTCCCATCATGCCTGCCCGGCCCCGCATTTCTTAACTGTACCGTCCAGACGGTATAGTTATGCTCTATGAGCACCACATCGATTACCGCAGCCACCAGCATCCCGGCGGCCACCCGGCCCCAGGCACCCTGGCGTGACTGGGTGGCGTTGGCCCTGCTGATGTTCCCCGTCCTGCTCGTGGCCGTGGACAACACCGCCCTGACCTTCGCCCTGCCGGCCATCGCCCGCAGCCTGTCCGCCTCCGGCGTCCAGCTGCTCTGGATCATCGACGCCTACCCCCTGGTCCTGGCCGGGCTGCTCGTCGCGATGGGCAGCCTGGGCGACAGGATCGGCCGCCGCAGGCTGCTGTTCGTGGGCAGCGCGGGTTTCGCCGCGGTTTCGGCCGCGACAGCGTTCGCCCCGAGCGCCGAATGGCTGATCGCGGGCCGCGCCGGGCTAGGCCTCTTCGGCGCCATGCTCATGCCTTCCACGCTCTCCCTGATCCGCAATATCTTTCCCCAGCCCAACCGGCGCCGCCTGGCGGTGGCGATTTGGGCCGCGGGCTTCTCCGGCGGCGCCGCCCTCGGCCCGATTGCCGGCGGCTGGCTCGTGGAACACTTCTGGTGGGGTGCCGTCCTGCTGGTCGCGGTGCCGATCATCCTGCCGCTGCTGGTGCTCGGGCCGGCACTGATCCCGGAATCCCGCGATCCGAAGCCCGGCCGCGTCGACGTGCCCAGCATCATCTTGTCCCTGCTGGTCATGGTGCCCGTGGTCTATGGGATCAAGGCGCTCGCCACGCACGGGCCGGCACCGGAGGCCTTCGCGAGCATCGGCGTCGGCCTGTTGATGGGCTATGTCTTTATCCGGCGCCAGCGCAACCTGGCCGGAGGCCACAGCACAGCCCGCAGGACCGGCGACAGTACCGCGCCGATGCTCGATGTCAGCCTCTTTGGCAACCGGATCTTCAGCACGGCCATCATCGCCAACGTCCTGGCCCTGTTCTCCTTCAACGGATTCATTCTCTTCCTGGCCCAGCACCTGCAACTGCTGGAGGGCCAGTCCCCCTCGGCCTCCGGCGTCGCCATGGTCCCAGCCCTCATCGCCACTGTCGTTGCCGGCCTGCTGGTGGTCCCGCTGGTGCGGAAGGTCCGGCCCGGTTTCGTCGTGGCCGGCGGTCTGCTGCTGAGCGCGGCGGGCTATTTCATGGTGGCGTTCGGCGACCACAGCCACGGGCCGTCACTGCTCCTGGCCGCCCTGATGGTCCTCTGCCTGGGAGTGGGCGCCGCGGAGACAATCTCCAACGACCTGATCCTGGGCGCCGCACCGGCCGACAAGTCGGGGGCCGCCGCCGCGATCTCCGAAACCGGCTACGAGGTGGGGTCCCTGCTGGGCACCGCGATCCTCGGTTCCATCCTCACAGCCTCGTACCAGGGCAACCTCCGGCTCCCCGCGGGCGTGTCCGAGCTCGCGCCGGCCGGAGCGACGAGCCAGGCCGGCGAAACCCTCGCCGGCGCGGTGGAGCTCGCCGGGATGCTCCCCGCTCCCCTGGCGGAATCCGTCACGGCGGCCGCGCGTACTGCCTTCGACTCCGGCGTCCACATCACGGCCGCCATCGCGCTGGTCCTGATGTCCGGGGCCTGCATCCTGGCCGCGATCGTGCTCCGGACTGTGCCGAAGGCCAAGTAGCCGGCTCAGTTGCCGTCGACGTACTTCTGCAGGGCGTCAAGGAGCTCGCCCGTGCCTTCCTTGCGCCCGGCGACCTGAGTCCCGTCACTTTCCGGGGACCCAGTGAAGAAAGCGCCCTGCTCGGTCAAGGTCAGCAGGGTGCCGTCGCCATCGGGCTCAAGTTCGACCGTAGTGAGCGAGACCGACATGCGTTCCCCGTTCAGCAGCATCTCGTAGCTGTAGATGATGCGCTCGTTCTCGACGATGTCGTGGTAGACCGCGTGCATGGTGGAGACGAAGCCTCCGACGGGTCCGCCGACGTCGGTTTCGCGGCCGCCCACCCGGAAGTCCAGGCTGGATTCGCCCTGCTCCCATTCCGGCGGCCCGCCGAACCATTTCTTCTTGCTTTCGTAGTCGGCGAAGGCGTGAAATACGCGCGACGGCGGGGCGTTCAGCCGGCGTTCCAGGCTGAAGCTGGCATGGGTGACGGGGATGTTCATGGCGCGCTCCTCTTCGAGGGCAATTGTTCTTCGCTGGATTCGTCTTCCCTGGCGGGCGGACCGGAGGCCAGGAAGTCCTCGAGCCGGTCGAGGCGGTGCTCCCCCGGCGTCCGGCGCTGGCCCAGCCAGTCCTCTGCACGCCGGACTGTGACAGGGTCGATGCTGCAACTGCGGACCCTGCCGATTTTTTCGCTGCGGATCAGGCCGCTGGCTTGCAGGACCTGCAGGTGCTGCACAACGGCGGGCAGGCTCATCCCGAACGGCGCGGCCAGCTGCGAGACCGAAGCCGGCCCGTCGCAGAGCCGGACCACGATCGCGCGGCGGGTGGAGTCGGCGAGTGCGTGAAAGACGCCGTCGAGCTCCCGCTCACTGAGCCGGTGCTCCGCTGAATTGTTAAGCACATCCTTAAGTATTCTCGGCCCCGGAGGGAAGTCAAGGGGGCGCTTAAAACACGACGTCCGGCGCCGGGAGAACCCGGCGCCGGACGTCACGGCTGTGCGGTGGGAGCCGGCCTCTATTTGCTTTCCGGTGTGGTCACGCTGGCGGTGGCCTTCATGGTTTCCGCGTTGACCATCCACGCATACTGTTCAAACTTCGCAATGAACTCATGCAGGAGGTCTGCGGTGGTGGGATCTTCCTCGTCCACTTCATCGTGCACCTTGCGCATTGTGCCGACGGCCGCTTCCAGGGCCGCGACAATCCGCTCGATGGCATCCTTGGTGTTGATCAGGCCCGCGGGGAACTCCGCGAGTGCGGTGGACTTGGAAACCGTGGAGCTGCGGCCGTCCGGCAGGGCGTGGAGGGCGCGCATGCGCTCGGCGAGGTCGTCGGCGAATCCCCGGGCGGCGTCGATGATCTCATCAAGCTGAAGGTGGAGGTCCCGGAAGTTGGTTCCCACGATGTTCCAGTGCGCCTGCTTGCCCTGGACATGCAGTTCAATCAGGTCCACCAGAACCGCCTGCAGGTTGTTCGTCAGTGTGGGTGATGCTTTCATGCGTCCTCCTCGATAGAACCGGTGCAGTGAAGGCCTCGTGCGCCATCTGGCGGCGCTCCGGCCGGTATCTCCGACGCTACCGCAGGGCAACGCCGGGCCGCGACGGCTCCGGGAGGAATTTCTCGGTCAGCTTACTAAGTAAGCTGACCAACCGTGGCAGGGCTGCTTAGACGGCCTCGTTGAGGACCGGGCCCTGCGGAAAAATGGCTCGCGTGATGCCGCCGGAGGTGGCCTCGGAGAGCTGGCTGAGGTAGTCGTTGCGTCGTCGGGGGGTAATCCTTGACTGGGGTTCGAAGGCCTGCTCGGGGTCGTCGGCGTAGTCGACAAGTTTCCGACTTAACCCGTGCGCAGCCCGCTGGACGGTACTAGGGTGGGTCCTGACGGGGCCATGCGGCCCGCCCCGTTGGAGCCTTGGTCCGGCGCGGTTGATCCGTCGCGCTTGGTCCACTGCTCATAGCCCCTGACCCACGACGCATCGGCCGCCCGCCTCATCAGGAAGGCCAGCCATGGTGCATTTTCCGGCTCTGGAGCCGTTGAACCCGTTTCCCCAGTACGAAGCCTTGCGGCGCAGCGACCCTGTCTTCCAGGATGAGGAGACCGGCGTCTGGCACGTCTTCGGCTATGACGACGTGCAGCGCGTCCTGTCCGAGCACGCCACGTTCTCTTCCCGGATGGGCGGGGACAATCCGACCGAAACAGGGCAACTGTTCGCTGCCAGCCTGATCAACACGGATCCGCCCAGGCACCGCCAGCTGCGTTCCCTCGTGACGCAGGCGTTCACGCCACGGTCGGTGGAAGCACTCGCCCCGCGCATATTGGCACTCACACACGAGTTACTGGATCCGGTCGTTGCCACGGGCAGCACGGACCTGATCGATCAGTTGGCCTATCCACTCCCGGTGATCGTGATCGCGGAGCTCATGGGCATCCCGGCCGCGGACCGGGACCGGTTCAAGCAGTGGTCTGACATGATCGTGAGCCAAGCCCCGGGCGCCGACGAGTCCGGCCACCCCGATACCCACCGGGAAATGGCGGAGTACTTCATGGGCATGATCGAGGAGCGGCGCCACCAGCCGGGCAGTGATTTGATCAGCGCGCTCCTCGCGGCTGAGATCGACGGGCAGAAACTCAGCGTCATCGAGCTGCTCGGATTCTGCGCCCTGTTGCTCGTCGCGGGCAACGAGACCACCACCAACCTGATCGGCAATGCCGTACTGTGCTTCACCGAATCGCTGGGCACGGCGGAGCGCCTTGTCGCCGACCCGGCCCTGCTCCCGCAGGCGATCGAAGAGGTGCTGCGCTACCGCTCCCCCGTGCAGTCCATGTACCGGATCTCGGCCGTGGACACCACGCTGCACGACCGGTCGATTCCTGCGGGATCGCCCCTAGTGGCTTGGATCGGCTCGGCGAACCGCGACGGGGAGCAGTTCCCGGATCCCGAAGTGTTCGACGTCGGCCGCTCCCCCAACCGTCACCTCGCCTTCGGGCAGGGCATCCACTTCTGCCTCGGGGCTCCCCTGGCCCGGCTCGAGGCCAAGATCGCGCTGCAGGCCGTGCTCTCCCGGTTGCCCGGCCTGGCAGTGGACCCCGAGGCACAGTTGGAGCGGATGGAAAGCACGATCGTCTATGGGGTAAAGCATCTTCCCGTGTCCTGGCAGGCTGGCTGACCGCGAGCGCCGCGGCCGTCCTCCAGATCAACCTCAGCCGCTGGCGGGCCGGCCACTCAAGGCGGCCCGCCGCCGTCGGACTTACCAGAAGTGCGCGACGTCCACCACGAGCCGTGAGCCGGAGCCCGGACCGGGCAGGGTAAGGACCCGGAACGGCAGCCGCGCTCGGACCCCGAGCCCGAGGCTGCTGTAGCCCTCGAAGCTGCCCGCCCACGCCACCTGCCGGAACGTCTGGTACCCGGCCACGTTGGAGAGTTCATTCTTGTTCGCCGGGTTGTAGGTGGGGTTGCCGGCGTCGTCATAGGCCGGCGCGTTGACCGTGAGCTGAATGAAAGCCTGACCCCGCAGCGGAACGGGCAGCCCGGACCCGTCCTGCACCACCTGGGGAACGTAGCGCACGGTGTAGCCAGCCACAGGGCCGTTGAGGTCAATGACCAGCCGGTCAAAACAGTAATGCTGTCCGGTCCGGACGTTGACCACTTTGGGCTGACTCATGGCCGGATCCGTCTTGAGCAGTGAACCCCAGACCAGGCCGCAGTAGGGGTCCGCGACGGCCGGGGACGGTGCCAACACCCCGAGCCCCACAGCCATCAGCACTGCCCCAAGCAGTGCCTGGATCTTCTGCAACTGGATCTTCTGCAACTGGGTCTTCTTCAAAGCCGCCACCCCCTGAAGCTGGCTGAACAGCCAGCACGATCAGACCTACTCAGCCTAGGCGGGCCCGAACCGGCGGGCGAGGCCCTCGACAGTTTCGGCGCCCAACCGTTAGGGTGACGCGTCGCTGGTCACGGACTGATGTCACCACCGAAGCCCATGGCCTCATCGCAGGTCGAGCGGCGGTCCATGCCGGGAACGGCGAAGCGCCGGCACCCTTGCGGGTCCGGCGCCTCAAGTGGCTCCACTGTGCCATCAGGCTTGGGCCATCAGGCTTGGGCCATCAGTGTTGTGTCAGCCGCTGCGGGGAGCAGCCAGGCTGCCAGCTGGTTTCTTAGCCTTCGCAGTCGCGGCAGTACTTCATGCCGTTCTTTTCGCGGGCCACCTGGGACCGGTGACGGACCAGGAAGCAGGAGGAGCACGTGAATTCATCGGACTGCTCGGGAACAACAATGACGGTCAGCTCTTCGCCGGACAGATCCGCACCCGGAAGATCGATGCCTTCCGCGGTGTCGTTCTCGTCGACGTCGATCACAGCGGTCTGGGCGCCACCACCGCGTGACGCCTGGAGGGCCTCCAGTGACTCAGCGGGAGACTCTTCTTCTGTCTTGCGTGGGGCGTCGTAATCGGTAGCCATATCGGGGTTCACTTTCGTTGCTGCGCAGCGCCATTTCAGGCACCTCAGTGAAGCAGTTTAGGACATTATGCATGGAGTTGAAGAATAGTGTGGCCAATCAGACACTATGAGTCATTCACGGCACCGGAAGCGACGGGGCATGGCCCCTAAACAGCGCCCTAACGGCGCCGTAAACAGTGCCCCCGACACGATGCCAACAGTGCCGGCCGCTCTTTTTCAGATGCCGTTCCGTATGTCCTCCCGAGGGTTGTTCCGGCAGGTATTTCAGGCGACCGGCCAGACCACGAGGGTCTGCCATTTTGACGGGTCCGGTTCGGCGCCCGGATCGCTAAGGTAGTACTCCCACATTGCCTCCCCCGGACTCACTCCGTCTTCCCGCATCCGCTCCATGATCGCCCCGTAGGTGTGCTGCAGCGATTCATAGGAACCCATGTGCAGTGCCTCGTATGCCTGGCCCGCGGGGAGAGTCCCGGCAATGACCGTCGTGGCCTCGCCGCCGGCGTTCGTAAAGGGCGCGGCGAGCGGGAACCCCGCCTCGACGTCGACGACGTCGGTCGGCATCCCCCGATAGAGCGCGAACGGGGGTCCGGCCAGCTGGACATGCTGCGCCTGGACCGCCCCCGTGACCGCGCCGAAGGCACGGCCAAAAAAGTCACGGAGCGCATTCATCGGGACGGTCTCGCGTACCACCGCCGTCGGCTGCTCCTTGAGTTGGGCGGTCTTGATGTCCGGAGCCGGCCCCGGGTTCGTTTCAGTCATACGCCCAGAGTCTGCTGGGTCCATTCCATGGTCTAGGGCCTTACGGCCCGCGCATCGGGGAGGGCTCCCCCGTGGCGGCGCGGCCCGGGGGCCGGCCGTAGGAGCCGGTCTCGGCCCCGCCGCAGGTACACGTCCCGGCGCTGCCCTGCCGCAGGCCAGCGCCGAATAAATAAATGAACTTTATTCATATTAGGTCTTGCCCCGCGCACGGATCGCCCCAATACTAAATGAACACAGTTCATTTATGTGATGCCCGTCTCACTGGAGTAGCCCTGATCGACATCTTCGACGCAGGCCATCTCTTCGCTCGCGGCGGTGGCATCAACGGCCTCACCCAACAGCAACCATCCGCCTCCCAGAAAAAAGGTCACCAATGAGTCAAACTATCGGCCGCGAAGACGGCATCACCACCGCGCACGACGTCGTCGATCCGGCCGGTTCCAAGCACGGCATCACCGGCAAGGGACTCAAGGGCGGCCAGCTGGGCCTGCTCGCCGTCGTCGTCCTGGGCATTTCCTCCGTGGCACCCGCCTACAGCCTCACCAGTTCGCTGGGCCCCGCCGTCGGCGCCGTCGGCCTGCAGCTGCCGGCGATCTTCATCGTCGCGTTCATCCCCATGATCCTGGTGGCGTTCGCCTACCGCGAGCTCAACGCCGATTCCCCGGACAGCGGCACCACCTTCACGTGGGCCACCAAGGCGTTCGGCCCGTTCGTCGGCTGGATGGGAGGCTGGGGGCTGCTGGCCGCCAACATCATCGTCCTGTCCAACCTCGCCGGCGTCGCCGTGGACTTCTTCTATCTCTTCCTGGCCCAGATGTTCAACAACCCCGACCTCGCCGACCTGACCTCCAACACGGCCGTGAACATCATTACGTGCCTCGTGTTCGTCGCACTCGCCGTTTGGGTCAGCTACCGCGGCCTGCACGCCACCAAACTTGTGCAGTACACCATGGTCGGATTCCAGGTGCTGGTCCTGGGCATCTTCGTCGTCATGGCGCTCACCCACGCCGCCTCGGGTGACGCGGGCACCTCCATCGCCTTCAGCTGGGACTGGTTCAATCCGCTGAAGATCGGCAGCTTCGAGCAGTTCACCGCCGGCATGTCCCTGGCCGTCTTCGTCTACTGGGGCTGGGACGTCTGCCTCACCGTGAACGAGGAAACCAAGGGCGGCAAAGGCACCGCCGGCCGGGCAGGAACCACGACGGCGGTCGCCGTCCTGGCCCTCTACCTCGTCGCGATCGTGGCCACCATGATGGTGGCCGGCACCGGAACCGACGGCATCGGCCTCAACAACCCGGACAACCAGTCGAACATCTTTGCAGCACTGGCTTCCCCCGTCATGGGCCCGCTGGCCATCCTGATGTCCCTGGCCGTACTCTCCGGCACCGCATCGTCCCTGCAGTCCACCATGGCCTCGCCCGCCCGCAGCCTGCTCGCGATGGGCCACTACGGCGCCCTCCCGCCGCGCTTCGCGACGGTCAGCAAGCGCTTCGGATCCCCCGGCTACGCCACGATCCTGGCCGGCGTGATCTCCGGCGGCTTCTACGCCGTCATGAAGGTGGTCAGCGAGAACGTCCTGAACGACACCATCATGGCCCTGGGCCTGATGATCTGCTTCTACTACGGCCTCACGGCATTCGCCTGCACGTGGTACTTCCGCCACAGCCTGTTCTCCAGCGTCCGCAACTTCTTCATGCGGCTCCTGTTCCCGGTGGTGGGCGGTCTGGTCCTCACCGTGGTCTTCTTCCAGACCGCTGTGGACAGCTGGTCGCCGGAATTCGGTAGCGGCTCGGAGGTCTTCGGCGTGGGCTTGGTGTTCATCCTGGGGATCGGCATCCTCGCCCTCGGCGTCGTGGTCATGCTCCTCGCCTCGAAAAAGCATCCGGGCTTCTTCCGCGGCGAAACCATCCGGAAGGACACCCCCGCCCTGGTGGTTCCGGAGTAACCGCACGATTTCCAAACCCGTACGGCCCTGCTCCCCGGACTCCGGGAGCAGGGCCGTACGTTTTTGTGCTCGGAACTGCGCGGTGTCTCGCGAGCAGGCCTCAGGCGGGCTCGACCGCGAGCACAGGCAGCATGTTGAGGCTATTGGGTCATGGTGCTGATCTGCGGCTCGGGCTCCTCCTCCACGGTCAGCCCGCGCACCCGCCGGGCCAGGGCACACATCGCGGCATACGCCTCCTCGAGCCGGGGCATTCTGCGCCTCGCCACGCAGAGTGCCCGCCGCCGACCAGAGTGATCCTGATCGGCGACGGGCAGTCTGCCGCGATGCGGATCAGACAGCGGAGTCCTGCACGATACCCCTCGCCGGGATTGGCTCGAGCTTGCCCATGAGCAAGACATAGGAGGCCAGCCCGCCGATCAGGGCAACGCCGCCGATGATGAAGGCGAAGGTGAAACTGCCGGTGAGGTCGACGACCAGCCCGGTCACGATCGGTGCTGCCACGCCGGCGAGCAGATTCACGCAGTTGACGATCGCGGCCAGCGACCCGGCGCTGCCCTCCGGTGCGATCAGGGCCGGGAGCGAGTTGCTCGTGACATAGACCAGGGCAATGCCCGCACTGCCGGCAGCAATCCAGATGATGGCTGATGTCGGGGTGTCACTGAACGCGGCGCCCACCGTCAGCAATGCGACGAGCATGCCGACGACGATGACTCCCTTGCGGACCTTGTCGGGGTTGGCGCCGCGGCCGATCACGCGGTCGACCCACCAGCCGCCGATGGCCAACTCCGAGACGAACATGGCCAAGGCGGGTACGGCCGCGTAGATTCCGCTTTGCAGGATGCTTTGGTTCATGCTGGTTTGCATGTAGCCGGGCAGCCAGGTCAGCAGCATCCAGAGTACATATCCGGCACCGGCCAGGCCCAGCGAGAGACCCCAGACCTTACGTTGGCGCAGCAGGTAGCCGACCGTGGCCAGGTCACTCTTGGGACGGACGGACTCGGATGATGCACCGCCGTCGACGATGTAGTTGTATTCTTCCTGGGTCATGCGTCCTTTGCGCAGCCGCGCCTGCGGTCCGCTGTATTTCCACACAAAGACGGCCAGGAAGACCAGCGACAACACGGCTTGTACCCAGAAGGCTTCGCGCCAGCCCCACGTCGCCACTGTGAAGGCGATCAAGGGCAAGCCCAGGACGTTTGCCAAGCGGGTGCCGCTGTCGAAGATGGCGGTACACAGTCCGCGCTCGGTTCGAGGAAACCACAGTCCGGTGGCCTTCATGGCGCCGGGAAAGGCCGGAGCCTCGGCGACACCGAGCAGCACACGGGCCAAGATGATGATCCATGCGCCTGAGGCAATTGCAGTCAGGACCGATGCGATGAACCACAGTACTGCGCTGGCCCCCCAGATCTTCTTGACGCCGAAGCGGTCCAAAAGCATGCCGGAGGGAATCTGCATGAGCGCATATGACCACAGGAAGGCGGATGACAGCACGCCAAATTCGGTGGAAGTCAGGCCGAATTCATGGGAAAGCGGAGTCTGGGTGACCGATATGGACAGCCGGTCTATGTAGTTGATGAGAATGCCGAAGCCCATCAGCAGGGCTATGCTCCAGCGGGCCTTGCCGCGCGGCTTGGACACTACGGTAGCGGTAGCTGCCGCTGTGATGGGGGTATGTAGTGATTGTTTGGACATGGAAATGCTCCCGGATGGAATTAGAGGCCGGTCCGTAGCTCGGGCGTCATTGCCGGGCACGTTGCGGCGCGGGAATCTGGATAGATTTCCACCCACCCGGCAACATCTAATGCTTGTGCGGATGGCGGGTGGAATTCTCCGATTAGGGGTGGGCCGTGCGGGGAATGCCCGTCCACGCAGGAGCAGTGATACCGAAAATCTGCCGCCAGTGGCCGATCGGTACCGCCGCCACTGGGGCGAACAGGAGCTGACATACGGAACGGCTGTAGCGCCGGTCCCGTGCCGCGTGCGTCGAACTCGCCTTCAACGCAACGTGCTCAGTGATTTTCATGGGAATGGACCATTCTGCGGATAGCAATTGGTGATGTGATTTACGCCTCGTTGGCTGTCTAATCACTATAGATCCAACGTGATTTATTCCACAAGGGGAAAGTGCATTTCCATATAGCGGAATTAACAAGGCTTAACCTTGCCCGCCCGCCGGTCGTCGGCGCACGAGGGCGGAGGACAACGGTCGTGCACTCCGACTCATCGGGAGCGGTATGTTCTGCAAGTTGACGCGCCGATTAGCGCTTGTCAATCGCTGCTTGGGATGTGATCCGCATGGCCGGGTTTGTCGTGGATGCCCGATCCCAGCTCGGCGGCGGTGTCCCGGGCCGCCGCACCCGCTGCCAGTACCAGTGCTCACTCGATCGCGCGGCCCGTGTTGGTGGAATTTGCCTTTCCACGCTGACCTTGGTCCACGGGATTTCCCGGCCATAGCCCATGCCTACACGCCGATCAGGTAGCGTCACCATCCAACGGTTTGCGATTCGAACAATGTCGGCAGGACCTGGCGCAGGGCCGCGGATGACATCCGCTACTGCTGGGTGACGTTGAAGACGTTCAGTAAGGACAACGCAAGCCGCATTGCCAGGATGCTTCTATATTCGTCAAGCCGGGTTCTGATACCAGCTCCTTGGAACTGGCCCCGCTACTTATTAATTTCCTGGCGTTGTGCAAGGATGAGTCCACTGGCCTTGGGGGGTGTCAGGTCATGATCACAGGCACGTTCAAGTACGCCGCGACTACCACAATGCTGGGGCTGATCTGCGTTCTAACAGCCTGTGGCATCGAGGCGCAGCAGTCCTCCAATACCCAGTCTTCGCCGTCCCCGCAGCATACGGAATTCGGCTCTGTCGAGGAAGCGCGCCGAGCCGTTGCCGATGTCATTGGCTGCGAGGCAGCGCCCAAGACGGACCCAATCATCAATCCGGAGCTGGCCGGTTACACAGCCGAATACGTCGTCTGTTCAAAGCGTGTCCAGGTCGAGTGGTTCAAGACCGAAGAGGCCCGAAATGCCGAGCAGCAGCTGTATGCGGACAGTACCCAGCCTTTAGCCGTCGTGGAGGGTAAGAACTGGATGGTCGTGGACATGTCCGAGGCACTTCAGGAGTCTCCGAGCGGTAAGGACCTGAAGGGCTTGGCGCAAGAGCTCGGCGGCCAATTCAAATCCTTGAATGGTGCCAAATAGTCCTAGAACGCTAGGGCGCTAAGGCCTCACCAGTACGTGGGCGCAGGGGGACGATGCGCGCCCCGCTGGTCCGGGAGACGGTCGTATAACCGAACCGGGAGCCCGTGACACGGACGGTGAGCTTGGTGCCCTTGTCGGCCGACCGGACCTTGTAGGTCGACTACCGGGCTCCAGAGATCGGGACACCGTTGCGCAGCCAGCGGTACTTGAACGCCGCGCCCCAAGTCCAGGTGCCCCGCTTCACGGTTAGGACGTTCCCGGCCTTGACGGTGCCCGTAATCGTCGGCGTGGCCGAGATCAGGGGCAGGACCGCCACCCTCGCCGACGCGTTCGTGTAACCCTTCCCATCCACGACGAGCGAGCGAAGAAAGTGGTCACATGTAGGGGCCCCTGATTTCATTGACCTTCAGCGCGCCGGGGAGCGGTTGAATGAGGCGTTGGACGACCCTTTCCTACTGGTCCCACGTCTGCCGGAGGATTCCGCCGCTGACAGCACCTGCGACCATGTTCCCGTTGGCGTCGCCGACTACTGGCGGGACGTCGATGCTCGAGAGCCACCTGACCGCTGCATCCTTGAACGATGGGTTTGCATTCAGTCCCGGGAAACAATGCTGGCGTTCCTTCACGGAAGCCAGGAGGGCGCTCTCGGCATTCCCTGTCGTGCCCTGTTTTCAGACATGAAAAACCCCTCTATCCCGGGAAAAACCGCCGGAACGGAGGGGTTCGTGGGGCCCCCTGTCGGATTCGAACCGACGACCCCCGCTTTACAAGAGCGGTGCTCTGGCCAACTGAGCTAAGGAGGCATTCCTGCGGCCTGGCCTACCCACACGTCAGATGCAAAATGGGGCAGATATCAGGACGCTAGACAAGGGTAGCCCACCGACGCCCGGTGAGAAAAACGCGGAACGCCCCCGCCGCGAAGCGACGGCCAACACGACGGCCAACAGGAAGGCCCGGCCCCGGAGAAAATCCGGGGCCGGGCCTTCGACTGCGGCCGCGTGATGTCCGGTTACTTCTTGGCGTCGACCGCGGCCTGGAGGTACTGGTCGAACGGGGTCTGGGCGCTGTCGCCGACGCCCCACTGCTTGCCTTCGACGAAGACGGTCGGGGTGCCGGTCACTCCGATCACCGCGGCCTCCTGGGTGGTGTGCTTAACCCACGGACGGAACGTCTTGTCATCCACGCACTGGTCGATGCTCTTGGCTCCAACGTCGGTGGCCATCTTCTTCAGCTCGGCATCGGAGAGCCCGGCGCTGCCTTCGGCCGGCTGCTTGGCGTACAGCTGGTCGAAGAAGTCAGAGTACTTCTCCGGGGACTCGTTCACCACGCAGGCTGCAGCGGCGGCCGCGCGGGAGGAGTAGTTGGTGGTGGACCTGCTGTCGAGGAAGCCGAGCGGGCGGTATTCCACCGTGATCTTGCCGTCATTGCGCAGCTTGGTGAGTGTCTCGTTGTACTGCGTCTCGAAGTTCTTGCAGACGGGGCAGATGAAGTCGACATAGAGGACCACCTTGACCGGCTTGCCGGCCTCAGCCTCGGCGCCGGGGGCCGTAACCGGCGACGACGGCGTGGCCGGCGCGGCGGGGAGGTCGGACAGCTTCACCGTGGCGGGATCGGTCTTGGCAACCTGGTTGTTCGCCAGCAGGGTGACGCCGCCGTGGATGTTGCCGTTGGCCGGGGTGGGCCCCTCGTCGGCCACCGGGGCGTTGTTTTTGATGTTGGACGTGACAACCAACGCCACAATCACGATGATGGCGACGACGGCGGCAACAATGCCCCAGCCGATAAGCAGCTTGTTGCGCTTGTCCTTTTTCAGCTGCGCCTCGCGGATCTCGCGGGCTTTCTCGCGCGCCGCGGCAGTGCGCTCTGCCTTAGACTGTCGGGGTTCGTTTGCGGGGCTCATTGGTTCCTCGGGTCGTTCGGCCAGGGGCGGTCCACTCAGTGGCAACTTCATCATTTTAGGGGAGAAACCCGAGAACTTGCGCTTTCAAGTTTCCCTTCCGCCTGCCCAACGGACGAATAGCCCGGAAGATTCCGTAGAGCTAGGGTTGATAGACAGCCACGAGCGACCCCAGGGGGCACCAATGGAAGCAACGGACAGCGCCGATCACGGCGCACGAGACACCACTGAAGCGGCGAAGAACGCCACCGACGGTGCAGCGACCGCTGCCGGGGCGGGGGGCCAGTTCGACTTCATCGTAGTGTCCAACCGGCTGCCCGTTGACCGCTGCTCTCCCGAGGACACGGGCTGCGAGGACGGCTGGCGCCGCTCCCCCGGCGGACTCGTTACGGCGCTGGCTCCCATGATGACCAAGACGGACGGCGCCTGGGTGGGCTGGCACGGGGCGCCCGATGAGACGGTCAAGCCCTTCAGCCACGGCGGCATCGACCTGGTCCCGGTCCATCTCAGCACGGCCGACATCGAACTTTTCTACGAGGGCTTCTCCAACGCCACCTTGTGGCCGCTGTACCACGACGTGATCGCCCCGCCGGAGTTCCACCGCACCTGGTGGGACTCCTACCGCAAGGTCAACCGGAGGTTCGCCGACGCCGTCGTTCACCACGCGGCCGAGGGGGCCACCGTGTGGGTGCAGGACTACCAGCTGCAACTGGTCCCGAAGATGCTGCGGGAGGCCCGGCCGGACCTGAAGATCGGGTTCTTCAACCACATCCCGTTCCCGCCGCCGGAGATTTTCGCGCAGCTCCCGTGGCGCCGTGCAATCATCGACGGCCTGCTGGGCGCGGACCTCGTGGGCTTCCAGCGCAGCAGCGACGCCGGGAACTTCATGCGCTCCGCCCGCCGCTTCCTGGGCGCCAGCGTCAAGCGGCAGCAGGTCCACGTCAAGGGGAACGATGGCGTCACCACCCACATCGCCCGCGCCCAGGCCTTCCCGATTTCCATCGACGTCAAGCAGATCAGCGAACTGGCGCGGAAGCCGGAGGTCATTGAGCGCGCCCGCCAGATCCGCCGGGACCTCGGGAACCCGAAAACCATCCTGCTCGGTGTCGACCGTCTCGACTACACCAAGGGCATCCGCCACCGACTCAAGGCATACGAGGAGTTGCTCGCCGACGGCAAGGTCACCGTGCAGGACGCAACCCTGATCCAGGTGGCCAGTCCCAGCCGGGAACGCGTGGAGCAGTACCGCCTGCTCCGCGAAGAGGTCGAGGGCACCGTCGGCCACATCAACGGCACTTACGACACCATGGAGAGCACGGCCGTCCGCTACCTCCACCACAGCTACCCCATCGAGGAGATGGTGGCGCTGTACCTCGCCGCGGACGTCATGCTGGTCACCGCGCTGCGTGACGGCATGAACCTCGTGGCCAAGGAATACGTCACCGCCCGGACAAACAACGACGGCGCGCTGGTGCTCAGTGAATTTGCCGGCGCCGCCGACCAGCTCAAACAGGCCCTGCTGATGAACCCGCACGACATCGACGGCCTCAAGGACACCATCATGAGGGCCGTCAACATGCAGCCGGCCGAGGCCTCCCGGCGCATGCGGGCCATGCGCAAGCAGATCCTGGATCACGACGTCGACCTCTGGTCCTCGGACTTCCTGGCCGCCCTGGCCGAAAAGGTGGTGCGCGATGACTCCTGATGCCACCGGCACCCACAATTCGGGAACCAACAATTCGGGCACCAACAAGCCAGACACGTATGATTCAGACACTGCCCGGCTCTCCCTCTCTCCCGAACTGCTCGAGGCGGTGCGCCGTATCGCCGGGACCGAGCATCTGCTCGTGGCGATGGACTTCGACGGCACCATGGCCCCCCTCGTGGACCATGCGGCCGACGCCCGCGCCCTCCCGCGTTCGGCCGCGGCCTTCGCCGCGCTCACCGGACTTCCGCGCACGACGACGGCGCTCATCTCCGGGCGGGCCCTGGACAGCCTGCGGGCCGTCGCATCCCCGCCGGAACACACTCTGCTGATTGGCAGCCACGGCGCCGAGGTCTGGATGGGCCCCGGTTCTTCGGAACTGATGCTCGACGACGCCCAACGGAAACTCCTGGCCGAAGTCCGGAAGGAGCTAGAGGGAATCGTCGAACAGGCCCCCGGGACCCTGCTGGAAGACAAGCCGGCCGGCGTCGTCCTCCACACACGGCTGGCCGCTGACGATGTCGCCGCGGACGCCGTCGCCGCGGCGCGGGCCGTCCTGCAGGACCGCAGCGGCGTCTTCCTCAAGACCGGCAACCGTGTCTTGGAGACCTCTGTGGTGCACGCCTCCAAGGGAGAAGGCATCGCCTTCCTGCGGCAGGCCACCGGAGCCACGGCGGTGGCCTTCGCCGGGGACGACACCACTGATGAGGACGCCCTGGCCAGCCTCATCCCGGGCGATCTCGGCGTGAAAGTCGGGCTTGATTTCACCCAGGCCGAGTTCCGGATCGAGTCGCCGGTGCACGTCTGCGAACTGCTCGAAGCCCTCCTCCGGGAGCGCAAACGCGCCGTCGGGGTCTGAACCTCAAACCGCGGGGGGCCACGAAAAACGGCCGCCAAGCAGGCCCGGGTGGGCAGCATCACATGTGACATCCGTAACTTTGTGGCCCAATTGGCACAAATCTGACATACTCTGTTTGTGATGTGGCGCACAGCTACCGTGCGGCGTCACTGGATACTCCTCGGCTTCGGCCGAGGAGTATGCGCATGAAAACCCACAATTAAATTAACAACTGCATAAAAAGACCATTCACTACGGATCGTCCGGCACGTACCTGCCGGTGAAGGGATTGATAACTGTGGCTACAGTTACTTTTGATAACGCAACACGTCTGTACCCGGGCACCGATAAGCCCGCTGTTGACAAGCTCAACATTGACATCGCCGATGGCGAATTCCTGGTCCTCGTTGGACCCTCCGGCTGCGGAAAGTCGACCTCCCTGCGCATGCTCGCAGGTCTTGAGGACGTCAACTCCGGCCGCATCCTGATTGGCGATCGTGACGTCACGGACGTTCCGCCGAAGGACCGCGACATCGCCATGGTGTTCCAGAACTACGCCCTGTACCCGCACATGACTGTCGCGGACAACATGGGCTTCGCGCTGAAGATCGCCGGCGTCAGCAAGGAAGAGCGCGCCGAACGCGTCCGTGAAGCCGCCAAGCTCCTGGACCTCGAGCCGTACCTGGACCGCAAGCCGAAGGCACTCTCCGGCGGCCAGCGCCAGCGTGTTGCCATGGGCCGCGCAATCGTGCGTAACCCGCAGGTCTTCCTCATGGACGAGCCGCTGTCCAACCTTGATGCCAAGCTGCGCGTGCAGACCCGCACCCAGATCGCATCCCTGACCCGCCGCCTGGGCGTCACCACGGTCTACGTGACCCACGACCAGGTCGAGGCCATGACCATGGGCGACCGCGTCGCCGTGCTGAAGGACGGCCTGCTGATGCAGGTCGACACCCCGCGCAACCTCTACGACAAGCCGAAGAACGTCTTCGTGGCTGGCTTCATCGGCTCCCCCGCCATGAACCTCCTCGAACTGCCGGTCGTCGACGGCGGCGTGCAGTTCGGCGGGACGGTCTACCCCGTCCCGCGCGACGTCCTCGAAGAGGCCCACGGCCAGACCGTGACCCTCGGCTCCCGCCCGGAAGACCTTGAGACGGTCGGCCAGGGCGAAGGCCTCCAGGTCGAGGTCGACGTCGTCGAAGAACTCGGCGCCGACGCCTACGTCTACGGCCACACCACCCTGGACGGCAAGAGCTACGACATCGTGGCCCGCGTCGATGGTCGCCGCCCCCCGATGAAGGGTGAGTCCATCTGGGTCCGCCCGCAGTCAGGCCACGTGCACCTGTTCGACACCAAGACCGGTCTGCGCCTCGGCGACTAGTCCCCACCGGCTCCCTAGCCTCGCTCCGCGTCGGCAAGGGAACCCTGCCGGCGTGGGCCCACCCACCCACGGGCACCCTAGCTTGCACCCGACGGCGGTCCTCCCCAGTGGAGGGCCGCTGTCGGGCTTTAACTGCTCCGCGTTAGGCGCGGCACCACAAACACGGAAGAATTGACCCATGACCGAGGAAAACCCCACATGACCGAGGAAAACAGTGCCCAGTGGCACGACGAGCCCACCGACTACGGTCAGATCGGGAAGCTGCCCCGGTTCGAGGCCGCCAGCGCCAATGATGACAAGGCCTCCATGGCATCCAGTTCGCTGAGCATCACGGCCGCCGCCACCGAGCCCGAACTCCTGGACCTGCCCTGGCACATCGCCCTCGAGGACTGGCCGGCAGAGCACCTGGCGGCACTCCCCCGCGGTATCTCCCGGCACATCGTGCGCTTCGCCCATCTTGGCGGGTCGGTCATCGCCATCAAGGAGACCTCGGAGCACGTCGCCCGCCACGAGTACCACATGCTCCGCAAGCTCGCCCGGCTGGACGTGCCCTGCGTGGAACCGGTGGCCGTCATCACCGGACGCACCACCCCCGAGGGCCGGCCGCTGAACCCCGTGCTGGTCACCCGGCACCTGAAGTTCTCGATGCCCTACCGCGCGCTCTTCTCCCAGATGCTGCGCAAGGACACCCTGACCCGGCTCATCGACGCCCAGGCGCTGCTGCTGGTCCGGCTGCACCTGATCGGCTTCTACTGGGGCGACGTCTCGCTCTCCAACACCTTGTTCCGCCGCGACGCCGGCGCCTTCGCCGCCTACCTCGTGGATGCCGAGACCGGCGAGCTGTACCCGGACCTCTCCACCGGCCAGCGCGAGTACGACCTCGAAATCGCCCGGGTCAACATCGCCGGGGAGCTCATGGACCTCCTGGACGGCGGCCTGATCGAGGAAAAGGTCGATCCTGTGGCCACCAGCGAGCTCATCATGGACAGCTACCGGCGGCTGTGGACCGAGCTGACGGCCAAGGAGTCGTTTGAGATCGGCGAACGCTGGCGTGTGGCCGCCCGCATCCGGCGGCTCAACGAGCTCGGCTTCGATGTCGAGGAATACGCCATCAAGACCACGCAGAACGGCTCCACCATCCAGCTCCAGCCGAAAGTTGTCGACGCGGGGCACCACCAGCGCCGGCTGCTTCGCCTCACCGGCCTGGACGCCCAGGAGAACCAGGCCCGCCGGCTCCTGAACGACATGGACTCGTTCCGGGCCGACAACAACCCGGGCATGGACGAGGAATACAGCGCGCACCTGTGGGTCAGCCAGATCTTCGAGCCGATCGTGCGGGCCATCCCGCGCGACCTCTCCGGCAAGCTCGAGCCGGCCGAGGCCGTGCACGAGGTCCTGGAGCACCGCTGGTACATGTCCGAGGCGGAGAACCGGCACATCCCCCTGGCCGAGGCCGTGCAGTCCTATATCGACAACGAGCTCCGCCACCGCCGGGACGAGGCCGCGATCATGCTCAACCCGGACACCGAGCTGCTCAAGATCCTCGAGGTGGAAACCGAGGAATCACGCTACGGCGCCGACGAATCCATCGCCGAATACCCGGACTCCGACGACTAGGCTACGTCCCGGCACGTTGTGGCACGGGCGGGCTAAATCGCCTTCCCTGGGTTCAGGATCCCCGCCGGGTCGAACAGCTCCTTGATCCGGCGCTGCAGCTCACGCACCGGTTCCTTCTGCTCCAGGCCAAGCCAGCGCAGCTTGTACTGTCCTATCCCGTGTTCGCCCGTGATGGTGCCGCCCATGGCCAGGGCCACAGCAATGGACTTGTCCAAGGCGGCGCCGAGCCGGGCCATGGCATCGGCGTCCACGGCGTTGTCCACGCGGTCGATCCAGAAGGTGGGATGCAGGTTCCCGTCGCCGGCGTGTGCCACGACCTTGAGCTGGACCCGGTACTCGGCCGCGATGGCCTCGAGCTCTGCAACATAATCCACCAGCCGCGAGCGCGGCACAGCCACGTCCTCGCCCACCCGGTATTCGTCGTCCACCTCGGTTCCGCGGCTGTTGCGGCGCAGTTCGACAAGCTGCTCTGCCTCGTCGTTGGCTTCCATGGTCACCACCGCTCCCCCGGCGGCGAGGACCGGACGGATGGCCGCGGCTTCGGCCGCCGCGCCGAAGCCGTCGGTCTGGATCAGCAGCAGGGACGCCCCGCGCGCCGTCAGGTCCGAGCCGTGGATGTCGTCGAGCTGGGCGAGCGAGCCGCCGTCGAGCAGTTCCATGATGGCAGGCTGCACTCGGGCCTTGCCGACCGCCAGGACGCCGGCCGCGGCGCTGCGGAAGTCCGGGTAGAAGGCGGCGATCGTATGGACCTCGCGCGGCAGGTACTTCAGCCGCACGGTCACCCCGACCACGATCCCCAGTGTCCCCTCCGAGCCGACGAACAACCCCGTGAGGTCGTAGCCGGCGACGCCCTTGAACGTCTGGTGGCCGGTGTGGATCAGGGTGCCGTCCGCGAGCACGACGTCGAGGGCCAGGACCGAGTCCCGCGTCACCCCGTACTTCGCGCACCGCAGCCCGCCCGCGTTGGTGGCCACGTTGCCGCCGATGGTGGACATCTTGAAGCTCGCCGGATCCGGGGCGTACATGAGTCCGTGGTCGGCGGCGGCGGCGTTGAGGTCCGCGTTGATGACGCCAGGTTCGACGACGGCGGTCTCGTCATCCGGGTTGAGGTCCAGGATGCGGTTCATCCGCTCAAGGCTGAGCACCACGCAGCCCTCGCTCGCGTGGGCGCCCCCGGAGACGCCGGTACCGGCCCCGCGGGCCACGAGTGCGACACCGCGGGCGGCGCAGGCACGCACGGTGGCCTGAACGTCGGCCACCGATTCGGCGCGGACCACGGCCTGCGGGAGCTGGTAGTCCAGGACGGGCGCCTGGTCCACGGCGTAGGCGGCCAGGGTGGCGGGATCCACGGCAATTTTCGCCGGGCCCAGGGCAGAGGTCAGCTCGTCAATGATGCTGCGCATGCGGTCTCCAGTTCGGTCGAATCCGGCTCCCAGTCTAAGACTGCTGGGCCGGCACCCGGGTCCCCGGCAGCACCCACGCCGAGGCCGCCGGGCCCAGGGTGCAGATCACGGCACTTGCGGCAGCCCCGTCCGCCCCGATCTTTGCGGTAGACGCTTCCAGTTCCGGCGCCTGCCCCGTGCCGGTCGCCATGTCCGCCTCCGTGTCCACCTCCGTCGCCGTGTCCGGGCTCAGCGCCACGCTGACCTGGGCCGTCGCGTATGCAGGGGGCCGGGCCAGGGCCGCGAGCTGGGTGTCAGCGAGCGCACCGGGCGCCAGCCGAACCTCGGCGCCGGCCCGGGCCACCACCACCAGCACGGCGCTCTGCGCGGTTTCGCGCACAAACGCCAGGACGTCCCCGTGGGCGTACAGCCAGCGCACGCCGCCGCCGGTGAGCGCGGGCTGTTCCCGGCGCAGCGCGGTGAGGGCCGCGTAGTCCGCCCGGAGGTCGGCGGGGATGCGGCCGGGGTCGTTCCACGGCATGGGCGTCCGGGAGAACTCCCCGTTGCCGCCTGTGAGCCCGAATTCATCCCCGGCGAACAGCACGGGAACCCCCGGCAGGGTGAACATCAGCAGCGCGCCAAGCCGTTGGCCGCCGTCGATCATCACGGTGGCCGCCCGCGCAGTGTCATGGCTGTTCAGGGCGTTCATGTTCTGCTGCCGCACGTTCCAGCTGAACGCGGAGGCGAGGTCCAGGTGTGTGGCCAGGAAGTCCGCGGCGTCGGTCCTGTTGGGCCCGGGCAGCGGGGTTCCGAAGAAGTTCACGTGCTCGGCGTCCCCGGCCAGCCAGGACCACAGCGGACGGGTGAAGTTGGAGTAGGTCATGGCGCCGTGCCAGTGCTCGCCGCTGAAATCCGGGGCGGCGTCGTTGGTAGCCTCGGCGAGCAGCGCGGCATCCGGGTTGATCGAGCGGACCCGGTCCGCGATCAGCCGGGCGACCTCCTGGTTGAGGTCTGTGCCGCCGAGCCTCCCGGTCATGTTGCCGACGTCGATCCGCCATCCGTCCAGATTGAACGGCGGCCGCAGCCAGCGAGCCACCGGGGAATCGTCGTCCAGGACGAATTTCTCGCGCAGGGCCCGGGAGGCCCAGTTGAGTTTGGGCAGCGAAGGGACGCCGTACCAGGCCTCGTACTCCGTGTGCTCGGCGTTGAAATAGTAATACCCGGCCTCCTCCGAGGCAGGGTCCGCCAGGGCTCGCCGGAACCATTCGTGGGCGGCGCCGGAGTGATTGGCCGTGAGGTCGCCCATGACCCGCAGGCCGCGGGCATGCGCGGCCTCGACCAGTTCCACGAGGGCTTGGTCCCCGCCCAGCAGCGGATCCACGAAGCTGAAGGTGGCGGCGTCGTAGCGGTGGTTGGAGCGGGCCGGGAAGAACGGCGTCAGGTAGATGACGTCGGCCCCGAGGGCCTGGATGTGGTCCAGCCGTTCGGTGATGCCTCGGAGGTCGCCGCCGTAGTACTGGTAGGGGGTCTGCGGGCCTGCGCCCTCCACAGGGGTGCCGTCCCAGCTGCACGGCACGGCCCAGTCGGGGACCTGGCGCGCCGGGCCGTGCGCGGGCGCGGATCGGGCAAAGCGGTCCGGGAAGATCTGGTACATCGTGCCCCGGCGCAGCCATTCGGGCGCGGGCCGGAACGTCGTGAGGCGGAAGTCGGCGTAGTCGGAGACGTCGCGGCTGAACAGTCCCTGCGCGTTCAGGCTCCAGTACCGCAGGCTGCCGCCGGCTTCTCCGCCGGCTCCGGCGCCGTCCGCGCCTCCGTCGCCGGCGGCACCCGCGGGGACTTCCAGGAGGAAGCGGTAGCGGGCCACCGGGTTGGTCACCACCGTGGCGGCCTCCCACCAGACCCAGCCGTCGGCCTCACCGAGGGCGCGGGCGGGATCGTAGCGGGGCTCGCCGTCGTGGATTGACCGGAGCCACACCTTGGAGGCCCGCCCCCAGCCGGCGGGCACGCGGAGCCGCAGGCGGATGTCCGCCCCCAGGTCCGCGCGCCCGGGCGCGTGGAGAGCCGAGCCGTCGTGGTGCGGCAGGGGGCCCGTGCCGCACGGCGGTGTCATGCCCGTCCCGTGCATGCCTAGCCCTTCACCGAGCCCTGGGTGAGGCCGCTGACGATGTAGCGCTGCAGGTAAAGGAACAGGGCCATCACGGGGACGGCGGACAGCACGGCTCCGGCGGCAAAGACTCCCCAGTTCTCGGAGCGCTGCTGGGCCACGAAGGAGTAGAGCCCGACGGCGAGCGTCTGGCTGTCCGGGTCCGTGAGCACCACGCTGGCGATCACGAACTCGCCGGAGATGGCGATGAAGCTCAGCAGGCCCACCACGGCCAGGATGGGGGTGACGAGCCGCAGGATGATGCCGAAGAAGATCTGCGCGTGGCTGGCGCCGTCGATCTTCGCCGCCTCGTCGAGGGACTGCGGCACGGTGTTGAAGAAGCCGTACATGAGGTAGGTGTTCACGCCCAGGGCGCCGCCGAGGTACACCATGATCAGGCCCAGCTGGCTGCCCAGGCCGAGGGCGGGGATGACCTCGGAGATCCCACTCAGGAGCAGGAAGATGGCGACGACGGCGAGCAGCTGCGGGAACATCTGCAGCAGCAGCAGGCTCAGCAGGCCGATCCGGCGGCCGGTGAAGCGCATGCGGGAGAATGCGTAGGCGGCCATGGCGCCCAGGAACACGGTGGCTGCCGACGTCACGCCGCCCACCACCATGGTGTTGACGAACCAATGGGCGAAGGGCCGCGAGGGATTGTTCATGAGCTCGGTGAAGTTGCCGAGATCGATCCGGCTGAAGAGCGCGTTGGATCCCACCAGGGTGCCGGTGGAGTTGAAGGCCGCGGAAAGCACATACAGCAGCGGGAAGACAGCAAAGATGGTGACCACGATCCCCACAACGTGCCGCCAGCCCTTGTCCTTGAACCAGGCGCCGAAGGCCTTGCGGCGCCGGAGGGCTGCGAGCTCGCCGGCGGGCGCGGGTTCAGCGCCGATTTTCTCGCGTGTGTTGTCGCCTGCGGCGGAGGCCTGCGGCTGGTCCGAGATGGAGACGACGCGTTGTGCGGGCCCGTTCATGAGTTCACTTCCTCAAGTGCCTTGGTCTGCTTGAAGCTGATGGCCGAGACAGTGGCCACGATGATGAAGATGATGATCGCCAGGGCGCTGGCGAGGCCGTAGTCGCGCCCGGTGCCCTGCCCGAAGGCCACCTTGTAGACGAGCGTGATCAGGATGTCCGTGGCCCCGATGTCCCGGTCCGTGTCCGCGAACCGCGGGCCGCCGCCGGTGAGCATGAAGATCACGTTGAAGTTGTTGAAGTTGAAGGCGAAGGAGGAGATCAGCAGCGGTGCGATCGAGACCAGCAGGAGCGGCAGCTTGATAGAGCGGAAAACCCGCCACGGGCTGGCGCCGTCCATCCGGGCCGCCTCGTCCAGTTCGGTGGGCAGGGACTGCAGCGCCCCGGTGCAGACGAGGAACATGTACGGGAAGCCGAGCCAGAGGTTGACCACCAGCACGCTGATCTTGGCCAGGACCGGGTCCGTCAGCCAGCCGATCGTGGCCCCGCCCAGCAGGGTCTGGTTGAGCCAGCCGAACTGCGGGTTCAGGATGCCGGACCAGACCAGACCGGAGAGGAACGCCGGAAACGCGTAGGGCAGGATCATGAGGATCCGGTAGATCTTCTTGCCGCGCAGGTCCTCGCGGTTGAAGGTGATCGCCAGAAACAGTCCCAAGGCGAAGGTCAGGGCTACGGACGCGACGGCGAAGGTGAAGGTCCAGAGGATGACGCCGAGCAGCGGACCGCGGAGGCTCGGATCGGTGAAGGCCCGCGCGAAGTTCTCCATGCCGACGTCAATCTTCCAGCCGGTGCTCAGGGTCTCGCCGCTGTCCGTGGCGAACGCGCCCTTGCCGTTGTCCCGGTAGACGGCGCCGGTGTCCGTGTCCGTGAAGGTGCCGGCACCGGCGTCGTACTTCAAAGCCGGTTTGAACTGGTAGGCGGAGCTGCCGTCGGCGGTGCGCAGGGTGCCGTCGGCGGGGTTCGCGGAGACCGGAACGGTGATGTCCAGGATCCGCTGCTGGTTGGCGACGATCTCCTGGAAGTTCAGGGTCCGGTACCCGTCCAGGGCGTTGGCTTTCCCGGTGGAGTCCGTGCCGGCGCCGGAGACCGCTTCCAGCGGTTTGCCGGTGCTGCCCAGGGAGATCTTGCCGTCCGGGTCCGTGAACAGCAGGTAGAAGGAGTCGTCCTTCGACAGCACGGCCGCCTTGTACGCCGGGGAGTCGGGGACGCGCTTCTGCGCCGTGAGCTGGATGGCCGCGATCGCGTCGTCCTTGGTGCTGTTGTGCCCGTCGCCGTAGTTGGTGAAGGCGATATAGCCGCTGAAGAACACCACGAAGACCTGGAACACGAGCAGGAACAGCACGCCGGGGGCAAGATACTTCGCGGGCAGTCCGCCCTTGCGCAGGTAGATCCAGTTGATCACCAGCACGACGGCGGCGGCGACGGCCAGCACGCCCCAGGACTGGCTGAGGAACAGCATCATAAGCACGTAGACGGCGACGGCGTCCACGAGGCCCAGCAGCACGATCTTGGCGAGCGTTCCTTTGGTGGTGTCGGGGCCGAAGGTTCGGCGGCGGGGCACTGCTTGTTTCCCCGCGGGTTTCCCGGCGGGGCGGCCGGGCGCTGCGGGGGCGGAATCGTCGGCCGGGCGGAGTTCGGTGTCTGTCATGGCTGTCTACGGTCCTCGGGAGAAAGCTGGGGGTGGTGCAGGAACGGGCCGGGCGGCATGGTGTGCCGCCCGGCCCGGTGCTGTGCGGTGTCCCGGATCCTTGGGGAGCCGGGGAACCGCGCGGGGGCTGACTGTGTTAGCCCGCGATCTTGGCCTTGATGCTGGCAGCCATCTTGGCCCAGTCAGCGGCGGGATCGCCCTGGCCCTTGATGAGGGCGAGCTCGGTGGCTCCCCAGTCCGCCCAGACGGCACTCATTTCCGGGATGGCCGGCATCGGGACGCCGGCGGCGCCGATCTTGCCGAAGGCTGCCACGACGGGGTCGCTGGCGGCCTTCTCGAAGGAGGCCTTCAGGGCCGGCGGACGGCCTCCGGCCTTGTACATCGAGTCCTGTGCTGCCTCGGTGGTGAGGTAGTTGGTGACGAACTCGTTGGTGGCGAGGGCGTTGGCGCTCTTGGAGCTGATGAAGAAGCCGTTGACGCCGATGAACGGCTGGGCGGGCTTGTCACCGGTGGTGGGCAGTTCGTCGACAGCGAACTTGATGCCCTTCTTCTGCACGTCCGGCACGTTCCACGGACCGGTCAGGTAGTACGGGGATTCGCCGGCCAGGAACTTCTCCTTGGCGATGTCACCGGTGATGTTGGAGTTGATGATCTTCTCACCGGCGTCGCCCCAGGCGGCCAGCTTCTTGGCGAACTCGACGCCGGCAGTGTCGCCGATCAGGAGCTGCTTGGGATCGTAGCCGTCGTCGGCCGACTTGCCGAAGACCTCAGAGCCCATCGAGGACTGCAGCGGGTAAAGGTGGTACGGGTCGCCCTGCTTCGGGTCCATGCCGACAAGGAACGGGAACTTCGCCTTGCCGTCGGCCACGGCCTTCTTGCCGTTGGCGATGACTTCATCCAGGGTCTTGGCGCTCTGGGGCACGAGGTCCGTGTTGCGCAGCAGTGCGATGTTCTCGATCGCGTACGGGACACCGTAGACGGAACCGTTGTAGGTCATGGCCTTGATGGAGGAGTCCTGGAACGCGGACTTCTTGTCGCCCAGTTCCACCGGGGCGATCACGCCGTTCTGGACGAACTTTCCTACCCAGTCGTGCGGGCCGACGATCAGGTCCGGGCCCTTGCCGGTGGGAACCTGGGTGATGAAGTCGTCGCGCACTGCGGCGAAGTCCTTGACGACGAGCTTGACCTCGATGCCGGTGTCGGCCTGGAACTTGGCCGTGATGTCCTTCAGCGCGGGTGAGCGCTCGGCGTCGACCCACATGGTGATCGTGCTGGCGCCGGAGGCCTTCAGGTCAGGCTTGGCCATCGCGGTGGCGGGCGCGGTGGCTGCGGCGCCGCCGCAGGCGCTGAGGGCCAGCGCGGCCACTGCGGAGATCGCGCCCGCGGTGAAGACGCGGCGGGTCGTCCCGTTTGTGAGGGTGTTCTGCACCTTCATTGGTGTCCCTTTCATAAAATCCTGCATCCACGCATAAGGCTCTGGAAGTCCATTCCAGAGCCCCGTGGCATCGTCGGTGATGTGGCTCACATCTGCAAGCGCTTCCAAAGTACACGCTAAGTCCGGCTTTGAAAAGTCAGTCTACCGAGCAGTAGCGGGGCCGCCCGGTCCCGCCGCGTCACGACGCGTCAGCGCTATGGGGTTTGCGGTTTGCCGCCCCTCCCTGCCTGGACGCCGGTCATGCAGCTGCGGATGGTCCAATCGCTTGCCGAAAATACCCGGCCGAATTTGGCTGGAAGCGTTTTCAATTTCGGCGGCCGGGGCTTACGATTACCGCCATGTCCGTTGATTCAGTTCTCTTCTCCCCCGCCGCGCTGGCCGGCATCTCTGCCGGCCCCCTGACGGGTCCGTTGACCCGGGTGCATGCCGCAGACCAGCTCCCCGGGTGGTGGCGGTCCGCTGTCATCTACCAGGTCTATCCGCGCTCGTTCCGGGACCTGGACGGCGACGGGATCGGTGACCTCGCCGGCATCACCGCCGAGCTGCCCCGTCTCGCCGAACTGGATATCGACGCCGTCTGGCTTTCGCCGTTCTACCGGTCTCCGCAGCGTGATGCCGGTTACGACGTCAGCGACTACTGCGACGTCGACCCGTTGTTCGGCACCCTGGATGATTTCGACGCCATGATGGCCGAGGCCACCCGGCTGGGGCTGCGGATGATCGTGGACCTCGTGCCCAACCATTGTTCGGACCAGCACCCGGACTTCCAGGCAGCTCTGGCCGCTCCCGTCGGCAGTCCGGAACGGGACATGTTCATTTTCCGCGACGGCCGCGGGACGTTTGGCCAAGAGCCGCCGAACAACTGGCAGTCCCACTTTGGCGGACCGGCCTGGACCCGGATTACCGAGCCGGACGGCGCCCCGGGCCAGTGGTACCTGCACCTCTTCGATTCCTCCCAGCCGGACTTCAACTGGGACAACCGCGCGGTCCACGAGGAATTCGAGCGAGTCCTGCGCTTCTGGCTGGACCGCGGGGTTTCCGGGTTCCGGGTGGACGTGGCGCACGCCCTGGTCAAGGCCCCCGGACTGCCCGAGTGGGGCGGCCGCGCCGACGGGAACAGCTGCGACGGCTTTCCCGGCCACGACGCTCCGATGTTCGGCCAGCCCGCCCTGCATGACATCTACCGCCAGTGGCGGCGGATTCTGGCAGAGTACGGCCCGGACCGGATCCTCTGCGCCGAGGCCAATGTGGACCCGCTCCCCCGCCTGGCCGACTGGGTCCGCCCGGACGAAATGCACCAGGCCTTCAACTTCCCGTACCTTCACGCGGGCCTCGACGTGCACCGCATGCGCCACGTCATCACCGAGTCCCTGACGGCGCTGGACGCCGTCGCGGCTCCCAGCACCTGGGTGCTCTCCAACCACGACGTCGTCCGCCACGCCACCCGCTTCGGGTACAGCGGCCAGGCGCCGCGCGACGGTGACGGAATCGGCGCCTCGGACCCGCAGCCCGACGAGGATCTGGGCCGGTCCCGAGCAGCCGCCGCGTCCATGTTCATGCTGGGGCTGCCCGGCGGGGCCTACCTGTACCAGGGTGAGGAGCTGGGCCTCCCGGACGGAACCGACATCCCGGACGCCCGGCGCCAGGACCCCACCTTCGCCCGCACCGGCGGCGCGCGGCTGGGCCGCGACGGTTGCCGTGTCCCGCTGCCCTGGCGGGGCGGGGAACTGCACGCAGGATTCGGCGACGGGCAGGATCCCTGGCTGCCGCAGCCGGAGAACTTCGCGGGCCTGGCGCGGGATGTGCAGGCCGCGTCGCCGTCGTCGCACTTGAACTTGTACAAGCGCATGCTGGATTTGCGCCGCGGGTTGGACCTGGGCCGCGGCTCCCTGTCCTGGTATGAGGACCTGTGCACGGACACGAGCCTGGCCTTCCTCAACGGGACCACGCTGGTGCTCCTGAACACGGGCTATGAACCGCTGGAGATGCCTGCCGGACGGGTTCTGCTGCGCAGTTCAACGCCCCCGGGCGCAGGTTACGCAGCCGGGGACATGTCCAGTGCCGGGGATCAGTTAAGCTCAGGTGAAACTGTTTGGCTGGAAATCTACATCGAGGACACGGAGGGGTAGGAATGCCCGGCATCAAGGACGTTGCGGAACGGTCCGGCCTCTCCATCGCCACCGTTTCGCGCGCCTTGAGCGGCAAGGGCAACGTCTCCGCCCGCAGCCGGGAACGTGCCCGGGCCGCCGCCGCCGAGCTCGGCTTCGTCCTGTCCTACCACGCTTCCAGCCTGGCCTCCGGGCGTAACCACAATGTCGGCGTCGTGGTGCCTTCGGTCCACCGGTGGTTCTTTTCCTCGGTGGTCGAAGGCGTCTCGGCGACCCTCCTGGACGCCGGCTACGACCTCACGCTGTACAACGTGAGCGAGGGGCAGGAGCGCCGGCACAGCGTGCTGAACGACTTCCTGCTGCGCAAACGCGTGGACGCCGTGATCGCGGTATCCCTGGAGCTCTCCGAGGCGGAGATTGACCAGCTGCTGGCCATCCACCGCCCGATCGTGGGGATCGGCGGACCCCTTCCCGGAGCCTCGACGATCCGCATCAATGACTCCGGCATCGCGGAGGCCGCGGCGCGGCACCTGATCCAGCTCGGCCACAGCAGGATCGCCCACATGACCGGCGACGCCGCCTATGAGCAGGACTTCCGCCTGCCGGGGACCCGCCAGGCGGGGTTCAAGAAAGCCATGCGGGACGCGGGACTGGCCGTCCGGCCGGAGTGGCAGGTCTCTGCGGATTTCACGATCCAGGGAGCCTACGCCAGCGCGCGGCAGTTGCTAGGCAGTTCGGCGGAGCGTCCCACGGCTGTCTTTGCCGCCTCCGATGAGATGGCGATCGGCACCATTCTCGCGGCCCGGGATTTCGGCCTGCGCGTGCCGGATGACCTCTCGGTCATCGGCATCGACGGCCATGAGCTGGGCGAAGTCTTCGGGCTGACCACGATCGATCAGGACGCGCGGGGCCAGGGCGCGCTGGCCGTGCGGCGCCTGCTGGCAGGGCTCGACGGCGGCGCGGACGCGGACGCCGCAGACACCGAATACCCCACCCGCTTTGTAATCCGGTCCAGCACTGCCGTTCCGCCCATCGACCAGGGGCCCCTGCGCAACTAGGCATCGGGCTGCGCGGCCCCGTCAGAGGCTGCCGTCGTCCAGGAGTGCGTCTAGGGCTCGCTCAGGCGTCCGGGCTGCCGGTGCCGGCGCCGCCCATGAACCGGACGAAGCGGTCCAGGACACCGGGCCAGCCGGCCGCATAGTCGGCCCGGGTTGCCGCGGGATCTTCGGCGCCTTCCCAGCCGCTGTGCACCAGGCGCAGCTCCGTCCCGTCACCGACCGCCTTGAACGCCACCCGGAGCTCGGTGGACCACATGGCCGTGGTTCCAGGGTGCCAGCTGGCATGGAAGGACAGCGGAGGCTGCCAGTCATCTATCGATCCCCAGACGGCTGTCCTGCCATCATCCGAGGTCTCCAGGATCAGGCTCTCCTCGAACTCCACGTAGGAGCCGAGGCCATAGACGCTGTGGTCCTCCATCGGCCACCAGAGGTGCGTGTGTTCGGTGAAGCCCATGAACGCCCGGGCGACAGCGCCAGGGACCACAACACTGACGACGACGGGATCAAGTTCGTCGGCCGGCTCAGGTTCCGGCGCGCTCGACGGAGCATGGCTGAAGAGGTTATCCATGGGCAACCACTCTACCCGCGCGACGCTCACGCACGTCCCGGGGTGGGCCGGTGGTGCGGGGAGATCCGCCGGGGGTGTGCCGGTGCTGCGGATGGGTTCGTGGCCCGTTAGGGGTGTTAAATGCGGGAGGACCCCCAACGTGTGTTGGGGGTCCTCGACCTGTAATAGTGTTCCGGCGGTGACCTACTCTCCCACACCCTCCCGGGTGCAGTACCATCGGCGCTGTGGGTCTTAGCTTCCGGGTTCGGAATGGGACCGGGCGTTTCCCCCACGCTATGACCGCCGTAACCCTTGCTCCACCGCCTTGCACCCTGGGGGTGTGGCGGGGAAATCTGTGGTTACAACCTGCTGCACCGGTGGTGCTGGTGCAGTTGTGGTGTTGTTTATGTTGTTGTGGTTTGTTCCTGTTGCAACGTGCCGCGGGTGCGGGTTTGTTGGTTGGGAACCACATAGTGGACGCAAGCAGTCTTGTTTCTTTGTACCACCCCTGGGTGCGAACCCCTTTTGAAACGGGTTCGCGGGGTGGTGTGTGGTGTAAGTTATCGGCCTATTAGTACCGGTCAGCTTCACGAGTCGTTAGTCCTCGCTTCCACATCCGG
>NZ_FNJS01000003.1:0-246925 GCF_900104405.1 Arthrobacter sp. ok909 | reverse complement strand
GTTTCCCAGGCTTATCCCAGAGTTAAGGGCAGGTTACTCACGTGTTACTCACCCGTTCGCCACTAATCCCCGGTGCAAGCACCGGATCATCGTTCGACTTGCATGTGTTAAGCACGCCGCCAGCGTTCATCCTGAGCCAGGATCAAACTCTCCGTTGAAGTAAAACAAAAACGAACACACCCGGCACCCCCGGGAAAACGGGAGAAACCGGCTGCACAAAATTTGAAACCAGCTGTAAAAACCAGACCACACCACGGGGTGGCGCAACCTGGCAAAACAACCAATCCATAATAAATTGGTATCAACAAACTTGGCACACTATTGAGTTCTCAAACAACAGACACATTCGAATACTTGTCGAAACAATTCATTTCAATGAATTCTTTTATTTCGCTTTTCTTCGCTGCGATGTTTACAGCTTATTTCATTCATTTCCACTTTGCAAATTCGCGATTTTCATCCGAATTTCACTCTGTGGAGCGAATCCGCCCAGCAGAATTGAAGCAATTTTCATTATCCGCGCCTAGCGCATGAAGAATTGCTTCTCATTTGTGGGGGTTTGTCTCCGCTCAGCGGCGGCGACTCAGAAAACAATACACGCTCCTCCCCGGACGTGCAAATCAGCCAGGAAGGAGCGTGCAGCTTGCGTTCTCAGTACGGACCAGCAGCGGATCAGGGCGCCGCGACCTCCACCGTTGCCAGGTTCTTCTTGCCCCGACGCAGGAGCAGGTAGCGCCCGTGCAGCAACTGGCTGGCCGCAATAACGGCGTCGGGGTCGGAGACCTTCGCGTTGTTCACGTAGGCCCCGCCCTCCCCCACGGTCCGGCGGGCGGCGGACTTGCTCTCGGATAGGCCGGAAGCAACGAGCAGTTCGATGATGCCCAGACCGCCGGCGTCCACGGTGGCGGACGGCAGCTCGGAGGTTGCAGCCTTGAGGGTCGCTTCATCCAGCACGGTCAGATCGCCGTTGCCGAACACCGCGGCCGACGCCGCAATGACCTTTTCCGTGGCGTCAACACCGTGGACAAGAGAGGTCACCTCGTATGCCAGTTTCCGCTGGCCCTCGCGAGCGAACGGCCGTTCGGCGACCGCCAGCTCCAGTGCCTCGATCTCCGCACGGGTCAGGAACGTGAAGACCTTGAGGCGGGCCGCGACGTCGGCATCTGCCGTGTTGAGCCAGAACTGGTAGAAGGAGTACGGGCTGCACATCGCCGGATCCAGCCAGATCGCGTTGCCCTCGCTCTTGCCGAACTTGGTGCCGTCAGAGTTGGTGATGAGCGGCGTTCCCAGGGCATGGACGTGCTTGCCCTCAACCTTCCGGATGAGTTCAGTGCCGCTGGTGAGGTTGCCCCACTGGTCCGAGCCGCCGGTCTGCAAGGCGCAGCCGTAGTCGCGGAACAACTGGAGGTAGTCCATGCCCTGCAGGATCTGGTAGCTGAATTCGGTGTAGCTGATGCCTTCATCCGAGCCAAGGCGGGAAGCGACGGCGTCCTTGCGGAGCATGGTCCCGACCCGGAAGTGCTTGCCGACGTCGCGCAGGAAGTCGATGGCGCTCAGCGGCGCCGTCCAATCCAGGTTGTTGACCATCCGGGCGGCGTTGTCGCCCTCGAAGCTCAGGAAGCGGCGGACCTGCGCCTGCAGGTAGCCCACCCACTCCGAGACGGTGTCCTTGGTGTTAAGGGTGCGTTCCGCCGTCGGACGCGGATCCCCGATCAGCCCCGTGGAGCCGCCGACCAGGCCGAGCGGCTTGTGGCCGGCCAGCTGGATCCGGCGCATGAGCAGCAGCTGGACGAGGTTGCCCAGGTGCAGGCTCGGCGCGGTCGGATCGAAGCCGCAGTAATACGTCACAGGCTCGCCGGCGAGGAGCTTCTCGAGCTCCGCCTCATCCGTGGAGACGTGGACAAGGCCGCGCCATTTCAGCTCCTGCCAGATATTGGCGAAGCTGGGGTCGTTCTGCTGGGCATCGAGATTATTTAGCTGGGACACGGAATCTAAGGTAGCAGGATCAGCACATCCGCATCGCAGGTGACGCCCTGCCGGCCGGCAGCTCCGCGCCGCCGTCCGGCAGCCGTACAGCGCGGCGGCCGGAGCGGACCTATTCCTCGATGCCGGCGGGGACGCCGGAGGCGGCGATGAGCCTCAGGCGTTGCGTGGGCCTGGTCATGGCCACATAGAGGTCGCCCACCCGGCCGTGCTCATGGTTGAGCATGTCCGTCGGTTCCAGGACCACGACGCCGTCGAACTCCAGTCCCTTTGCCTCGCGGGGGCTGATAACCACGATGTCCTGCGCGTAGCTTCCCGCACCGGTCCCGACGCGGTGCCCGTACACGGCCCGGAGTGCAGCGCTGGCTTCCGGGAGAAGCTCGCCGTCGGCAATGACCGCCAGCAAGCCACCTTCGATCGCGTCCAGTTCCTCCGGCAGCACCTCGACGAGCTTCGTGACGATCTGGCCCTGGTCCACGCGGTCGATCACCGGCGCCCAGCGTCCTTCCCGGACGGCCTTCGGCGCGGAAACCACCAGGCCGGCCGCGTTGGCCATCCGGGCGGCCGCCTCGGCGATCTGCGACGGCGTGCGGTAGTTGACGGTGAGTTCCTCGAGCTGCCAGCGGTCGCCAAACATGGGGGCCAGCGCGCTGTGCCAGGAGTTGGCGCCGGCGACTGAACTCGTCTGGGCGATGTCGCCGACGATCGTGAACGACTTCAGCGGGCAACGGCGGACCAGCAGCCGCCACTGCATGGGCGACAACTCCTGCGCCTCGTCCACCACAATGTGCCCGAAAGCCCAGCTGCGGTCCGTGGTGGCACGCTCGGCAGCGGTCAGCCGCGTCTCGCGCTCCTGGTTCTGGTCCACGAGGTCTTCGGCGGTGACGAGGACATCCACCCCGGCGGTTTCCATGTTGACCAGAGTCTGCTTGGCGTTGGCGAGATCGCGGGCGCGGTCCTGTTCCTGCTGCGCCAGTCCCCGGCCTGCGGCGGCATCAAGCTCGCCGAGCAATTCGGCGGCCTCGTCGAGCAACGGGACGTCAGACTCCGTCCACGGCGAACCGGCCGGGCGGAGCAGCAGGGCGCGTTCCTCCGGGGTGAGGTTCGGGGTGCATGCCTCCAGAATGGCCGGTTTGCTCAGCAACTCCCCCACGAGCTTCTCCGGGGTCATCGGCATCCAGCACAGGTTCAGCGCGATCCGGACATCTCTGGCTGACCGGACATCCTCCGCCAGGTAGGAGCGGTCGGCGTTGTTGCCGATGTTGCCGGCTTCCACCAGCTCCGTCATCTGTTCGGTCAGTTCGCGGAGCAGGATCTTGACGAAGGAGACGCGGGCCTCGTTGTGCGGCTTGCCCGTGGCCCGTGCCCTCTCCTTGGCGCGGCGGACCTGCCGCGGCGTCAGGATCAGCTTGCGCCCGTCGACCTCCAGGACGCGGTTTCCGGCCGGGATGCGCTGCCGGTTGGTGACGGCGTTGGCCACCACTTCGGCCATGTCCAGCCGGCCCTTGATGGCGGCCACGGCGGAGTCCGGCTCGGCCACGGCGGTGATGCCCGGCATGAGCCGGCCAAGGCTCGCCATGACGACGCCAGTCTCGCCCAGCGAGGGCAGCACACGTTCGATGTACTTCATGAAGGACGACGTCGGCCCCACCAGCAGGACGCCGGCGCTCTTGAGCCGGTCCCGGTGCGTGTAGAGCAGGTAGGCCGCGCGGTGCAGGGCGACGGCGGTCTTGCCGGTGCCCGGTCCGCCCTGGACCACGAGCGCACCGGAGATGGAGGAACGGATGATCCGGTCCTGCTCGGACTGGATGGTGCCGACGATGTCTGACATCCGGCCGGTCCGCTTGGAATTCAGGGCAGCCAGCAGGGCGCCTTCGCCCTGGAGCGAGTCGTTGTCGGCGAGCATGTCGGCGTCGAGCACGTCATCCTCGATCGCCTTGACCTCACGGCCCTGCAGGATCAGGTGCCGGCGGCGACGAACGCCCTGCCGGTCAAAAGCCGTGGCCTGATAGAAATGGCCGGCCTCGGGCGCCCGCCAGTCCACCATGAGCCGCTGCAGGTCCTCGGTGGTCAGCCCGATGCGGCCGATGTACTGGGCCTCCCCGGAGTCCAGGTCCAGGCGGCCGAAGACAAGGCGGTCATCGACGGCGTCGAGCTGGGCGAGACGGTCCTCGTACAGGGCCGCGAAGGCATCGCGTTCGGAGACGTTTTGCATGGTGCCCACGGCACCGGCACGGCGCACCTGGGCCAGCTGGGTGCGCTTCTCTGCCCGCAACTCATCGAGTCGGGCGTAAAGGCCGGCCACATAGTCGCGTTCATGGGCCAAATCAGCGTCGTGCATCGAACGTTCCCCTATCGAAAAAGACAGACCCACCATTCTACAGCCATTTCGGCAGACTCAGCTTTCGCCGGTCTGTCGAACAGTGCCAAGGCAGTCTTCGTCAGGGAATTCTACCGACACGTCCCGAATGGTCCAGCCCCGGACCTCCCGTTAGAGCCGTAACAAGGATCGGACGTTGTGGCCGGTCAGGGCCGCGCGGCCGCCCAGATCGTCTAGTTCCATGACCACGCCGACGCCGGCCACGTGGATGCCGCAGCGCTCAAACAGCCGTGCCGCGGCGCCGAGCGTACCGCCGGTGGCGAGGACGTCGTCGAGGATCAGCACACGGCTCCCGGGCGCCAGATCGGTCGTATGCAGCTCAAGGGTGGCGGTGCCGTATTCCAGGGCGTAGTCCTCGGAGACGACGTCGCGCGGCAGCTTGCCCGCCTTCCGGACGGTGATGACGCCGGTCCCGGTGGCGTACGCGGCAGCGGCGGCAAGAAGGAAGCCGCGGGCTTCCACCCCGGCGACGGCGTCGAACTGGCCCTTGAACGGCTCAACGAGGGCGTTGACCACCGCCTTCAGTGCCGTCCCGTCGGCAAACACCGGGGTCAGGTCCTTGAAGCTGATTCCGGGTTGGGGGTAGTCCGGGATGGTGGCGCAGAGGCTGTCGATCAGCTCGTCCACGGGCTTTGCTGGCTTGATCTGGTTCGGCTCGCTTGGATTCACCCATCCACCTTACTGGCTGGTAGCCACGCGCCGCCGGGCCTGCCCCGTGCCGGGCAACCTGGCGGTCACCGAATGTTCACCTCGGGGGTGCCGGATTCCACCGTTGCGTCCACTCCCGCGGTGATTGAATGCTCCAATGCGACACGAAATCGTCCTCTCCGGCCATGGCGTCCACGTGGTTCCGCTTGCCCCGGAGCATGCGAAAGGTCTCTTTGATTTTGTGGATTCCGGCATGTGGGCGGGCATGGCGGCGCCGATGCCCGGGACCAGCGGCGAACTGGCGGCGCTGTTCCAGTCCCGGCTGGACGATCCCGCAACCATCCCGTTCGCTGTGACGGACGGGCGGACCGGCGCCCTCCTTGGCACGACGTCCCTGTGTGACTACGTCCCCGCCCAACAGCGCCTGGAAATCGGGGGAACGTTCTTCGGGCGGCAGTTCTGGGGCAGCCACATCAATCCCGCGAGCAAGCACATGCTCCTCGCCCACGCCTTTGAGGTACTGGAAGTCCACCGGGTGGCGTTCCGCTGCGACGCCCGCAACACCCGGAGCGCGACGGCGATCGAGCGGCTCGGCGCCCGCTTCGAGGGGATACTCCGCGGCCACCGCGCAGCGCCCGGCGGGGGCCGTTCGGACACCGCCGTGTTCTCGATCCTCTCGCCGGAGTGGCCCCAGGTGCGCGAAGACCTCAGGCGCCGGCTTGCTCCGTTCGCTGTCGGAGGTGACTGCGCACTCCGCGCCTTCGCCGGTCCCTAGGAACCCCTAGGCCCAGGCCCTGGCCCTGCATCTGCACAGGACGTGCCCCCGGCATCGCTGCCCGGGTCCGGTGAGCGCAGGAGGTCCTGGGCCAGCCCATAGGAGACGACGTCGAGCGCCTTTCTGAGCGCGTGCTCGGCATGGAACCGTCCGGCCGCCACAGTGCTCAGCCGGGGGTAGTCCTCCGCCCAGCCGGACCGGCGGAACCTGTCCGCGTCGCCATGCAGAAGCCGCCCGTAGAGCACGTCCTCGAAGAGGTCATGGGCATCATCCTGATCATCCGGGGCGAGTCCGGACATCAACTTCTGGCGGCCCCGGATCATCCCGTCGGTGAACAAGGTGGCCGCCTGATCTGCGCCCTCGGTTATCCGGGCGTCCGCCGCGTAATTGCACAAACGCAAGGCCCGCACCACGAGTTTGAGCGACACGTGTTCATCCGGAACGATGAATTTGCGCAGCAAGACCGCGCGGAAGAGCTCGATCCAGTGCATGCGCTCCCCCGCTGCAGGGTCGACGGAATCGACGAGTTCATCTGGCTCCGCCGGCTCCATCGGGACCGGACCGTCACCTGCGGAGAACAGCTCAACCATGCGGAAGTACTCGGTGGCCAGCTGCGCAAAGATCTGCAGGCGTTCGAGCTCGCTGCTTGGCTTTCCGCGTTTTCCCTCGCCCATAATGCTTCATCATGCCGCACCGCGGGTGCCCGGCATCAGGGGTCCCTTCGGCTACCCGTTCCTGGCGTTTGGCGCTTTGGCGGCCTTGTAGCGGGACACGGTGGGGTCGCCGCTGAGCCAGAACCGCCACGGGTAGTCGTGGCTGCCGCCGGCGCCGGAGACGCCGACGCGCGGACCCGAGCTGATGTCCGCGGCGGCCGGGCCCGGCGGGTTCCCGGGCAGCTCCAGCCGGAAGGGCGCCACGAGGGCGTCCCGCCCGCTGTCCGCCGTCGTCAGCCCCAGCGCGGTGGCAAGCCGGGCGGGCCCGCTTGCGAGGTCGTTGTCGGATTTCGACGTCGGTCGCCTGCTCCTGGCCAGCTCGTGTCCCGCGACAACTTCGCCGGCCCGCAGCAGCAAGGCCGACGCCGTGCCAGCCGGTCCGCAGACGATATTGGCGCAATGGTGCATCCCGTAAGTGAAATACACGTAGAGATGGCCGGCCGGGCCGAACATCGGCGCGTTACGCGCCGTTTCGCCGCGGAAGGTATGGGAGCCCGGGTCAGGGTGCAGTGAATCATGCGGGCCGAGGTAAGCCTCCACTTCGGTGATCCGTATCGAGACGGACCCGTCGCGCCCGTTATGCGTCAACACGGCTCCGAGAATCAGCGGTGCCACGTGCCGGGCGTCCGCCGAGAGCAGCTCCCGGAGCGACCCGGCCGCGCCGGGAGCTGACCCAGCCCCTGCCCCAGGGTCCGCGGCAGTACCAGTCCCGAGCTCGGCGCCGGATACCGAACCCGACACTGCTCCTGCCCCGGACACGGCACCGGACCTGGCGGGAAGCGGGCTGGACGTCATGCACCGACTTTAACAAACGCCCGCCGGACACTGAACCGGCCGCCACGGCCGTGTCCGAATTCCGCTAGCAGGTGGTCGGCGAAGCTGGCAGGATGGGGTCATGGACTTCTGGCAGCGCTACCGGGCCATCGACGCCCGGGACACCCGATTCGACGGGCAGTTCTATACCGCTGTCCGGACCACAGGGATCTACTGTCGGCCCTCTTGCCCAGCCCGGACCCCCAAAGCGGACAACGTCACGTTCTATGAAACCTCGGCCGCCGCGCACGAGGCCGGCTACCGGGCCTGCAAGCGCTGCCTGCCGGAGGCCGTGCCCGGCACGCCGGCCTGGAACGTGCGCTCGGACATCGCCGGCCGCGCCATGCGGCTCATCAACGACGGCGTGATCAACCGCGACGGCGTAGAAGGGCTGGCGGCCCGGCTGGGTTATTCCTCGCGCCAGCTCAACCGGATCCTGAGCCATGAACTCGGCGCCGGCCCGCTGTCCCTCGCGCGGGCCAGCCGCGCCCAGACCGCGCGCACCCTGCTGGTCTCCACCGGGATGAAGGTCTCGGACATCGCCTTCGCCGCCGGATTCAGCAGCGTCCGCCAGTTCAACGAGACCATCGGCGAAGTCTTTGCCATGACGCCCTCCGCCCTCCGGGCCACGGCCCGGCATCACCGTGCCCCCGCTGCCACCACGGCGCTCACGCTCAACCTTCCGTACCGGGAACCGTTCGATCCCGGCGTGTTCGACTTCCTCGCGGTCCGCGCCATCCCCGGGATCGAAGAAGGTAGCTCGAGCTCCTATGCCCGGACCCTGCGGCTGGCCCACGGCGATGCCCGGTTCCGGGTGGAGTACGACGCCGGCGCGGCCGGCCGTCCGCTGGTACTGACCATCGGCGCCGTCGACCTCCGGGACCTGGCCTCCCTGCTGAGCCGGGTCCGGCGTCTGCTGGACCTTGACGCCGATCCCGTCGCCATCGACGCCGCCCTCGCGGCCGATCCCCGCCTTGCCACCGCCGTGGCACGCACGCCGGGCATGCGGATGCCTGGCGCCGTAGACCCCCAGGAACTCCTGATCCGGGCCATGATCGGCCAGCAGATCACCGTGGCGGCCGCGCGTACCGCTCTGGTCCAGCTCTCCGCGGCCGGAAGCGAGAGCATGGTGCCCGCAGACGCTCTCCACCGGCTCTTCCCCACGGCCGCCCAGATCGCGGAAACAGGCTTCGAACTGCTCCGCGGCCCGCAACGCCGCATCGACTCGGTCCGGGCGGCGGCCGCGGCAATGGCCTCGGGGGACCTGGACTTCGGCTACGGCGATGACGTGCACGGGCTCGAAGACAAACTCTTGCCGCTTGCCGGCGTCGGGCCGTGGACGGTGGGATACGTCGCGATGCGGGTCATCGGGGCCCCGGACGTGTTCCTGGCCAACGACGCCGCGGTCCGCAATGGCATCCGGTCCCTCACACCAACCACAGTCGGCACCGCTCCGTCCCCCGATTTCCGTGAGGTGAGTCCCTGGCGCTCCTACGCCACGATGCACCTTTGGCGCGCGGCAGCTGCTGCCCAGGCCGCGGCGCGCACAGCATCTCGCACTCGGTCACAGTGACCGCCGCAGACTCCGAAGAAAGCGAAACCATGAAAGCCCAGTTGTTGACCATGTCCACCCCGGACGGTCCTTTCACCATCATTGCCCGCGACGGCGCCGTGCTGTCATCCGGCTGGACCGCTATTCCAGGGGAGCTGACCGGTCAGATCCACGCGGACCTGCTGCCGGCCGGATTCGAGACCGTTAGAGGCCTCGGCGCCATCTCCGAGTCGGTGGAGGCGTTCTACTCCGGCGATCCGGAACCGGCCATGGGCGTGCCGGTGCTGCAGAAATCCGGTCCCTTCCGCAGCCACGCGTGGGACGTGCTCCGCACCGTCGCGCCGGGGCACCCCGTGACCTACACGGAGTACGCGGAGCTGTCCGGCAACCCCAAGGCCGTCCGCGCAGCGGCCAGCGCCTGCGCCTTCAACGCGGCGGCCCTGTTCGTTCCCTGCCACCGGGTCATCCGGACCGACGGGACCCTGGGTGGCTTCCGCTGGGGGCTGACCGTCAAGGGCAGCCTGCTGGACCGGGAACGCGAACTGGCCCTCACGGCGTCGCGGCCGTAGGGCTGCAGCGCCCGGGAGCGCCGACTGGCGGGAGGCCCCGTGACGAAGGCCCCTTCGAAGGCGCTCTCGCGGGTGCCCTACGAAAGGCAGGCCCCGCTCAGTTGTTGACGGGCACGCCCGCGGGCCAAGGCAGCAGCTCCGGAAGGTCCACGCCGTCGGCCGCTGCCGTGGCGCGCAGGCTCCCGAGGCTGGGAGTGCGGCCGGCCAGCCAGGCGGCGATATCGGTCAGCATGCCGCTGATGACGGTGGATTTCCGTCCGCTGCCAATGGCCCGGTCGGGCAGCCCCAAGGGCTGCAGCACGAAACGCTGGCCCTCCGGGACCCGGGCGGAGAGGAAGTCGAAGAGGTGCTCGCAGAAGGGCCGGCTCCAGGTTTCCGGTCCGCGCCCGGTGCCGAGGTCCGTGGCATGGATGACGAGTTCCCGCCACAGCGCCAGGCCGCCGTCAAGGACGACTCCCCCGCGGTAGGCAATGGGCGCACGCCAGCCGGCCGCATCGAGGGAATCGAAGGCGCGCAGGGCCCGTTCCAGCGACGAGGCGAGGTCGGCACGGTGCTCGGCGAGGCTGTGGCCGGCCGCCATCTCGATGGCACGGGTGCGCCCCTCGAAGCCGCCGTCATAGAGCTCGATTTTCTCGCCGCGGGCGGCATGTTCGAGCTGGCGGGCCATCGCGTTGGCAATGCCGCAGATGTGTGCCAGCACGTGCCCGCGGGTCCAGCCCGGCAGCTCGGACGGCGCCTTGATGTCCTGTTCCGAGAGCGAAGCGGCAATACCCGTCACGGTGTCGGCGGCCCGGTGCAGTTCTTCCCGAAGCTTTTCTGGTGTGATTGCGGTCATGGCGCCCATCCTAACGGAGCCACCGGATTAGCAGCGATTAACTGAGCCGGGTCCGGTCAGCGGGTCGGGTAGCGGTGCCGGATGTGCCGGCGGTCGTGCCGTGCCTGCCAGAATTCGATTTCCCGCGGACGCACCGCATAGAGCTGCCAGTTGGGGTTCTGAGTGCCGTCCGCTCCGGGCCGGGCGTGCCAGTCCGCGGCCGAGGCCGCGGCGGACAGGGCCACGACGTCCCCTGCCACCCGCACTTGGCGGCCCTGCGGCTGCCAGAAGAAGTTCAGCGCCGCGTGCGGGTTGGCCGTGAGTTCGTCTCCTTTCCGGGATTCCCGGGAGGTGGCGAAGTGCCAGCCGTCGGCGTCGATGTCCTTCAGGATCAGCATGCGCGAGGACGGCCGGCCGTCCCCGTCGGCCGTGGCCAGGCTGAAGGCGTTGGGTTGTGGCACCCCGGCCTCCAGGGCTTCGGCGAGCCACTGCCGGAAGAGTTCGGCGGGATCTGCGGGGGCGGCGGCCGGATCAAACTCCGGGAGGACATCCGGGAAATCGGGCAGGGCACGCAGGTACTGGCGGAAGGATTCGCTCATGCACCCACCTTAAGCGCCGCGAGTTAGCACTTCACGGCAGTGTTTTCGAAAACACTGCCGTGAAGTGCCGACTCGGGGGAAGCCCGGGTGGCGAGAGTCGCTACCCCGCGTAGGCGCGGACGGCGTCGAGCTCCGCCTCAAGCGCCAGCAGCTGCCGTTCGACGGCGGCCGGTGCGGTGCCGCCTTGGGAGTTGCGGCTGTTGAGCGAGCCTTCCGTGGACAGGACCGTGCGGACCTCCGGCGTCAGGTGCTCCGAGATGGTGGCGTATTCCGCGTCCGTCAGGTCCCAGAGCTCGACGCCGCGGCTTTCGGCCTGCTTCACCGCGGCACCGGAGAGCTCGTGCGCCTCGCGGAACGGAACACCCTGCCGGACCAGCCATTCGGCAATGTCCGTGGCCAGCGCAAAGCCCTGTGGTGCCAGGGCTTCCATCCGTTCGGTGTTGAACTTCAGGGTCGCGATCATGCCGGACACGGCCGGAAGCAGCACTTCCAGGGTGTCGGCGGCGTCGAAGACCGGCTCCTTGTCTTCCTGCAGGTCGCGGTTGTACGCAAGCGGCAGGCCCTTGAGCGTCGCCAGCAGGCCCGTCAGGTTGCCGATCAGACGCCCGGCCTTACCGCGCGCGAGCTCGGCGACGTCCGGGTTCTTCTTCTGCGGCATGATCGAGGAGCCGGTGGAGTAGGAATCATGCAGGGTGACGAAGGAGAACTCCTTCGTGGCCCACAGAATCACTTCCTCCGAAACCCGGGACAAGTCCACCCCGATCATGGCCGTGATCCAGGCGAACTCAGCGAAGACATCGCGGGACGCGGTGCCGTCGATCGAGTTGTGCGTAGCGGAGAAGAAGCCCAGTTCCGCGGCGACGGCCTCCGGGTCCAGGCCTAGCGATGATCCGGCCAGGGCACCCGAGCCATAGGGCGAAACCCCGGCGCGCTTGTCCCAGTCGGCCAGCCGCTGCACATCCCGCAGCAACGCCCAGGCGTGGGCCAGCAGGTGGTGGCTCAGCAGCACCGGCTGGGCATGCTGGAGGTGGGTGCGGCCGGGCATGGCCACGCCCCGGTGGGCCTTGGCCTGGTCCACGAGAGCATCGATCGTGGCGAGCACGCCGCGCGCGATGATCCGGGCGTGATCCCGCAGGAACATCCGGCCCAGGGTGGCCACTTGGTCGTTGCGGGACCGGCCGGCGCGGAGCTTGCCGCCGAGTTGGGTCCCGGCCCGCTCGATCAGGCCGCGCTCCAGAGAACCATGCACGTCCTCATCGGACTCGGCCGGCGTGTAGGCCCCGGACGCGACGTCCTCGTCCAGCTGCGTCAGGGCGGCCAGCATGCCCTCGAGCTCGGCGTCGTCCAGCAGCCCGGCCTTGTTCAGTACGCGGGCGTGCGCCTTGGACCCGGCGATGTCGTAGCGGGCCAGCCGCCAGTCAAAGTGCGTGGACTTGCTCAGCGCCGCGAGGGCGTCTGCGGGGCCGCCGGCGAACCGGCCGCCCCACAGCGCACCCGTATTGGTAGCTTCGGACTTTGTCCCCGGGCGCACCCCAGCCTCGCTTCGCTCGACCGGGGACCCCTGCGCCCGTGGGCCCTGCTGCTGACTCACTTTCCGGCGACGCGGATGTCGCGGCCGGAGGCGACCTTGGCGGACATGCCCCACAGCTCGATGAAGCCGCGCGCCATGGACTGGTCGAAGGTGTCGCCGGTGTCGTACGTGGCGAGGTCGAAGTCGTAGAGCGAGGTCTCGGAGCGGCGGCCGTTGACGATCGCCTGGCCGCCGTGCAGGACCATGCGGATGTCGCCGGAGACGTAGCGCTGGGTGTCTTCGATGAAGGCGTCGAGGGAGCGCTTGAGCGGGGAGAACCACTGGCCGTCGTAGACCAGCTCGGCCCAGCGCTGGCCGACGGTGGCTTTGAAGCGGGCCTGCTCGCGCTCGATCGTGATGTCCTCGAGGTGCTTGTGTGCGGTGATCAGCGCCATGGCACCGGGGGCCTCGTAGATTTCGCGGGACTTGATGCCCACCAGGCGGTCCTCGACGACGTCGATCCGGCCGACGCCCTGGGCACCGGCGCGGCGGTTGAGTTCCTTGATGGCCTGCAGCGGGGTGACCTTGACGCCGTCGATCGCGACGGGCACGCCGGCCTCGAAGGAGATGGTGACTTCATCCGGGGCCGGCGGGAATTCCGGGGTGGCGGTGTAGTCGTAGATGTCCTTGGTGGGGGCGTTCCAGATGTCCTCGAGGTAGCCGGTTTCGACGGCGCGGCCCCAGACGTTCTGGTCGATCGAGTACGGGTTCTTCTTGGTGGTCTCGATCGGCAGTCCCTTTTCCTCGGCGAAGGCGATGGCCTTGTCGCGGGTCAGGGCGAGGTCGCGGACCGGGGCGATGCACTTCAGGTCCGGGCCGAGGGTCTGGATGCCGACCTCGAAGCGGACCTGGTCGTTGCCCTTGCCGGTGCAGCCGTGGGCCACGGTGGTGGCACCGAATTCGCGGGCGGCCTTGACCAGGTGCTTGACGATCACCGGGCGGGAAATGGCGGAGACCAGCGGGTAGTGGCCCTGGTAGAGGGCGTTGGCCTTCAGCGTGGGGACGCAGTACTCGTTGGCGAACTCGTCGCTGGCGTCGGCCACGTAGGCCTCGACGGCGCCGCAGCCCAGCGCGCGCTGGCGGATGGTTTCCAGGGATTCGCCGCCCTGTCCGACGTCGACGGCCACGGCGATGACCTCGGCGCCGGTGGCTTCACCGATCCAGCCGATGGCTACGGAAGTATCCAGGCCGCCGGAGTAGGCCAGAACAATACGCTCAGTCACTTGAAATGCTCCTTATGTTGTTTGGTTGATGCAGTTGTCTGGGAAGAATGTGGAAGAACTGTCGGGGAAAACTAGTGCGGAAATCGTGTCTATTAAGAAGCCTGTCACAGGCCCACCGCAGACCCAATCCTGCGTTGGCCGCGGCGCTATTGGCTGCCGGCTTCCTCGGCGAACTGCAGGAAGCGGGCGGCGACGTCGGCACCGCCCAGGGGGTCCCGGGTGACGAGGAGGACGGTGTCGTCCCCCGCGATGGTGCCCAGGATCGAGGGCATCACGGAGTGGTCGATCGCGAGGGCCAGGAAGTTCGCGGCGCCCGGCGGGGTCCTGAGCACCACGAGGTTGGCCGAGGCCTCGGCGGTGACGAGCAGTTCCCCGCACAGTCGGCTCAGCCGGGCGTCGAGGATTTCCTGGGTGACACCGCTTTTGGCGGCTCGTTCGCCGCCCTCCCCCGGGACGGCGTAGACCAGCACGCCGTCCTTGCCGCGGACCCGGACCGCGCCGAGTTCCACGAGGTCGCGGGAGAGCGTGGCCTGGGTGACCTGGACGCCGTCGTCCGCGAGCAGCGCCGCGAGCTCGGCCTGCGACCGGACCGATTCGCCCGTGAGGATCGCCGTGATCCGGGCCTGCCGGGCCGTTTTAGTGGCCGGGCTGGCCCCCGGAGAGGCTGGCTGGACGGACATCAGGCCGGGCCCACCGGCGCCAGCCCGTCCACTGGCGCCGGCCCATCGACCGGCGCGAGCCCGTCAACAACCGCCAGGCCTGAGCGGTGCATGAGCCAGGCCATGAGTGCCTTCTGGGCGTGGAGGCGGTTTTCGGCCTCGTCCCAGACCACCGACTGCGGGCCGTCAATGACGTCCGCGGCGATCTCGTAGCCCCGGTAGGCCGGCAGGCAGTGGAGCACGACGGCGTCCGGCGCCGCGAGCTTCATGGCGTCGGCGTCCACGGAATAGTTGCGGAACAGCTTCATCCGCGCTTCCTTTTCCGTCTCCTGGCCCATGGACACCCATGTGTCGGTAGCGACGACGTCGGCGCCGAGGAGGGCCTCGGCGGGGTCGATCGTCACGAGCACCGAGCCGCCGGTCTCCTCGGCGCGGTCCTCGGCGGCGGCGATGATCTCCGGGGAGGGCAGGTACCCGTCCGGGCCGGCGACGCGGACGTTCATGCCCGCCGTGACGCCGGCCAGCAGGTAGGAGTTGGCCATGTTGTTGGCGGAGTCGCCCAGGTACGCCATGGTCAGGCCGTTGAGTTCGCCCTTGTGTTCCTTGATGGTCAGGAGGTCGGCGAGCAGCTGGCACGGGTGGTAGTCATCGCACAGGGCGTTGATGACCGGAACGCGCGAGTTTTCGGCCATGGCGACGAGGCCGGCGTGCGCGCCGGTCCGCCACACGATGGTGGAGACCATGCGTTCGAGCACCTTGGCGGTGTCCTCGACCGATTCCTTGTGGCCGATCTGTGCCTCGCCCGGGTTGATGATGAGCGGGTTGCCGCCCATGTCCGCGATGCCGGTGGCGAAGGAGACCCTGGTCCGGGTGGAGGTCTTGTCGAAGATGACAGCCACGGTCTTGCGGCCGCTGGCCGCCGCGGCGAAGGGCTGGACGCTGTACGGCGCGGCCTTCATCCGGGCGGCGAGCTCGAGGACCTCGGCCTGTTCGGCCGGGCTGAGGTCCGTGTCCTTGAGGAAGTGGCGGACGGGTCTTGTCGAAATTTCAGTTGCGGTCACTGGGCGTCCTTTGCGGTCTGGAGGAGGGCGGGCAGCGCCGCGAGGAAGCGGTCGGCCTGATCGGTGGTCAGGATCAGCGGCGGTGCCAGCCGGATGGTGCGCGGGCCCGGGCTGTTGACGATGAACCCGGCGTCGAGCCCGGCGGCAACGACGCCGGGGGCGACGTCGGCGTCGAGGTCGAAGCCGATCAGCAGCCCCTCGCCGCGGACCTCGGTCACGCCGTCGATCCCGGCCAGGCCCGCGCGCAGGTGCTCCCCCACGGCCCTGACGTGGGCCAGGACGTCCTGGCTTTCGAGGACGTGCAGGGTGGCGAGTGCGGCCGCGGTGGCCACCGGGTTGCCGCCGAACGTGGTCCCGTGCTGGCCGGCGGTCAGCAGCGCGGAGTTTTCCGGGCCGAAGGTCACCAGGGCGCCGATAGGGAAGCCGCCGCCCAGTCCCTTGGCGAGGGTCACGGCGTCGGGCACGATCCCGGCGTCCTCGCTGGCCAGCCACTTGCCGGTGCGGCCGATTCCGGTCTGGACCTCGTCGAGGATCAGCAGTGCGCCCGCGGCGCTCGTGGCCTCGCGGGCCGCCTTGAGGTAGCCGGCGGGCAGCGGCCGGACGCCGGCCTCGCCCTGGATCGGTTCGAGGAAGACCGCGGCGGTGGTGTTGTCCACCGCGGCGCGAAGGGCCCCGATGTCACCGAACGGAACGTGCACGACGCCGCCGGGCAGCGGCGCGAACGGCGCCCGGTATGCCTCCTTGGCGGTCAGCGCGAGGGCGCCCATGGTGCGGCCGTGGAAGGCGCCCTCAAGCGCGATGATCTTGGTGCGCGGCTGCGCTGCGCTCTCCGCTGCTGCGGCATGGCCGGCGCCGGTGTTCCGGCGCGCCAGCTTGAAGGCCGCCTCGACGGCCTCGGTGCCGGAGTTGGCGAAGAACACCTTGGAGCCGGCCGGCGCCTTGGACAGTTCCAGCAGCTTTTCGGCCAGGGCGATCTGGGTGGGGCTCGTGAAGAAGTTGGAGACGTGGCCCAGGGTGGCGAGCTGGCTGGAGATCACCGAGGTGACGAACGGGTGGGCGTGGCCCAGGGCGTTCACCGCGATTCCGCCGAGCAGGTCGAGGTACTCCTTGCCGTCGGCGTCCCACACGAGGCAGCCGGCGCCGCGGACCAGGACCCGTTGCGGGGTGCCGAAGACGCCCAGCAGGGAGGAGGAGTAGCGGGAGAGCCACTCAGCCCCGCTACTGCTCTTCCCAGTCATAACGGAAGCTGTCGGGGCCGAGCCGGCGATGGGGGCCCGGGTGTGGTCGGGCACCGCGAAGCGGGCGGGGGCCCCATCGCCGGTCGGACTCATGCCAACAGTTTCGTTCATGCGTTCACTTCCTCGTCGGGGACGACCTGGGTGCCGATGCCGGCGGTCGTGAAGGTTTCCAGCAGCATCGAGTGCGGCAGCCGGCCGTCAACGATGTGGGCGCGCTCGACGCCGTCGTCAATCGCTTTCAGGCAGGCCGCCATCTTCGGGATCATGCCGGACTCAAGGCGCGGCAGCAGTTCGCGCAGCTCCGAAGCCGTCAGCGACGAGATGAGCGAGGACCGGTCCGGCCAGTTGGCGTAGAGGCCTTCGACATCGGTCAGGATGACCAGCTTGGATGCACCCAGCGCCGACGCGACCGCGGCCGCCGCCGTGTCCGCGTTGACATTTAGCACCTGCCCGGTGGTGGACCCGTCGTCGTGGATTTCCGGGGCGACGGTGGAGATCACCGGAATCCGCCCGGCGGCCACGATGTCCAGGATGCCGTCCGGGTTGACCCCGACGACCTCGCCCACCAGGCCCAGGTCCACCTCTTCGCCGTCCACCACGGTGCCGGTGCGGACGGCGCGGAGCAGGCCGCCGTCCTCGCCGGACATGCCGACGGCGTACGGGCCGTGGGAGTTGATCAGCCCCACGAGTTCGCGTCCCACCTGGCCGGTGAGGACCATCCGGACGACGTCCATGGCCTCGGGCGTGGTGACGCGCAGGCCGCCCTTGAACTCGGATTCGATCCCGAGCCGGCTGAGCATGGTGTTGATCTGCGGGCCGCCGCCGTGCACCACCACGGGGTGGATGCCGACGTGGTGCAGGAAGACGACGTCCTCTGCGAAGGCGCGGCGGAGCTCGTCGTTGACCATGGCGTTGCCGCCGTACTTGATCACCATGGTGGTGCCGGCAAAGCGCTGGATCCAGGGCAGCGCCTCGATCAGCGTGGCTGCTTTGTCGCGGGCCTCGGACATGGGGGTGGTCTCGCGTGTCTGGGTGTTCATGCTGTTCGTCCCTTCCCGGAAGGGCCTAGCTTGAGTAGGCGCTGTTCTCGTGGACGTAGTCGTGGGTGAGGTCGTTGGTGAGGATCGTGGCCTCGGCCTCGCCGGCCTGCAGGTCGATCTCGACGAGGACCTCGCGCGGCTCCAGGTCCACGAGGTTCCGGTCGTCTCCGATGCTGCCGTTGCGGCAGATCTGGACGCCGTTCATGGACACATTGAGCTGGTCCGGTTCGAACGCCGCGTCGGTGGTGCCGACGGCGGACAGCACGCGGCCCCAGTTGGGGTCCTTGCCGAAAATCGCGGTCTTAAACAGGTTGGAGCGGGCGACGGCGCGGCTGACGGTCTCGGCGTCCCGCTCGCTCGCAGCGTTGAACGTCCGGATCGCGATATCGTGGCTGGCGCCCTCGGCGTCGCCGATCAGTTTGCGTGCCAGCTCGGCGCAGACCTCGGTCAGTCCGGCGCCGAACTCGACAGCGGACGGCACAGTACCCGAGGCACCGGAGGCCAGGAGCACCACGGTGTCGTTGGTGGACATGCAGCCGTCGGAGTCTGCCCGGTCGAAGGTGACCCGGGTGGCGTCGCGGAGGACGACGTCGAGCATTTCCGGCTGGACGTCGGCGTCCGTGGTGAGGACCACCAGCATGGTGGCGAGGCCCGGGGCCAGCATGCCGGCGCCCTTGGCCATGCCGCCGATGGTGAACTCGTTGCCTTCGGCGTCCGTGCCGGTGAAGACGGCCTGCTTGGACACCGAGTCGGTGGTCATGATCGCGGTGGCCGCCGCTGCCCCGCCGTCGGCGGCCAGGCCGGCGGTGGCGGCACCGATCCCGGCCAGGATCTTGTCCATGGGCAGCTGCTCGCCGATCAGTCCGGTGGAGCAGACCACGACGTCGGTGGCCGAGACACCCAGCGCCTCGGCGGTCTTCTCGGCCGTGGTGTGCGTGTTCTGGAAGCCCTGGGGCCCGGTGCAGGCGTTCGCTCCCCCGGAGTTGAGGATGACGGCGTCGACGCGGCCGTCCTTGACTACTTCGCGGGACCAGTGCACGGGGGCCGCGGCGACGCGGTTGGACGTGAAGACCGCCGCGGCGGCCTTTGACGGGCCGTCGTTGACCACGAGGGCCAGGTCCGGTTTGCCGGAGGTCTTGAGGCCGGCGGTGACGCCGGCGGCGCGGAATCCCTGCGGTGCGGTGATGCTCACGGTGCGACTCCCTGGAGGTTGAGGCCGGCATCTTCCGCCAGGCCGAGGGCAATATTCATGGACTGCACGGCCCCGCCGGCGGTTCCCTTGGTCAGGTTGTCGATGGCGCAGCACACGATCACGCGGCCGGTGTGCTCATCGAACGCAAGCTGCATGACCGTGTGGTTGGATCCCTGGACCGATTTGGTGGAGGGCCATTGGCCTTCGGGGAGCAGGTGCACGAACGGTTCGTCGTCGTAGGCCTCGCTCCAGGCGCGGCGCAACTCCTCGGCGGTGACGCCCGAACGCACCTTCGCCGTCGCCGTCGTGAGGATGCCGCGGCTCATCGGGGCGAGCGTGGGTGTGAAGGACACGGTGACCGGGGCGTTGAGGGCTTTGGACAGTCCCTGTTCGATCTCCGGGGTGTGCCGGTGTCCGCCGCCCACACCGTAGGGGCTCATGGAGCCCATGACCTCGGCGCCGATCAGGTTCACCTTGGCGGCCTTACCGGCCCCGGAGGTGCCGGAGGCGGAGACGATCACGACGTCGTCGCCTTCCAGGAGGTGGTTGCTGAAGCCGGGCGTGAGGGCCAGCAGGGCCGACGTCGGGTAGCAGCCCGGGACGGCGATCCGGGTGGCGCCGCGCAGGGCGTCGCGCTGGCCGGGCAGTTCGGGGAGTCCGTAGGGCCAGGTGCCGGCGTGCGCGGAGCCGTAAAACTTCTCCCAGGCGTGCGGGTCCTCGAGGCGGTGGTCAGCGCCGGCGTCGATCACCACGGTTCCGGCCGGAAGCCGGGCCGCGATCTCCGCGGACGCCCCGTGCGGAAGCGCCAGGAACACGACGTCGTGCCCGGCCAGGTTGTCCACCGTGGTGTCTTCAAGGATCCGGTCTGCCAGGCCATGGAGATGCGGCTGCAATTCCCCTAGTCTGGAACCGGCGTTGCTGTGGGCCGTGATGGCGCCGATGGTGACGTCGGGATGACCGGCAAGGATCCGCAGGACCTCGCCGCCGGCATAGCCGCTTGCCCCGGAAACGGCAACAGAAATAGTCATAAACACGACTATACAGCAATAGTATGCATAGATGCCGATATTTATGCATCGATGCGCCTATGTCCGGATGAACCCCGGAATGCGTACGGATACGGCCCCCGAGTCCGCCCCCGGGCCCGGCTCTGGAAGAGGCGTGCCGGCGTCAGGAGAGTTCCGCCGGCAAAGGATGACGGCGTGGATCGGCGGTCCGTGTAGACACCGGGGCGTATGCTGGATAAAGGGTAATACAGACCGTGCAGCTGCGAATGTCAGTTGGAGCGTTGCCCGTAACAGTTACGAGGCAAGCGCTCCATGACCCTCACCACCGCAACGACGGAGCGACCCAAATCGCGCGTCCGGCAGACCAATGCCGTCGTCCTGAGCTACTCGGAACTCCTGAAGACCGTCAAGGCCGCCGGCCTGCTCGAACGCCGCGTCGGTTTCTACATCACGGTGTTTTCCGTTCTGGCCCTCCTGATGGCCGCCACCTGGTTCGGTTTCGCCTTGATCGGTGACAGCTGGTTCCAGCTCCTCATCGCCGCGGCCCTGGGCATCCTCTGCACCCAGCTGAGCTTCCTGGCCCACGAGGCCGGACACCGGCAGATCTTCGCCTCCCGCCGCGCCAACGACTGGGCCGCACGGCTCCTTGCCACCTCGGTCGCCGGGATCAGCTACTCCTGGTGGGAGCAGAAGCACGGCGCGCACCACAACCACCCGAACGTCATTTCCAAGGACCCGGACATCGCCACCGGGGCGATCGCCTTCTTCCCGGAAGCCGCCGCCACCCGGCAGGGACGGTTCTCATTCCTCACCCGCAAACAGGGCTGGTTCTTCTTCCCGCTTCTGTTCCTTGTGGGCCTGGGCCTGCAGATCGATTCGATCAAGTTCATCTTCCAGCGCGCCAAGGTCACGCACCGCTGGGTTGAAATCCCGATCCTCGTGGTCCGCCTCAGCCTGCTGCCGGTTCTCGCCTTCACCTTCCTGCCGTGGGGCATGGCACTCGCGTTCATCGCGGTCCAGCTTGCCGTCTTCGGTTTTTACATGGGCGCCTCTTTCGCCCCGAACCACAAGGGCATGCCGGTCCTGCCGGCCGACAGCCGCGTGGACTTCTTCAGCCGCCAGGTCCTGACCTCCCGGAACATCTCGGGCGGCCGCTTCATGGACATCCTGCTCGGCGGCCTCAACCGCCAGGCCGAGCACCACCTCTTCCCGGACATGGCCCGCCCCCAGCTGGACAAGGCCGCCGTGATCGTCCGCGAGTTCTGCGCGAAGCACCAGGTTCCCTACACGGAAACCACGCTCCTGCAGTCCTACGGCATCATCGTCCGTTACCTCAACGACGTCGGCCTCTCCGCCGGACGCCACTTCGAGTGCCCGATGGCGACCGTCACCCGCCGCTACTAGCCGGGCGCAACGCCTCTGCCGCCGCCCGCGTACAGGCTCCGCCGGCGGACCGGGCGGGTGCGGGACCATCATGCGCAGGTCTGTTCATGGCCACACCACGTGACGGCTAGTTACGGACGGCCCCTTCAGGGTTGTCGCCGGTGTCCCTAGGATGGTCCATGGGACCGGGACAAAAAAATTCCCGCCCGGAAAAGGAGCCATATGATGCACGCTATCGTCGCCCGCCGGGCAGGGGGCCCCGAGGTCCTGGAACTCGACGAAACAGCCCGTCCCGTTCCCGGACCGGGCCAGCTTCTGATCAAGGTCGCAGCCGCGGGCGTGAACTTCATCGACACCTACAAGCGCAGCGGCGTCTACAAGGTCGCCTACCCCTTCACGCCCGGCTCCGAAGCCTCGGGGACCGTGGAGGAAGTCGGCGACGGCGTCACCGCATTCGCTCCCGGCGACCGGGTGGCGACGGCGGAAGGCGTCAACTGCTACGCCGGCTATGCCCTCGTCGACGGGGACAAGGCCCTCCCGGTTCCGGACGGCCTGGACGATTTCACCGCCGCGGCGCTGCCGCTGCAGGGCGTCACGGCTCACTACCTGATCAATTCCACCTTCAAGGTCGAGCCTGACCACACGGTGCTGGTCCACGCCGGCGCCGGTGGTGTCGGGCTCCTCATGATTCAGCTGCTCAAAGCCAGGGGCGCCCACGTCATCACCACCGTTTCCACGGATGCGAAAGAGCAGCTGGCCCGGGAAGCCGGGGCAGACCACGTGCTGCGCTACGACGGCTTCGCGGAGCGCGTCCGGGATCTGACCAGCGGCACCGGTGCGGACGTGGTGTACGACGGCGTCGGAAAAGACACCTTCGACGGCTCCCTGGCGTCGCTGCGCATCCGGGGCATGCTGGTCCTCTTCGGCGGAGCCTCCGGCCCGGTCCCGCCGTTCGACCCGCAGCGGCTCAATGCCGGCGGCTCGCTGTACCTCACGCGGCCCACCATGGGCCACTACCTTCGCGACGCCCGGGAACGCCGCTGGCGCTCGGACGAAGTCTTTGCCGCCGCTGCCGCGGGCAACCTCAAGGTCAGGATCGGCGCGCGCTACTCCCTCGCCGAGGCGGCACAGGCCCATGATGACCTCGAACAGCGCCGCACCACGGGCAAAGTCATCCTGGTCCCCTAAAGCCGCGCGGGCGCCTAAACCACGCGGCAACACCATCCGTTCATCTCCTGCAGGGACAATGCGCCAGTGACCGAGCAACAACTGACCCCGAGTAAAGCCCCCGACGCCGGTTCGGCACAGCGTGTGGCGGCGGACGACACCCCCGTCCACGCGCCCCAACTGCCCGGCGCGCTCTCCGCCCCCCCGGAGCGGACGCTCATTGACATCCTTCGCAATACTGCCGACCGTTTCCCTGATGCATCCGCCCTCGACGACGGCCACCGCTCGCTCAGTTACGCCCAGCTCATGCACGAAGTCCGGGCAACCGCGCGGAAACTGCACATGGCCGGACTGGGTGCCGGTGACAAAATCGGCGTCCGGATCCCGTCCGGCACCAATGAGCTCTACATCTCGATCCTGGCGGTGCTGCTCGTCGGGGCGGCGTACGTCCCGGTCGACGCCGACGACCCCGACGAGCGGGCCAAACTGGTCTTTGGGGAAGCCAGGGTTTCCGGCATTCTTCGCGCCGGCGCGAAGATCGTCACGGACAGCAAACACCCCCGGCCGTTCCCCGCGGCCAGGCAGCCGGGCCCCGACGACGACGCGTGGGTCATCTTCACCTCCGGTTCCACGGGCACTCCCAAGGGCGTTGCCGTCCAGCACCGCTCGGCCGCCGCGTTCGTGGACGCCGAGGCCCGCCTCTTCCTGCAGGATGATCCGGTGGGCCCGCAGGACCGGGTGCTGGCAGGGTTGTCCGTTGCCTTTGACGCCTCCTGCGAGGAAATGTGGCTCGCGTGGCGCAACGGCGCCTGCCTCGTCCCGGCACCCCGGGCGCTGGTCCGCACCGGGATGGACCTTGGCCCCTGGCTCATCAGCCACGGCATCACGGTGGTATCCACCGTCCCCACGCTCGCCGCGCTCTGGCCCGTCGAGTCGCTGGAAAGCGTCCGCCTGCTGATCTTCGGCGGGGAAGCCTGTCCGCCGGACCTTGCCGAGCGGCTCGCCGTCGAGGGCCGGGAGGTATGGAACACCTACGGTCCCACCGAGGCCACCGTGGTCGCGTGTGCCGCGCCGCTCGGCACGCCCGGCCCCATCCGGATCGGCCTGCCGCTGGACGGCTGGGACCTCGCCGTCGTCGACGCCGATTCACTCCCGGTCGCCGAAGGCGCGGTGGGCGAACTGATCATCGGCGGCGTCGGGCTGGCCCGGTACCTTGACCCGGTCAAGGATGCGGAAAAGTACGCCCCCATGCCGACGCTGGGCTGGGAGCGCGCCTACCGCTCGGGCGACCTCGTCAAGTACGAGGCCCAGGGGCTCATCTTCCAGGGCCGCGCCGATGAACAGGTCAAGCTCGGGGGCCGCCGGATCGAACTGGGCGAAATCGACGCCGCCCTGCAGTCGCTGCCGGATGTCGCCGGTGCCGCCGCCGCGGTGCAGACCACGGCGGCGGGCAACCAGATCCTGGTCGGCTACCTTGCCGCCGTGGCTGGCCAGGACATTGACCTCGCAGTCGCGCGCGAACTGCTGGGCGAGAACCTGCCGGCACCGCTCATCCCGCTCCTGACCCTCGTCGATTCGCTGCCCACCAAGACCAGCGGCAAAGTGGACCGCCGTGCCCTGCCCTGGCCGCTCAGCGGAACCGGAGCCGTCGAGGCCGAAGGCGCCCCGCTGAACCTGCCCGACGACGCGCAATGGATCGTGCAGCAGTGGAGCGCCGTGCTGGGGAGCCCGGTCACGAGCCTCGACGCTGACTTCTTCGCCTACGGCGGCGGCTCACTGGCAGCCGCGCAGCTCGTATCCGCCCTGCGCGTGCGCTACCCCACCATCACGGTGGCCGATATCTACGCGACCCCCAGGGTAGGTGCGCTGGTGGACACGGCCCGCCAGTCGCTGCCCGAGGGCGGGGCCGTTCCCGCACAGGAGCGGACCGTCCGGCCCACGGCGCGGAGGTCCCAGGCCTTCCAGACGTTCATGGGCGTCCCCCTGCACATCCTCGTCGGCATGCGCTGGCTGACCTACCTGATGGCCGCCAACAACCTCCTGGCGGCCTTCGCCGGATTCAGCGCCGCGCCAACAATTTCGTGGTGGTGGGTCGTCGCCTCCTGGCTCGTCTTTGTCAGCCCCGCCGGGCGGATGATGATCTCCATTGCCGCGGCCCGGATCCTGCTCCGCAACGTCGGGCCCGGAACGTACCCGCGGTCCGGGAAGGTGCACATCCGGCTCTGGCTCGCTGAGCAGATCCAGGACCTCGCCGGCGCTATCAGCCTGGCCAGCGCGCCGTGGGTCCCCTACTACGCAAAAGCCCTGGGCGCCAAGATCGGCGAGAACGTCCAACTGCACTCCCTCCCGCCCGTCACCGGGCTGCTGACCCTCGGCGCCGGGTCCAACATCGAGCCCGAAGTTGATCTGTCCGGCTGGTGGATCGACGGCGACCTCGTCCACATCGGCGCCATCAGAATTGGCCCCGGCGCAAGCGTCGGGGCGCGCAGCACACTCATGCCGGGAGCCATCGTGGGCGCAGGAGCACAGGTGGAGCCGGGCTCCGCAGTCATGGGGAAGGTCAAAGCCGGCCAGCTGGTGGCCGGGTCGCCGGCCGAGCGCCGCGGCAAGGCCCGGCACTCGTGGCCGGAAATCCCGGCCGAGCACCGGCTGATCGGCCGGCTGTGGTTTGCCGGGTTCGCCGCGGCATCCGCGGTGCTGGCCCTCATCCCCTATGCCTCCGCCGCCGCTGCGGCCTTTGTGATGTTCTCATTCATCAAGGGGCACTCCTCGTTGTCCGCAGCCCTGCCCGGACTTGTGCTCTCCATCCCCTTGGCGGCACTCGTGTGGTTCCTGACCAACCTGTTGCTGATCCTTGCCACCACACGGCTCCTCAGCATCGGCCTCGCCGAGGGCTACTACCGTGTCCGCAGCCGGATCGGATGGCAGGTGTGGGCGACCGAGCGGGTGCTGGACCTGGCCCGGGATCTACTGTTCCCGATCTACGCCAGCCTCTTCACCCCGGTCTGGCTCCGGCTTCTCGGCGCGAAGATCGGCCGCAACGTGGAAGCCTCCACGGTGCTCCTGATCCCCCGCATGACCACCGTCGGAGAAGGCGCCTTCCTGGCCGACGACACCATGGTGGCGTCCTACGAACTCGACGGCGGCTGGATGCACATTGCGCCGGCAAAGATCGGCAAGCGGTCCTTCCTGGGCAACTCGGGCATGACGGCGGCCGGCCGCAACGTGCCCAAGAACTCCCTCGTGGCGGTCCTCTCCGCGACCCCGGCCAAGGCGAAGTCCGGGACATCGTGGCTCGGCAGCCCGCCCGTGCGGCTGCGGCGCACCGCCATCGCCTCCGACGACACCCGGACCTACCAGCCGCCCCGGCGGCTGAAGGTCGCACGCACCCTGTGGGAGCTGTGCCGGTTCGTCCCGGTCATGCTCACGGTCGCGATCGCCGTCGCCGTGATGCTGGCATTTGACGCGATCGCGACCATCTTCAACTACGGCATCGCCGCCGTCCTGGGCGGGGTGGTGATCCTGCTGGCCGGCGCCACGGCCGCAGCCAGTGCGGTAGCGGCCAAATGGCTGCTGGTCGGCCGGATCCGCCCCGGTGAACACCCGCTCTGGAGCTCCTTCATTTGGCGGAACGAAGTGGTGGACACCTTCATTGAAATGGTCAGCGCCCCGTGGTTCGCACGCGCGGCCACAGGCACACCGGCGCTGGTCTGGTGGCTGCGCGCACTCGGCGCGAAAATCGGCAGGGGAACCTGGTGCGAAAGCTACTGGCTGCCCGAGGCAGACCTCGTGACCCTCGGCAGGAACTCGACCGTCAACCGCGGGTGCGTCGTCCAGACCCATCTGTTCCATGACCGCGTCATGAGCATCGACACTGTTACGCTCGATGACGGAGCCACCATGGGACCCCATGGCGTCATCCTGCCGCAGGCCAGGATCGGCACCGGCGGTACGGTGGGGCCGGCTTCCCTCGTCATGCGGGGCGAAACGGTCCCTGCCGGCACGTACTGGATGGGCAACCCGGTCAGCCCCTGGGACGGGCCCGCACCGCCCGCCAAGTCCCGGTAGGCCCGGCCCGCGTATGTCCGACAGCACCACAATCCGAAGGTCCGTCCATTGAGTACCAGTGCACCAAGCAGCGGCGCCCCTGCCACCGGCGGGGATACTGCCGGAGAAATCGGCGGGGATATTTCCAGGCACATCAGCAGGGATACACCCAGGGCACCGGCCCGGGTTGTTGGCTCCCCGGACCCCTACATGCCTGGCCACGGGACCCATGCCTACCGGGTCACCCGGTATGAACTCGAGCTGGACTACAGGGTCAGCAGCAACCGCCTGAACGGGCGTGCTGTCCTGCACGCCATGACGCAAATCCCGACGTCGGCGATCGTCCTGGACTTGACCGGGCTGCGGGCCACCAAGATCCAGCTCGACGGCCGCAAGGTGCGCCGGTTCACCCAGCGGGCCGAGCAGCTCGTCGTATACCCGGAAGTGCCGCTGCTCGCCGATGAGGCCTTCAGCCTGGACATCCGCTACGAGGGATACCCTGCGCCCCGCCGCGGCCTCTGGGGCGAAGTGGGCTGGGAAGAGCTCTCCGATGGCGTGCTGGTGGCTGGCCAGCCCAACGGCGCCGCGTCCTGGTTCCCGTGCAATGACCACCCGCGGGACAAGGCGAGCTATCGCATCACGGTGACCACCGAGGCGAACTACCGGGCGGTGTGCAACGGCGTGCTGCTGTCCCGCACCAGCAGGGCCAGCCGCGAGACCTGGGTGTACGAGCAGGCCGAACCCATGGCCACCTACCTCGCAACGGTCCAGATCGGGCGTTATGAGCTCCTGACGCTCAACGCCGAGCGGCCGTCGGGACACGTCCCCCAGTACGTGGCCGTTCCGGCGTCGCAGGCGGCGGACGCCCGGGCCGCCCTGGCCCGGCAGCCCGACATGATGCGGACCTTCACCAACTGCTTTGGGCCGTATCCGTTCCCGGAGTACACCGTGGTGGTGACCGGGGACGTGCTGGAGATCCCGCTGGAGGCACAGACGCTGTCCATCCTGGGTCCCAACCATTTGCGGCAGGACTGGGAGTCGCAGCGGATGGTCGCCCACGAGCTCGCCCACCAGTGGTTCGGGAACTCGCTCACGACGGCCACGTGGAAGGACATCTGGCTGCACGAGGGCTTTGCCTGCTATGCCGAATGGCTCTGGTCCGAAGAAGCCGGCGTGATGTCGGTGGCCGGCCGCGCCCGCGCTGCCTGGCGCAAGCTTTCCGCCCTCCCGCAGGACCTGATGGTGGGCGACCCCGGCCCGGAGCTGATGTTTGACGACCGCGTCTACAAGCGCGGAGCCTTGGCCCTCCACGCACTGCGGGTGCGCTCCGGCGACCTCGCATTCTTCGCCCTCCTGCATGACTGGACGGACCGTTTCCGCCACGGCACCGTGACGACGGCCGACTTCATCCTCACGGCGGCCCACGCGACGGGCCTCGATGCCGAGGCACTGCTGCACCCTTGGCTCTACGAAGATGCCCTCCCGCCGCTGCCGCAGCCGGCGCCGCCAACGCCCTGACGGCGGCCGGCGCCGCAGAAAGACCGGCCGTAGACACACCGGCCGCCTACAGACCGGAAGCGCCTAGGGATAGACCGCCACGGCGACGGCGGCCACGAGGTGGGCGGGCAGCCCGGCCTCTGCCGGCGGCAGGTCCCGGAGCCCGGCACGGCCGTTGACGTCCCCCTCCAGCACGTCATCCGGGGCGTCATCGAACACGTCGACGGTGTCCGGAGCCGTCCGCAGTCCCGTGCCGGTCATCTTGAGCCAGGCCTCCTTGCGCGCCCACAGCCGTGCCCGCGCGCGCAAGAGCTCGGTGCCGGCCAGGCCCGCGAGGTGGGCGCGTTCCGCCGGGGTCAGCACTACGGCGTCGAAACCTTCGAAGTCGGTCCTGGCCGGATCCTCAATGTCGATCCCCAGGCGCAGGCCCGGTTCCGGGTCAACGATTCCTGCCAGCAGCGTCCAGCCGGCCGCACGGGAAAGGCTGAGCAGCAACGGCGCCGCTGCTCCCCCGATCAGGTAGCCGGGGCGGCCGTGGGAGATCTGCGTTCCGGCGCCGCAGCGCGGACAGCTGTACCAGGCTGTGAGGGCCGACGCCGGCACACCCAGCAGCCCGGCGGCGAACCTCCGCTGCGCCAGCCGTCCGGCGAGGAAGTCCTCCCGTGTCCGCGGGGTCATGGCCCGTGCCCGGTCCAGCTCCGGTCCGTCCAGAAGGGAACGCGCGTCGCTCTCCAGGAGCGAGGCAGCTGCCGCCGTTGCCCCAGCTGATGCGGGGTCCAAGGGATCGCCGGAGCTCCCGGGCAAGCGAAAGGGCGGGCAGGCACGCACAACAAGGTGTGATGCCATGACCCGCCCTTCAGCTCGGTAGCGCCGTCGTCAGCTCAGTGCTCAGCGCCGCAGTTAGCGCTGCACAGCCCCGAAGCGTTCGTGGGCAGCGGCGACGGCACCCTCACGGGCCGCCGATGCCTCGTCCGCCGTCAGGGTGCGATCGTCGGCGCGGAAGCGCAGGCTGAACGCAAGCGACTTCTTGCCGTCCTCGATGCCCTTGCCCGCGTAGACGTCGAACAGTGCGACGTCCTCGAGCAGTTCGCCGGCGCCTTCACGCAGGGCCGTAAGCACCTCTCCGGCCGGGACGTCCTGCGGGACCACGAGGGCCACATCCTGGGTCGCCACCGGGTACGTCGAGATGTGCCGGGCCACGATCACGTCGGCGGCGGCCTCGAAGAGGGCGTCGGCGTTCAGTTCCAGCGCCACGGAGCGGGCCGGCATGTCGTAGGCTGCCAGCAGCTTCGGGTGCAGCTCCCCGGCGTAGCCAACTACCTCGCCGGTGCGCAGGGCAATCTGCGCGGCCCGGCCGGGGTGGAAGGCCTGGTGCCGGCCCTGCGTGACCACGAGGTCAACGCCGAGCACGTCGCCGGCGACGCGGGCGATATCCAGGGCGTCGGCCCAGTCCCACGCCCGCGGGGCGTGGCCCGGGGCTGCGGGCGAGTCGTGCCCCGTGAGAACCGCGGCGAGGTGCAGCGGCTGGTCCGGGACGCCGTCGTACAGGGCATCCAGCACCTCGTCGCTCGGTTTGGCGCCGAGCGGCGGAATCGAGGCGGTGCCCAGCCGCTCTCCGGGCAGGAACACGAGCCCGGCCTCGAAGAGGGCGAGGTCGCGGAAACCGCGGGAGTGGTTGCGCTTGGCCACCTCGATCAGGCCCGGCAGGATGGAGGTCCGCAGGAAGCCGTGCTCCTCGCTGATCGGGTTCGCCAGTTTGAGGGCCGCGCGCGCCGCACCCTCGGCAGGAACGCCGAAGGTGTCGTTGGCGGCCTTGGACACGAACGGGTAGGCCAGCACTTCGGTGAGTCCGGCGTCGGCGAGGGCCTGGATCAGGCGGCGGCGCTGCTGCTGGACACGGGTCAGGCCACGGCCCGGCGGCGCCACCGGCAGGGTTGCCGGGATCTTGTCGTAGCCGACCAGCCGGGCGATTTCCTCGGTGAGGTCGTCTTTGGTTTCGAGGTCGTTGCGCCAGCTCGGGGCGGTCACCGTGTGGCCTGCGGCGCTCGTTTCGACGACGGCGCCGAGGTCCTCGAGCGAGGTCACGATGTGGTCCTCGGTGAAATCGATCCCGATCCGGGCGGCGGCGTAGCCTGCCGGCAGTTCGATGATGACGACGTCCGGTGCAGTGCCGACGTCGGTCCCCGCCTCGTCGGCGGTGCCGCCGGCGAGTTCGACCAGCAGGTCCACCACTCGCTGGGCGGCGACGTCGGCAACCTGCCAGTCCACGCCGCGTTCGAAGCGCTTGGACGCCTCGGACGGGAGCTTGTGGCGGCGACGCGAGCGTGCGATCGAGACTTCGTCGAAGTGCGCGGCCTCGACCAGGACGCTGGTGGTGGAGTCCGATACCTCGGTGTGGGCACCGCCCATGACGCCGGCGATCCCGATGGGCCCGGAGGCGTCCGTGATCAGCAAGTCCTCGGCGTCGAGTGTGCGCTCCTTGTCATCCAGGGTGGTGATCTTCTCCCCTGCCGTGGCCCGCCGGACCACGATGTCGCCGGACAGCTTGTCCAGGTCATAGCAGTGGTTCGGCTGTCCGAGCTCGAGCATGACGTAATTGGAGATATCCACCGGCAGGGAGATGGACCGGATGCCGGCGAGCCGGAGGCGGGACGTCATCCACGGCGGAGTGGGCCGGGTAGCGTCCACGCCCCGGACCGTGCGGGCCACGAAGCGGTCGCAGCCGGGCTTGCCGTAGATCGGGGCGTCGTCGTTGAGCTTGACGCCGTAGCCGCCCGACAGCACCTGCGGGGCATGGACCTTGGATACCGGGTCGGTGAACTCGGTGCCGGTGGCGTGCGCGTATTCACGGGCCACCCCGCGGATGGAGAAGCAGTAGCTGCGGTCCGGGGTGACGTTGATTTCGGCGGCCTGGTCATAGAGGCCCAGGAGTTCCATGGCGTCGGTGCCCGGTTCGGGGTCGAGGCCGATCCGGGACAGGACCAGGATGCCGTCGTGGTCCTCGCCGATGCCGAGTTCCCGCACGGACGCGATCATGCCGGCGGAGAGGTGTCCGTAGGTCTTGCGTGCGGAGATGTGGAAGTCGCCCGGCAGCACGGCACCGGGGAGGGTGACAACCACCTTGTCGCCTTCGACGAAGTTGTGGGCGCCGCAGATGATGCCCTGCACACCGGAGGGGTCGATGCCCTCACCGGTCAGGGTCTGCTGCTGGCCTTCGGGGACAACCCGGACCTGGCACCAGTTGATGGTCTTGCCGTTGGTCTGGGGTTCCTTGACGATGCTGAGCACCTGGCCCACCACGATCGGACCCCGGATCGTGTCCGTGGGACGGTGGACCGCTTCTTCTTCGAGTCCGACCTTGACGAGCTCGGCCATGACGTCTTCGGCCGTTGCTTCGGCCGGTACCTGCGCGAATTCGCGCAACCAGGAAAGTGGGATACGCACTGTTAGATCTCCATCCCGAAGTGCTCGCTGAAACGTACGTCGCCTTCAATCATGTCGCGCATGTCGCCAACCTCATTGCGGAACATGAGGGTGCGCTCGATGCCCATACCGAAGGCAAAACCTGAATAAACGTCCGGATCGATGCCAGCGGCGCGCAGGACGTTGGGGTTGACCATGCCGCAGCCGCCCCACTCGATCCAGCTGGGGCCGCCCTTGGCGCCCGGGTGCCAGATGTCCAGCTCGGCGGACGGCTCGGTGAACGGGAAGTAGTTCGGACGCAGCCGGATCTGTGCTTCCCCGCCGAACATCTGCCGTGCGAAGTGCTCCAGGGTGCCGCGGAGGTCGGCCATGCTCAGCTTCTTGTCGATGGCCAGGCCCTCGAACTGGTGGAACACCGGGGTGTGCGTCGCGTCGAGTTCATCCGTGCGGAACACTTTGCCCGGGCACAGCACGTAGATGGGCAGTTCGCGTTCCAACATGGAGCGGACCTGCACCGGTGAGGTGTGGGTGCGCATGAGCAGGTGCGCTTCGGGCGGCTCGACGAAGAACGTGTCCTGCATGTCGCGGGCGGGGTGGTCCGGCTTGAAGTTCAGGGCATCGAAGTTGAACCATTCGGACTCGACCTCGGGCCCCTCGGCGATCTCCCAGCCCATGCCGACGAAGATGTCCGCAACGCGGTCCTGCAGCGTGGAAAGCGGGTGACGTGCACCGGCCCGGCGCCGGCGGGGCGCCGCCGTGACGTCGACGGTCTCTTCGACGAGGATCCGTGCGTCGTTCTCGGCTTCAAGCTCGGCCGTACGGTCCGCGAGCGCCTTGTTGACGCGTCCGCGGGAGGCACCCATGAGTTTGCCGGCGGCGGCCTTCTGGTCCTTGGGCAACGCGCCGATCTCGCGGTTGGCGAGGCTCAGCGCGGACTTCTCACCCGTGTGCGCGAGGCGCACGGCCTTGAGTTCATCGAGGGTCGCGGCAGCGGCGATGGCGGCAACGGCTTGGTCTACGGCAGCGGTAATGGCGGCTTCATCCAGAGGATTCGGGACGGCGGCGCCCGGCAAAGTTTCAGTCATCTACTGTTCTTAGCTACGAGTCGGATCATGCCGGCGGCACGCACGCAACGCGCGGGTTGTCGGCAAGGCTTATTGTCACAGTTCATTGTCACAGTCCGTGATCACTGTTCCTGATCACTGTTCGCTGTCACAGTTCACTGCGCTGGATTCATTGTGCTGAATTCATTGTGCAGGCCAGCCGAAATCCCTCCGGCGGGCACTTCCTTCAGTCTAGTAGACGGCTGTCGACCGCACGGCAACGCCCGCCCGAACGTGACAATCCGGTGTGTGGGGTTTCGACTGACAGTGCGGACGCCTCCGGCGGCCTTTGGAGCGCCACCCCGGCACACCCCCGGCTACCATGGCCTCATGACGTCCGGTCAACGGCTGCGGCAGATCGCCAACATGCTCAACGGCACCACCCTCCTGGGCCTGGTGCTGGCGGTCTGTGCCGGGACGACCGTCGGCGGGGGGCCGCGCGGGCTGCTGATCGCGAACCGCTACCGCTGGCGGCTTCCCTTCGCCGCGGCCTTCACTGTGGGCAACGTGATCCTCTTCCGTGCCGGACCGGAAGCCGCCCGCGCCAATCCGGCACTGCTGGGACACGAGGAGCGCCACAGCACCCAGTACGCCTGGTGCCTGGGGCTGCCCTTCCTTCCCCTGTACTTCATCGCCGCGGGCTGGTCCCTCTGGCGGACGGGCAACCCGGGCAGCGCGAACTTTTTCGAGCGCCACGCCGGGCTGGAAGCAGGCGGCTACCCCCGGCCCGGCGGCCCGGGGACCGGTCCGCGAACAAACCGCAACACGGGCGTGACTGCCCCCGAGCGATACGAGGCCTGACATGACACACAACCCCAGAAGCATTTCGGTTACCGGAACCGGCAGCGCGGAGGCGGTGCCTGACCTCCTGACCTTGTCGGTCGGCGTCGAATGCCGCCGGGATACCGTGGCCGAGGCCTACGGCGACGCCGGAACACGCTCGGCCGCCATCACCTCGGCGCTCCGGCAGCACGGCGTGGCCGGCCCCGACGTGTCCACCTCCGGGTTGAACGTCCGGGCCGAAGTGAATTGGCAGGAGGGCCGCGGCCAGACCGTCACGGGCTATCTGGCCTCAAGCACGCTCACCATCAGGATCCGGACACTGTCCGCGTCCTCGGAGGTCATCGCCGCGGCCGTTGCCGCCGGCGGGGACGACGTCCGGCTGAACGGCCTGACGCTCGGCTTCGCGGATTCCGCAGGCATCGAGGTCCGGGCGCGGGAAGCTGCCTGGCAGGATGCCCGCACCACCGCCGCGCACTACGCCGCCCTCTCCGGCACAGGCCTGGGCAGGGTTCTTTCCCTTACCCAGCACACCGGGTTCCAGCCGCCGGTCCCGCTCGCGAAGATGCAGCGCGCGGTGGCGGCGGAAGCACTCACTGTTGAGGCCGGTGAGTCGAGCGTCACCGCCACGGTCGGCGTCGTCTGGGAACTGCTCGACTGAGTCATCCAGTCGACGCTTGACCCGCCGGCCTGCCTGGCGCTCGGCCCGCTAGTGCGTTGTGCCGGCAGCGATCTTGAGATCCGCCGTCGTCGCGAGCGCAGTGCGGACGACGACGGCGAGCGCCGCCGCCATCTGGTGCGCGGGCAGCGACGGCGTGGTGCCCCCGGCCGGAAGCTGGCTGTCCTCGTAGGGGACGTGGACGAATCCTCCCCTGGTGCCCGGCCGCAGCCTCAGTGCGTGCATGAGCGCATAGAAGATGTGGTTGCACACATAGGTCCCCGCGCTTTGCGACACTTCCGCCGGGATCTGTTCTGCGGTCAGCGCCGCGAGCGCCGCCTTGATCGGCAGGGATGTGAAATAGGCTGCCGGTCCGCCGCTGACCACGGGTTCGTCTACGGGCCGGTTGCCGGCGTTGTCCGGGATCCGGGCGTCGTCGCAGTTGATGGCCACGCGCTCCAGGGAGATGCTTGCCCTGCCGCCGGCCTGGCCGGCGCACAGCACCAGTTCCGGCCGGAAACGCTCCAGGGCCTCCTCCAGCACCGTCACCGAGGCCCCGAAGACGCAGGGAAGTTCCACGGCCTGGACGTCGAGTCCTTCGGACCGGAGCAACCGCGCCGCTGAACGGGCCGCGGCCCAGGACGGGTTGGTTGTTTCGCCGCCGAAGGGCTCGAATCCGGTCAGGAGAATCATCGCCCCAGCCTAACAACGCGGCACCACGATGCGGCCTAACGATTCGCTCCGGCAGTACACTCCGGCAGTTCGCTCCAACACTGCGCGCGGCGGCGCTTGTCGCGGCGAAAGGCGGCATGGCCGTCGTCGTACCTTTCAGTGAAGCACCCCGGGATCCGGGGGAACAGGACATGATCCAGCCGGCAGCCTAAACGTTTCTTCGTCGCGTCATCCGGGTTCGGCCTGTTGGACGGTCTCCGTACACCGCATCCTGCATCAGATGCAGCACACGAGGCAGGTGTGGCTCCGATCTCACGGGTGCGCCTGCGTCGGCAAGGTGAGGATTTCAGCTCCGTCGCTGGTGATGGCGATCGTGTGCTCACTGTGTGCCGTCCGGCAGCCTGTCGCACTTCGGAGCGTCCACCCGTCGGCGTCGGTGATGAGTTCAGCGGTGTCGGCCATGACCCACGGCTCGAGTGCGAGCAGCAGCCCGGGGCGCAGTTTGTATCCGCGGCCTGGCCGTCCGGTGTTTGGAACGTGCGGGTCCTGGTGCATCGTCGATCCGATGCCATGACCGCCAAACTCGGTGTTGATCGGGTATCCCGCCTCGCTGAGGACCGAGCCGATGGCATGGGAGATGTCGCCGATGCGAGCCCCGGGTCGGGCAGCGGCTATTCCTGCGTTCAATGCGCGCTCGGTCGTGCTGATCATTGCGACGCTCGCCGGGGGCCTTGAGTCGCCCACGATGAAGCTGATCGCAGAGTCCGCAGCAACTCCTCGTTTCGAGACGGCGAGGTCGAGTGTCAGCAGGTCGCCGTCGGCGAGCGCGTAGTCGTGCGGGAGCCCGTGGAGCACGGCGTCGTTGACGGCCGTGCAGATGTAGTGTCCGAACGGCCCGCGCCCGAAGGACGGCTCGTAGTCGACGTAACAGGACTGCGCTCCAGCATCGACGATCATGGTCCGGGCCCACCGGTCGAGGTCCAGGAGGTTCGTACCGACCGTGCTGCGGCTCTTCAGCGTCTGCAGGATGTCGGCGACGAGGGCGCCCGTCTCTTTTGCTCGGGCCAGTTCGGCGGGGTTCAGGATCTCGATCATGCGGCGCCTTTCTCACGCATCCAATAACTATACCGGCCATATTATCCCGCTATAATCGGAGCCATGGTCAGGTTGCCGCTTACATTCGAAGAGGTCGAGCGCGGACAGCGCCTCGGCGCCCTGTTGCGTCGCGCCAGGGGAGAGCGCTCGATGCTCGACGTCGCGCTCGATGCACGTGTCTCGCCGGAGACCCTCCGGAAGATCGAGACGGGCCGTGTAGCGACCCCCGCCTTCCCCACTATCGCTGCGATCGCCGAGGTCCTCGGCCTCTCCCTCGATGCGGTGTGGGCCGAGGTTAACCAGCCCAAACGCGGCGCTGAGCCGACCATCTCCGATCACGACGCACGCGAGCGGCTGGCTTCGTAGGTCTCAATCCCGCAGCTGCGTAGGAGGCGTCCAGGAGAAGCGCCTGGAGTCAGCCGCCAAGACGGAGGGTGATCAGCAGCCCGATCAGTACGACCACGCCGGCCAGAAATATCGCGGACTTGGGATTGCCGAAGTTGAGCGTCCATCCCAGACCGAACCGGCGCGGAACCATCAGCGCGTGGTCGTCGCGGTTGGCATAGAACAGGCCACCGCGCCAGTACTTGTCGTCGTCGCGGTGGGTCAGCCCGGTGTCCTTCTCGCCCTCATCCCGCTCGCGGTTGTTCCCCGCCAGGACCATGATGGCAACCACGACGGCGGCCAGGATCGGGAGCACGACCACCAGCGGCGCCCACCGCGTGACCGTCCCGGTCCACATCAGCAGCGATGATCCCAGCATCCCCACGTCGATCATCGCGGCCAGACCGAGCAGCGCCTTGGCGCCCAGGGACATGTACTGGCGATACCAGCGCGCGGAGCCTACCGGGTGCGCCGGGTCGAGGTCGGGCCGGCTGTGGAAGATGGCCGCCGCGATACCCGCCAGCAGCGCGGTCACGCCGATCTGCACGAACACCAGAGAGAAGGCGGTGCCGACCGATTTGGCGGCCACCCGGTTGGGCGCGCCGTTCGCGCCGTAGTGGACCGCGAGCATCTCGGGCATCGACGGGTAGCTGACCACGCCGATCACCACCGTGGTGACCGTGACGATCACTGCAGGGGCCAGCCAGAGCCAGGGAAACCGCGGCGGATCTGTCCGCAGTCCGGTGTCCACCGCAATGCCTTGATGCAGGCCCTCATACCAGCCTCCGGCGGCCTTGGCGGCCCGGATCTCATGGTTGGCCAGGAAGAAGCAGCCGTAAAAAACGCCGAGGAGCAGCACTACCGACAGCGGCAGCAGCACCGTTTCACTGGTCACGCCGTAGATGGCGCCGCCGACCACGGCGGCGACGACCCCACCGACGAGTACCCGCCATCGGTAGATACGGGTCTGCCTGACCACCGTCGGGTCGCCGGCACGCCGGGCTGGCACCCGGACTCCGAAGGGGACAGTCGGACTGGTGATCGAGGGCAGCACGAGGGCAAGCGTGAGCACCAGTGCTGACAACACGGAGCTCAGGGCGATGGAAACGGTCATGGCTTGTCCTCGGGCTGTGTGGCGCCGAAGGAATCGAGTACGGAGCGACAGATCTCGAGAACCTCGTCGGGCGGCAGTCCTCTGGCCACGGCCTCCGCCAGGAGAGTCCGTGCCCTCGCAGTCCACTCGGCGGAGAACGGCGGGTCCGCGGCCGTGGAGGTCACCACCGCACCGGACTTGCGGTTGAGCCGAATCACGCCCTGCTGGCGCAGGAGGTCGTACGCCTTGTTCACGGTGTGAAAGTTGATCCCGAAGTCCGCAGCGAGCGTCCTGGTGGCCGGCAACGAGCTGCCCACGGTCAGCACGCCCCCGGCGATCGCCTCCACGATCCGGTCCCGAAGCTGCTGGTAGATCGGCACCTCGCTGGCCAGGTCGACATTCAGGATCATCACTTCCACCCCCGAGCTTAGTTCTATAAGTTATAGAACAAACCGCGATAGGTGGCAACGCCGAATCTCCTTGCCAATCGTGTCAGTTTCTGCTGGTGCCATTCATGGTCCCCAGCGGCGCCGTGGACATCCAACGCCGCGATGGCCTTCGCCGGGCAGGCCCTGCTCGAGATTCGAAGCGCTGCCGAATCTCATCCGCATGGTTCGACGTCATCCTTGACTTTAAGTCGAACATATATTCGAATGGTGGCATGAGATGGGATGCACAATCACTGAAGCGCGGCAGCTCCGGAAGCGACGCGTCGACGGGAGACCCGTCCACCTCTTCGGAATCTGCCAGTATCGGGTCCGCCACTCCCCCGTCCCCCGATGCCCTGCTGCCCCTGGCCGGACTGGTACGGTCCGTCTCCACCCCGGAGTTTGCCGGGATCACTTTCCATGAGGTCACCGCCAAATCGGTGCTCAACAAGGTGGTCGCCGGTTCCCGGATGCCGTTCGACTGGACCATCAACCCGTACCGCGGCTGCAGCCATGCCTGCGTCTACTGCTTTGCCCGCAAGAGCCACACGTACCTGGACTTCGACGCCGGCCTGGACTTTGACAGCCAGGTGGTGGTCAAGATCAATGCTGCCGAGGTCCTGCGCAGGGAACTGGCCAAGCCCTCCTGGCGGCACGAGCACGTGGCCCTCGGCACCAACACGGACCCCTATCAGCGCGCCGAGGGCCGCTACCAGCTCATGCCCGGCATCATTGGCGCCCTCGCCGATTCCGGCACGCCCCTGTCCATCCTCACTAAAGGCACGCTCCTGGCCCGGGACATCCCGCTGCTGAAGCATGCCGCGGCCCAGGTGCCGGTCGGGGTGGGCATCTCGCTGGCCATGACCAACGAGCACCTGTCCGAGGCCGTGGAGCCGGGTACACCGGGTCCGCGGGCACGGCTGAAGCTCATTTCCCGGCTCAGGGAAGCAGGCCTGCCCTGCGGCGTCATGGCCATGCCGATCCTGCCGTGGCTTTCCGACAGCGACGACGCCCTCAACTCCCTCTTCGGGGCCCTGGCAGCGGCAGGCGCCACGGGGGTCACGGCTGGCGCGCTGTACCTGAAGCCGGGGACGCGTGAGTGGTTCATGCAGTGGATTGCCCGCGAACATCCGCACCTGGCGGGCAAGTACCGCCGGTTGTACGGCAGCGGGTCCTATGCCTCAAAGGAATACCGGGCGTGGCTGGCCGGTCGCATCCGCTATTTCAAGGACCTGCACGGCTTTTCCGGTTCGCAGGGCTTCAGCCACAGGGACCTCAGCGGCAACGCGGACCTCAGCGATGATGCCCGGGAGGAGGAAGCCCAGTACCCGGCTGGAAGCATCCCGGACGCATCCCGGTACGCCACTAACCGGCACCCCGGCACGGCATATGCCGGCCACCCGGCAGCGCAGCCGACGTTGTTCTGAAGCGCGCCGGCTCCCTGACCTCAGAGCGCCTTGACCGCGCCGAGCACCTTTGACAGCGAATCCTTGGCATCCCCGAAAAGGAGCGTGGTTTTGGGGTCGTGCAGGAGGTCGTTTTCGATGCCCGCGAACCCCGGACGCATCGACCGCTTCAGGAACACCACCTGCTGGGCCTGCACCACGTCCAGGATCGGCATCCCGTAGATCGGCGAACCAGGTGAAGACTTGGCCGCCGGGTTGACGACGTCGTTGGCGCCGACCACCAGCACGATGTCCGTGTTGGCGAACTCGGGATTTATTTCCGCCAGCTCCCTTAGCGACTCGTACGGCACATCAGCCTCGGCCAGGAGCACGTTCATGTGGCCCGGCATGCGTCCCGCCACGGGGTGGATGGCGAACACCACATCGATGCCGCGGTCGGCCAGGGCTGTGGCGAGCTCCGCCACGGTGTGCTGGCCCTGTGCCACGGCGAGCCCGTACCCGGGAACGATCACCACGCGCTGGGCATAGCCGAGCTGGACGGCGACGTCTTCCGGGGAGGACGAGCGTACGGGCCGGTCACTCACGGCGGTGGAACCCGCCGTCGAGCCGCCCTTGAAGGCGCCGAACATGATTCCGGCGACTCCGCGCCCCATGGCAGAGGCCATGACCTTGGTCAGGATGGTGCCGCTCGCGCCGACCAGGGTTCCGGCGACGAGGAGCAGGACGTTGCCCAGGACGACGCCTGACGCGGCCACCGCCAGACCGGTGAAGGCATTCAGCAGCGAGATCACGATCGGCACATCCGCCCCGCCCACCGGCAACACGAGCAGCAGACCTGCCGCGAGCCCCAGGCCCAGCAGCGCCAGCGACCAGCCGACGGAGCCGCTCAGGACGACCAGCGCCCCGGAGACGACCGCCCCGAGCATGACGGCCCCCATCACCCAGGGCATCCCGGGAAACAGCAGCGGACGGGTGCTGATGAGTTCCTGAAGCTTGCCGACGGTGACCGCGGAGCCCGCGAAGGACACCGCGCCCACGAGCATGGTGAAGACGACCGCCAGGCGCACCCACGGATCCTCGCTGTGGCTCAGTTCGAGTGCGGCGACCAGCGCTGCGGCGCCGCCGCCGACGCCGTTGAACAGTGCCACCAGTTGGGGCATCTGCGTCATCTGCACCCGCCGGGCGACGGGCACGGCTATCGCGGAGCCGACGGCGATGGCGGCCAGGATGAGCGGCATATTCTCCAGCCGGGCAGAGAAGAACACCGTGACGACGGCGACGAGCGCCCCGGCCGCACCGATGGCGTTGCCGCGGCGGGCGGTTTTTGGCGAGCTCAGGCCCTTTAGCGCCAGGATGAAGCAGACGGCCGCCACCAGATACAGCAAGGCTGTCCATTCCGGGGTCAGGAGGCTCATCTCGCCTCCCCTGCGACGCCGCCGGAGGTGCCGTCGCCGGTGTGTTCTTCGGCCGCCGTTCCGCCGGCCTTGGTGGTACCGGTTCCTGAGGGCTTCTGCGCCGATTTGCGCAGGGGCTTGTGCACGCTGAACATCTCCAGCATCCGGTCCGTGACCACAAAGCCACCCACCAGGTTTACGGTCGCCAGGACCACTGCCAGGAGCGCGATGCCGAGCACCCAGGGGTCGCCGGCCTGCCCGGCCACGATGATGGCGCCGACGAGGATGATCCCGTGGATCGCATTGGCGCCGGACATGAGCGGTGTATGCAGCTTGCTGGTCACCTTGGACACGACTTCGAAGCCGACGAAGACGGCAAGCACCACGACTGTCAGCAGCGCAACGGGGCCCATCAGGCGTCCTCTCCCAGGGCTGCGGCGGTGGCGGCATGCCGTACGGTGCCGCCGTGGGTCAGGCATGTTCCGGCGACCACGTCGTCGTCGAAGTCCGGGGCAACGGTGCCGCCGTCGGTCATGAGGGCGAGGAAGTTGCTGACGTTCCGGGCAAAGAGCCGGGACGCGTCCGACGGCATGGCGGACGCGGCGTCCTGAAGGCCCACGAGCGTGACTGATCCGCCCTCAACCGGCACCTGGATGTCCTGGCCGGCGATCACGCCTTCCACATTGCCGCCGGACTCCGCGGCGAGGTCAACGACGACAGAGCCTGCCCGCATGCCGGCCACCATGTCGGTGGTTACCAGCACCGGAGCGGCCCGGCCCGGGATGGCCGCCGTCGTGATCAGGATGTCCGTGGCCGCGACGTGCGGGGCCAGCAGGCTGCGCTGGCGTTGCGCCCGGTCCTCGCCGAGGGCGCGGGCGTAGCCGCCGGTTCCTTCCGCCGCCGCGTCGAGGTCCAGATTGATGAACGTGCCGCCCATCGAGGCGACCTCGTCGGCGGAGGCGGCGCGGATGTCGTTGGCCGAAACGCGGGCGCCCAGCCGCTTCGCGGTGCCGATGGCCTGCAGGCCGGCGACACCGGCTCCCAGGACCAGAACCCTCGCCGGGGGGATGGTTCCGGCGGCCGTCATGTAGAGCGGGAAGAACCGCGGATACCGCACGGCGGCCTCCAGCACGGCGCGGTACCCGGTGACAAGGGACTGCGAAGTGAGTGCGTCCATCGATTGGGCACGGGAGATCCTCGGAAGCAGCTCCAGGGCGAAGGAGGTGATCCCGGCGGCGGCCAGTGCCCGGACGGTGGGCAACTCGGAGGCTGGCGACGCCAGGCCGACAGTGATGGCACCGGGCCGTAGCCGGGCCGCAGTGTCCGGCGCGAGCGGACGAACATGCAGCAGGACGTCCAAGGCCGCGAGCGGGAGCTCCGAGATCACCGTGGCGCCGGCCTCTTTGAACGCTGCGTCCGCGAACCCTGCCTCGGTTCCTGCGCCGCTCTCCACCACGAGCGTGAGTCCGAGGGCCGTCAGTTGCTGCACCGTTTCCGGCGTGGCCGCAACCCGGCGTTCTCCGGCGCGCTGTTCTCGTCCGACACCGACCTGCACGGGCTGCTCCTCTCGATTGCGTTCAGAGTAGGCACATGCCTGACCGTTTGGCGAGAGGCGGGCCGGCGTATGCCGGTCGGCGTGTCCGGGTCAGCGGATCAGTTCGGCTCCCCCGCCGCGCGGCCGGGCGGCATGGACGGCGGCCAGGAGTGCTTCGACGATCGGGAAGTCGGCCGGGATCCACGGCAGGCCCAGGACGTCGTCGGAATTGCGGAGGTCAAGCCAGCGCAGTTCGTCGTGGTCTTCCAACGGCCGGGGCTCCCCGTCCTCGAGTTCGGCGAACCAAACCCGCATCGCTGCCTTCTCGTTGAGCGGCCAGCCCGTCGCGGTCGCCGCGGGCAGCTCGGATCCGAGCCGGACCTGCACGCCGAGTTCCTCCCGGAGCTCGCGGTGCAGGGCGTCTTCGGCTGCTTCGCCCGGCTCCACTTTTCCGCCCGGGAACTCCCACATACCGGCAAACTGCGGTGGAGCCGTGCGCCGCGCCACAAGGAGTTTCCCTGGTTCCGCCAGGGAGTCCACTACTGCGCCGCCGACGACGTTGATGAGTCCAGTCACGTCCCCCAGTCTAAGGCGGGCGCCAGGGATCGACGTCGACGGCCAGAGTCGTGGGGGCGTCGCCGCGGGGAAGGGGTGAGGGACAATGGTGAAGGCGTTGCCGGGCAGCCTGCGAAATATTCGGCGCGCGCTCCCAGTTCAATAAAGCATATTTATCTGGCCGACTCTTCCCGGCACCTCCCGGAAATCACCCGAAAAGACGAATGACAACCACCACACAAGCTCCGGCGTCGTCCAAGACCGGCACCCGTCACATTGCCCTCGCCATCATTGCCCTGGCCATGGGCGGATTCGGCATCGGAACCACAGAATTCACCATGATGGGCCTGCTCAAGGAGATTGAGCAGGGACTGAACATCAGCACGCCCGAGGCCGGCCACCTCATCTCCGCCTACGCCCTCGGCGTCGTCGTCGGTGCGCCCGTGCTGGCCGCCGTCGGAGCCAAACTCCCGCGGAAGCATCTGGCCCTGGGGCTCATGCTCTTCTTCAGCATCGCCAACCTCAGTTCCCTCCTCGCCCCTGACTACGGCTCCATGCTGGTGTCGCGGTTCGCGGCGGGGCTGCCGCACGGCGCCTTCTTCGGCGTCGCGGCCGTGATTGCCGCGTCCCTCGTGGCGCCGACCAAGCGGGGCTGGGCCATTTCGATGGTCATGGCCGGGCTGACGGTATCCAACGTCATCGGAGTTCCCTTCGCTACCTGGCTGGGCCAGAGCTACGGGTGGAGGCTGCTGTTCCTGCTGGTCGGCCTGATCGGCATCATCACGCTCGCCATGCTGTGGAAGTTCGTTCCGTTCCAGAAGCCGCACGCCGATGCCAGCTTCCGCCGCGAGCTCGGGGCACTCAAGCGGCTCCAGGTGTGGCTCGCCATCCTGGTCGGCATCGTCGGCTTCGGCGGCTTCTTCGCGACCTACACCTACATTTCGCACACCATGACATCCGTGGCCGGGGTCCCGGCGCCGTGGCTGCCGCTCGTCGTGGCGCTGTACGGAGTGGGCATGGTGGCAGGCAACATCGTTGGCGGCCGGATCGCCGATAAGTCCGTCATGGGGACGATCTACTGGGTGCTGCCGGCGACGGCCGTGGCGCTCGTGGTCTATGGTGTTGCGGCCCATTGGGCGTGGTCGGCGCTGATCATGGTGTTCGTGGTCGGTGCCGCCGGGTCCATGCTGGTTCCGGCCTTGCAGACCAGGCTTCTGGATGCATCGCCTGATGCCCCGTCGCTGGCCTCCTCGCTCAACCATGCGGCGCTCAACGTCGCCAACGCCTTGGGCGCCTTCCTTGGCGGACTCGTGATCGCCTGGGGCTGGGGTTACGTCGCCCCCGCTCTCGTGGGTGCCGTCTTGGCCATCCTGGGCCTCGGGGTGGCCGCCATCAGCGGCGCCGTGGAACGCCGGCGGCCGCTGGCCTCGTAGCCGCGGCCCCGCCGTCCACAAAGAACGGCAGCCCGATCCAGCGATGCACTGGACCGGGCTGCCGTTCTTGTTTGCTGACGTCTCAGTGCGCTGCCTTCTACGGCGCTGCCGTCGACGGCGGCCGCCGGTTAGGACGCACTGATCCGCTGCACATCCGGCTCCAGGTAGATGACCCGGGCGATCGGGACGGCCTCGCGGATCCGGGCCTCTGCGGCGTCAATCGCCTTCGCGATGTCCTGGCCCGAGTCCGTGCGGCCGATGCTGATCTTGGCTGCCACCAGCAGCTCTTCGGGGCCCAGGTGCATGGTCTTGAGGTGAATGATGCCGGTGCCGCCGGCTTCGATCGCGCTGCGGATCTTGGCGACGTCGTCGCGGGTGGCCGACTCGCCCAGGAGCAGGGACTTTGTTTCCATGGCCAGCACGACGGCGATCCCCACGAGCAGGAGGCCGATCATGGCGGTGCCCAGGGCGTCCCAGATGCCGTTCCCGGTGATGAGTGTCAGGCTCACGCCGAAGAGCGCGAAGACGAGGCCCACGAGGGCGCCGAAATCTTCGAGCAGGATCACGGGGAGTTCCGGCTGTTTGGCGTTGCGGATGAACTTGACCCAGCTCTGCTTCCCGCGGAGGGGGTTGGATTCGGCGATCGCCGTCCGGAACGAGAAGGATTCTGCAATGATCGCGCCCACCAGCACAGCCAGCGGCACCCACCAGAAGTCCCCTTCGATGCCGTGCGGGTGCTGGATCTTTCCCCACGCCTCGTAGAGCGCAAAGAGACCGCCGACGCTGAACAGCACAATCGAGACGATGAAGGCGTAGATGTAGCGCTCACGGCCGTAGCCAAAGGGGTGTTCCTGGCTGGCCTCCCGCTCCGCGCGCTTGCCGCCGACGAGCAGTAGCAACTGGTTGCCGGAGTCCGCGAGCGAGTGAATGGCTTCGGCCAGCATGGATGACGACAGCGTCAGGAAATAGGCGACGAACTTCAAAACGGCGATGGTCAGGTTGGCGGCCAGCGCCGCAATTATCGCCTTGGTACCGCCACTTGCAGCCACGTGAGCTTCTCCTTACGGGGTTCTTCCGGGGTGTCACCGGACACCGGAAGAACCCGGCGCCCGCAAGGAATACGCTACCCGTTTCCGGGCGGCCTCCGAACCGCGGCAGGGCCGATACCGCCACGTAACGATTGGGCACTCCCCTGCTGACAAGTAATCCGGCCTATGTTAGCTTGAAGCCATATTCGGGATTCACAATTTGGATACCGACGAATATGTAGGAGGAGACATGGGCTTTCTTGGCTGGATCATTCTCGGACTCATAGTAGGTGCAATCGTCAAGGCAGTCATGCCCGGCAGGGTCGGCGGCGGCTGGGTTACCAGCCTCGTGCTCGGCGTCGTCGGAGCCATTGTCGGTGGCTGGATCGGCGACCTTCTGTTTGGCGGCGGCAAGATGGAATTCTGGAATCTCGGTTCCTGGCTCCTGGCCATCGTCGGCGGCTTGGTGGTTGCCCTCGCCTACGGCGCCATTACAGGACGCAACAAGACCACATCATAATTCTGTACGGCTGACCTCACGCTTCGAGTGAGGCCCTAGGAACAGTTCGACGGAACAGTACGACGGCGGAGCCCACCTTTGGCGGGCCCCGCCTTTTTTGTCTGCCTGTGCACGCCGGGATGCCTTTTCAGGCAGCCGGGTCTTTAGGGCACCTGCTGGGACCGGGCGCTGGCGTAAAGGCAGACCGTGGCCGCGGTGCCGAGATTGAGGCTCTCCGCTTGCCCGTAGACCGGCACGGCCACCCGGTGGTCGGCCAGCGCAATTTCGTCCTCGGACAGGCCCTGGGCCTCGTTGCCAAAAAGCCAGGCGGTGGGCTGTTCGAGCGCGTAGACCGATTCCGCGGCGGAAGCGCCCAGCCGGCGGGCCGCATTCTCGTCCTGGAGACGGTCCAGGTTCAGTTGGCCGTAGCCGTCGGCGGCTAGGACGCCGATCCCCCGTTCCTTGCAGCGGGCCACGATGTCGGCCGCATCGGCGCCGAGGACGATCGGCAGGTGGAAGAGGGAGCCCGCCGTCGAACGGACCGCTTTGGGGTTGTAGATGTCCACGCTGGATCCGGTCAGGACCACCGCGTCCGCGCCGGCAGCGTCGGCGGCGCGCAGGACGGTTCCGGCGTTGCCGGGGTCGCGGACCTGGCAAAGGACGGCGATCAGCCGCGGCCCGGCGTCCAACACCTGATCGAGGCCAACGTCCAGGAAACCGCAGACCGCGAGAACGCCCTGCGGGGTAACAGTGTCCGCCATCGCGGCAAGCACTTCGTCGGTGGCGAGGTAGGCGGTGGTGCCCTCCGCGAGTGTCTCCAGATCCCGGTGCCGGTCCAGGCAGGACTCGCTCGCGTAGACCTCATAGACGATGCCGGGTTCCCCCGCGGCGAGCCTCTTTTGGTGTAGAACGAGGGCTTCCCGGACCGCCTGCGGCCCCTCCGCCAGGAACTCGCGTCGCTTTAAACGGGCCGGGCGCCCGGCAAGTTGTGCCACCTTCCTCACCCGATCAGCTCGGGGGTTGGAAAGTGGAAGGTCTTGCGGGCGCCCGGTTTCGTTCATATAAGAACCTTAGTTGCTCTCGCAGCCGGTTCTTGAACGCTGCAGTTTTTCAACTGCTGCGGGGAACTACTTTGCAGCCTCGTCGGCGGCCTTCTTGGCAGCAGGCTTCTTCGCGGGAGCCTTCTTGGCGGCCTTCGGAGCCGGAGCGGCCTCAGCCTGGACAGCCGGAGCTGACGTGTCGGCGGGCAGCGCGTCCTTGGCAACCTTGACCAGCGCGGCGAAGGCGTTGGCGTCGGAAACGGCGAGCTCGGCCAGCATGCGGCGGTCAACCTCAACCTCAGCGGCCTTCAGGCCCTGGATCAGGCGGTTGTAGGTCAGGCCGTTGGCGCGGGATGCAGCGTTGATGCGCTGGATCCAAAGACGGCGGAAGTCGCCCTTCTTCTTCTTGCGGTCGCCGTAGCTGTAGACAAACGAGTGCAGCAGCTGCTCTTTGGCCTTGCGGTACAGGCGTGAGCGCTGTCCGCGGTAGCCCTTTGCGCGTTCGAGGATAACCCGGCGCTTCTTGTGGGCGTTTACAGCCCTCTTCACACGTGCCACGTGCGTACTCCTTCAGAATTCTGATCCCAAGCGTCTACTGCCGGAAAAGTCCGGCTGGCCTGAGAAGCCTTTTTGGTAGTTGATTGCCGCCAGGTGGCCGGCAATCAGAGAACTTGGAACTTAGATGCCGAGCATCTTCCGGATGACCTTGGCGTCGCCCTTGAAGACGATCTTGTCGCCGGCAAGGCGACGGGTCAGCCGTGAGGACTTGTGCTCGAGGTAGTGACGGCGGTTGGCCTGCTGACGGCGCAGCTTGCCGCTACCGGTCAGCTTGAAGCGCTTCTTAGCACCGCTGTGGGTCTTCATCTTCGGCATGGGAACCGATCTCCTTACGTATCCGCAGAAAAGTCTGCAGCTCTTTCGTGCAGCCGCCCCTGCGGGCGGCATGCTGGTTGCTTGCTGCCGGACATTGCTGTCCGGCAGCCGTGAACTAGTTGGTCTTCTTGCTGCCGGGCTTGGCGGCAGCCCGGGGGGCGGCCGGCCGTGCGGCGGGCTTCGGAGCTGCAGGCCTCGGAACCGGCTTCGGAGCAGCGACCGGCTTCGGTGCTGCTGCCGGAGCGGCCGGAGCGGATTCCGCAGTCTTCTCCTCCGGAGCCTTAGCCACGGGGGCCGGGGCCGGAGCGGCCTTAGGAGCCACGGGAGCCTTGGCTGCTGCGGGCTTCTCGGCCGCCTTCGGAGCCTCGGGAGCCTTGGCTGCTGCCGGCTTCTCGGCCGCCTTCGGAGCCTCGGGAGCCTTGGCTGCTGCCGGCTTCTCGGCTGCCTTGGGAGCAGCTTCCTTCGGGGCTTCCTGGGCCGGAGCTTCCTCGGCCTTGGTCTCCTCGACCGGGGCCTGCGTGGCTGCCGCCGTTTCGGCCGTGGCCTCTGCGACCTTGGCTTCTTCGACCGCGGGAGCCTCCGTTGCAGGAGCCTCCGTCGCTACGACGTAGCCTTCCGGCAGGAGGTCGGACAGCGTCTGCGTCAGCGGAGCGTTGCCGCCGGAGACGTCGACGCGGCCTGATGCCTTGGCTTCGTTCTCAGCCTTGGCTTCCGCACGCTGCGTTGCGCGGCGGGCCTCTGCCTTGGCTTCAGCCTTGTTCTTCAGCGGGCCCACCACCATGACCATGTTGCGGCCATCGATCCGGGGGCTGGACTCCACAACGCCAACTTCGGCGACGTCGTCCGCGAAACGCTGGAGCAGGCGGATGCCCATCTCGGGACGCTGCTGCTCACGGCCGCGGAACTGGATCATGGCCTTGACCTTGTCGCCAGCGCCGAGGAAGCGGAGCGCGTGGCCGCGCTTCGTCTCGTAGTCGTGGGTGTCAATCTTCAGGCGGAAGCGGATTTCCTTCAGGACCGTGTTGGTCTGGTTCTTCCGGGCCTCGCGCGCCTTGACGGCGGCCTCGTACTTGTACTTGCCGAAGTCCATCAGCTTGCACACCGGAGGCTTGGCCTGCGGTGCAACTTCAACGAGATCAAGATCGGACTCGGCAGCCAAACGCAGGGCATCCTCAATACGGACAATTCCTACCTGTTCGCCTGCAGGGCCGACCAGCCGCACCTCAGGGACGCGGATACGCTCATTGATTCTTGGCTCGCTAATGTTAAAGCTCCTGTGTTCGTGAGGGGTATTCCACCGGCAAAAAGAGAAGGCCCCCAATTGCCGGAGCAATCGAAGGCCTCGAGATCGGAACTGCAGCCCTCAATGAGGCGGCATGCACTTTCGCCGGACCGGAGTCCGAGGTTGTGCCCGACCAGGTACCCGGCAACCTTGACTCCCGTGAGGGAGGGGCTTCCCGAAGGAAGTTTCGCGGCTGACGCGGGTGGGAGAGAACTCCGCTTGCAAACTAAAAGCCAATTCTACAGATAGATACCCGCCCAACGCACGTGTGCGTCGCCGGTCACCACTTACGCCAAGAAGCACCAGTCAGTAACAAGCACCACACGTAAGAAGCACTGCAGAATAACGACATTCAGTCGGTCTGTGACAAGCTTACCAGCATGAGCACTTCAGACAGTAATTCCCATGTCTTCGAGCCCGCAGCCGCACAGGCCGACGTCTCGCAGCAGATTCGCGACATCTCGGAAGTCCCCGCGATCGAGGTCATCACGACGGCCGCCGTGCACCTGATGAGCGCCGCCGCAGTGAAGCTGGGCCTCGCCGCCGAGGAAAATGCCCAGGAACTCAAGGACCTGGACGAGGCCCGCAAACTCATTACCGCCCTCGCCGGCCTGGTGACGTCCGCGGCACCGGAAATCGGCTCACAGCACGCCGGGCCGTTGCGCGACGGACTGCGTTCGCTGCAGCTGGCCTTCCGCGAGGAATCGATCATCCCGGACGCTCCGGGCAAGGGCCCGGGCGAGAAGTACACCGGCCCAGTCAACTAGTCACAGACAACTAGCCACGGCCGCCTCAGCACTTTCGTCAGCCATGACACGCCGGCGGGCGGACCATCCGGGTCCGCCCGCCGGCGTCGTTAACTCTGCTTCGATCCATCGGGACCCCGCGTGGCCCCCGGGCCCGGGGGCCACGCGGGCCTCTGATAGGGACAGCGCGGCGTCTAGGCGTGGGCCAGGCGGCGGCGGCGCATCTGCTGCAGGACGAGTCCTACGAGGCAGAGGGCCACGCCGGCCAGCCCCACGGCGACGAAGCCGGCCGACGGGCCGATGACGTCGATGAACAGCCCGGCGAGCGGCGCGCCCAGGGCCACGCCGCCGGTGAGCGAGGACCCGTACCAGCCCATCGCCTCGCCGCGACGGCTCTCGTCAACCAGTTCGGCGACCTTTTCCGAGGCCGCGGACAGCACCGGCGCGCACAGCAGCCCCGGAAGCAGCGAGAGCAGGCTGAGAGTCCAGGTATCAGTCGCGAACGCCATCGGGACCGTCAGCGCTGACATTCCCAACAGCAGGAGGATCGGCGAGACGGGCCGGTGCATGGCGCCGTAAACTATGCCGCCCACCACCGAGGCCGCGCACCAGAAGACGAAGACGATCCCGATTTCGGCCTCGTGGCCGCCGGTCTGGAGGGCTGCGACGATGCCCACGTCAGTGCCGCTGAGGACCATGCCGGCACCGGCTGCGACGGCGAAGACGGCTCCCACGGCGGGGGTGAACCAACTGAAGTTGTGGATGACCCGGTGGCGCAGGCCGGAGCGCCGCTGCCGCCGTTCCTCGGCTGCGGCCGCCAAAGGCGCCAGTTCGGCCGCGGCCTCCTGGAGGTGGGCCGGCGCGGCGGCGACGACGGCGGCCTCCGCGCACTCGAGTTCTTCCGCCTCGAGCCCGGCGTCGGGGGCCGCGCTCCGGGTGGGCGGGTTGAACCACATGAGGAACAGTCCAGAGACGGACGTGGCCACGCCGACTATTGTCAGGCCCAGGACCGACTGCCCGCTGGTGGCGACGACGGCGCCGACTGCGGGTCCGATCATGAAGACCAGCTCGGTGGCGATGGCGTCGAGGGCGAAGGCGGTGCGGCGCTGTTCGCCGGTGGCCAGTACGCCCAGGGACTGCCGCACCACGCTGAAGATGGGCAGCGTGAGCAGGCCGCCGACGAATACCAGCGGCAGCAGGACCTCGTAGGAGACGTGCGGCACGATGGACCAGATCACGGTCTCGGATATGACGGACGGGATGAGCGCCTTGCGCAGTCCCACGGTGTCGACCCGGCGTCCGCGCCAGGGCGCCCCGACGGCGATTCCGATCGTCATGACGGCGGCCGCGGCGCCGGCGGCCGCGTAGCCTTGGCCGAGGGTCAGGACGATGTGCAGGGTCAACAGGACGCCGGCCGCCGAGTGCGGTATGCGGGCAATCATCCCGACCAGCAGGAGCCGCCTGATGGGCCGGACGGCGAGCAGCTCCCGGTAAAGCGCGAAATTCACGTCACTACATCCTTCTGTTACTGCCCACGGCAGCACCAGGAGGTCCCCCCGTTGGGCCGTCAGCTATGGTGCTGCGCGCTGCAGCTTGACCTCGATCGAGTCAACCCGCTCGGCAAAGATTTCATTCCGGGCCCAGTCGTTGTTGAGGCCGGCGACGATGGACTGCACGCCGGCGGCGTCGAGTCCGTCCTCAAGGTACAGGACCACGCGGAGTTCCGGGCCGGATCCCCCGCCGGGGAGCCGCCTGCCATCGGCTGTAGCCGAGGCAATTCCACCCCCTGGATGAATTTCAACACGGCGGACCGCCGGAAAGCCAACCGCGCTGTCCCCGAGGGCGCGCGCGAGTTCCGGATCGGCATACGACGGCGTCCAGGTTTGCTGTTGGGCCAGTGCCCAGACCGCCGGCCTGCGGACCACGAACGTCAGGTCCGCACCGGGATCCAGTACGAGCAGCTCGGCACCTTCCGCGACGGCGGACAGGGCCGCCCGGGCCGCGTAGACCGCCACCGGTCTGGCCTCCGGATGCCAGGCCTCAAGTGACGCCGCCGAGGTGAAGGCGGGCATGGCCGTCCGCCCGTCCGGCGCTTTGAGCGTTACGAGGGCCATATCGGCCTGCTTGTCGGCGTGAAGGCCGCCGGCGCCTTCCCCTTCCTCGGCGAGCTGGGCCAGGATGGGCACGAAGACCCGGGCGGTGGCAAGCGCGGCCACCACGGCCGCCTCGTCGCCGGTGCCCGCGGCGAGGTTGGCCACGGCCGCCAGGTAGCCGGCGTCGGCAGCGCCGTCGTCGTCTTCGAAATTGTGGATTTTCGCGGCTTCCCCGGACAGGCTGCGGCCCGCCCAGGGTTGACCGGCGGAGTCCGTGGCGCCGCCGGCGCCGGCGAGGGCAGCGGCGATATGTCCGGGCAGATGCCGGACCGGAGCCGCGCCGGCGTCCGGCTGCACTGCGTTGTGGGGGTCGTGGGTGTCGCCGGGCTCGCGGGTGTGCGTCATGACTGCTGACCGCTTAGCGGCGACCGGCGACGTCGAGGGCCTGGGGCAGCGTGAAGTTGCCGTTGTAGAGGGCCTTGCCGATGATGGCGCCCTCGACGCCGAGCGGCACCAGGGACCGCAGGACCTGCAGGTCCTCAAGGCTGGAAATGCCGCCGGAGGCGACCACCGGCTTGCCCGTCTTCTCGACCATCTGGCGCAGGAGTTGGACGTTGGGGCCCTGGAGGGTGCCGTCCTTGGTCACGTCGGTGACGACGTACCGGGCGCAGCCGGCGTCTTCGAGGCGGCCGAGCACCTCCCAGAGGTCCCCGCCTTCCTTGGTCCAGCCGCGGCCGGCGAGCGTGGTGCCGCGGACATCGAGGCCGACGGCAATCTTATCGCCAAAGCGCTCGATCACCCGGGAGGTCCATTCCGGGTTCTCCAGTGCCGCGGTGCCCAGGTTCACGCGGGCCACGCCGAGGTCGAGCGCCTTCTCGAGGGAATCGTCGTCGCGCAGGCCGCCGGAGAGTTCAACCTTGATGTCAAGCCGCCCCACGACCTCGCGCAGCAGTTCAGCGTTGGAGCCGCGCCCGAATGCGGCGTCCAGGTCCACCAGATGCACCCACTCGGCCCCCTGCTGCTGCCAGTTGAGCGCGGCCTCCAGCGGGGTGCCGTAGCTCGTCTCGCTGCCGGCTTCGCCTTGCACGAGCCGGACGGCCTGGCCGTTGACGACGTCGACGGCAGGCAGAAGCTCGAGTACGGGCAGCGGGGTTTCGGTGGTCATCGTGGTGTCCTCAGCTCGGGATGGTGGGTCAGGAACGCGGCGCGGCCGTCAGGACGCCGGCAGGGTCAGGAGATAGGCGGCCAGCAGCGACATGCCGGCCAGGATGTAGAACACGACCTCCACCCAGCGCGGACTTTTCTGCTGGCGGAAGGAGATTGCGCCGCCGACCAGCAGGCCGGCGACGCCCATGAGGACCAGGGACCACATCTAGGCGGTCTGTTCCGGGGCCGCGGGGCGCAGGCCGTCGACCCAGTTGCGCAGGAGCCGGGCGCCGGCATCACCGGACTTCTCCGGGTGGAACTGCGTGGCGCACAGCGGGCCGTTCTCCACGGCCGCAATGAACGGCGCACCGTGTTCGGACCAGGTCACCAGGGGCGCCGCCATCCGGGGCTGGATGACGTCGAAGTCCCAGTGCTGGACCCCGTAGGAGTGCACGAAGTAGAAGCGCTCACCCTCGACGCCGGCGAACAACTTGGATCCCTCCGGGACGGAGACGGTGTTCCAGCCCATGTGGGGCACGACGTCGGCGGGCAGCAACTCGACCTTGCCGGGCCACTCCCCCATGCCTTCGGCTTCCGTGCCGTGTTCGACGCCTGCCTCGAACAGCACCTGGAGTCCGACGCAGATGGCAAGCACGGGGCGGCCGCCGGCGACGCGGCGCCCGATCATGCGGATGGCGTCCACGGACTTGAGTTCGCGCATGACGGTTTCGAAGGCGCCGACGCCGGGGACGACGAGGCCGTCGGCGTTGAGGACGTCCTCGGGCTTGGAACTGAGGATGACCTCGGCCCCGGCCCGCTCCAGAGCACGGACGGCAGAGCGGACGTTGCCGGAACCGTAGTCCAGCACCGTGACGGTCGGCTTTCCCTCCGGAGACACCGGCTTGGTTGCGGCGGCGGGGTCGATGATGGCCCCGTCGCGCAGGACCGGGCCGGTCACAGGGCGCCCTTGGTGGACGGGATGCCCTCGACCCGGGGGTCCGGTTCGACGGCTGCGCGCAGGGCCCGGGCGAAGGCCTTGAACTGGGCCTCGACGATGTGGTGGGGGTCGCGTCCGGCCGTGACGTTCATGTGGAGGCAGATCCCGGCGTGGAGCGTGATCGCCTCGAACACGTGGCGGGTCAGCGAGCCGGTGAAGTGGCCGCCGATCAGGTGGTATTCCTGGCCTGCCGGCTCGCCGGCGTGGACAAGGTAGGGCCGGCCCGAGACGTCGACGACGGCCTGCGCGAGGGCCTCATCCAGGGGCACGGTCGCCTCGCCGAAGCGGCGGATTCCGGCCTTGTTGCCCAATGCGGTCCGCAGAACCTCGCCGAAGGTGATGGCCACGTCCTCGACGGTGTGGTGGACATCGATGTGGGTGTCGCCGGTGGCCTTGACGGTCATGTCAATCAGCGAGTGCTTGCTCAGGGCCGTCAGCATGTGGTCGTAGAACGGGACCGACGTGCTGATATCCGAGACCCCGGTGCCGTCCAGGTTGATCTCAACCAGGACAGAGGACTCACTGGTGGTCCGTTCCATGCGTGCGGTCCGGCCCTCGGCGGCGGTGGCTCCGGTGTTGCTCATGTAGATGTGTCCTTTGGAAGAAGGCAGGGTGCTGGGCAGTCTGGCGGGGCGCACTGGCTCCCCGTCAAGTCTAGGCCTGCGGCGTTGCGTGGCTGGTCAGGATGCGTTCAAGGGCTTCGAGGAAGGCTGTGGTTTCCGTCTCAGTGCCCGCGGTCACGCGAAGGTGCCCCGGGATGCCGACGTCGCGGATGAGGACGCCGGCGTCCAGCAGGCCCTGCCAGACGTCGTGCGGGTTCTCCAGGCCGCCGAAGAACACGTAGTTGGAATCGGAAGCCGCCGGTTTTAGGCCCAGGCGGGCCAGCTCGGACACGATCCGGTCGCGCTGGCGCTTGATGTCCTCGACGTCGGCCATGAGGGCCACACGGTGGTGCAGCGCGGCCAGGGCCGTCGCTTGGGTTATAGCGGAGAGGTGGTACGGCAGACGGACCAGCCGCAGGGCGTCGGTGACCTCCGGAGCGGCGGCCATGTACCCGAGCCGCGCCCCGGCGAGGGCGAAGGCCTTGCTCATGGTGCGCGAGACGATGAGCCGCTCACGGCCGGGCAGCAGGGTCAGTGCGCTGGGCGTGCCGTCGTGGGCAAACTCGTGGTACGCCTCGTCTACGATCACGATGGTCTGGCTGGCCTCTCCGGCGGCATAGACGGCCTCGACGACATCAAGACCCAGTCCGGTACCGGTGGGGTTATTCGGGGAGCACAGGAAGACAATGTTGGGCTGCAGCTCCCGGACCTGGCGGGCAGCCGATTCCGCGCTGAGCCCGTAGTCCGCCGCGCGGGCGCCAACAATGTACTCCGTGTCCGTGCCGGCGGCCAGCAGCGGGTACATCGAGTATGTGGGAGGGAAACCAAGGGCCGTCCGGCCGGGACCGCCAAACGCCTGGAGGATTTGCTGAAGTACTTCGTTGGAGCCGTTCGCGGCCCAGATGTTCTCCGCGCCCAGGCCGTGGCCAAGGTACTCGGCCAGGGCTTCCCGCAATTCGGTGAACTCCCGGTCCGGATACCGGTTCAGCCCCGCGGCGGCGGCGCTGACAGCCTCGGTGATAGCGGCGCGGACGTCGGCCGGGACACCATGGGTGTTCTCGTTGACGTTGAGCAGAATGGGGACGTCCAGCTGGGGTGCGCCATACGGTCGCAGGCCGCGCAGATTGGTTCGGAGGGGCAGTCGGTTGAGGCGCTCAAGCTGGTCAGTCACGTGACCAGTTTAAGTGGAAGCGGGACGGGCGCTGAAACTGTGACGCCCGGGACGGTCGCCGGCGGTACCTACTTGGACGGAACGAACAGCTGCTGGCCCGGCATTACACGCGCGGCGTCAAGGTTGTTCAACTGCACGATATCGGCCACGACGTCACGGGGATCGCGTTCCGGCGCCACGGTCCCCGCAATGGCCCAGAGTGACTCCCCCGGCTGGACAGTCACGGAAACAGTGGGCGTCACATTGAGCTGGTCCGCGGAATCCGCCGCCTTGGCCGGAGCGGTAAGGAATCCGCTGAACGACAAGATGAGCGCTGCCAGCAGGATCAGCGGGATCCCGAAGAAGACGAACCGTCCGCGCCGGGTGAGCCGCAGCGGCGCCTGCTTCGGCCGCCGGGCGACCTCGCGGCCCGTGATGCTGTGATCAAAGGTGCTGTGAAACGCGCTTGCTGCTGACATGAACTGAGCCCTCCTGGACCATACGGTGCCGCCCGGCGTACTCCACGTACTCGCCGCCAACCGGCCGAACATTCGAACATAGAACCGAATAATGCGCTCGGGGCGTAAAAGCCGGAATCGAACACATATTCGAACTTTGCTAGTTCTGTTTTAGCACTTAGTAACGAACGATGTCGAGACTCGCTAGAACAAATGTTTGAAAAAGCGATGCCGCTGGCCTACTTTTGAGGGAAAGAACAACAGCTTGTGAACTCGTTCATCGGTAGTTGATCAGGAGGGTCTGACATTTCAGGCCGGAAGTTCCCGGTGACAGCAGCCACGGCGGCCGGGTGGAACGGAAAGGCGTTGGCGAACATGGCAGCACAAGCCACCGGCGGCCGGGCCAGCTCACGGAGCGCCCAGCCTGCACGGGCCCCCAAGAGCCTGACCGTCCGGCAGAAGAAAATCCTGGAAACGATCCAGCGCTCCGTCAGTGACAACGGCTACCCGCCGTCCATGCGCGAAATCGGCGACACCGTCGGACTCGCCAGCCTGTCGAGCGTGACCCATCAGCTGTCCCAACTTGAAAAGCTCGGCTACCTGCGTCGGGACCCAAAGCGTCCAAGGGCCATGGAAGTGCTCATGCCGCTGACCCTGGACGAGGGGACGAGGGCCATTTCGGGCGTCGAGAAATCCAGCGGCCTCCGCGCCGTCGGTGGCCTCTCCGTGACGGAACTCGCCAGCGCCACCGACACGGCAATGGTGCCGTTTGTCGGACGCATCGCGGCCGGCGGACCGATCCTCGCCGACCAGGTGGTGGAGGACGTCATGCCCCTGCCGCGCCAACTGGTGGGCCACGGCGAACTCTTCATGCTCAAGGTGGCCGGCGACTCGATGATCGATGCCGCCATCTGCGACGGCGACTGGGTGGTTGTCCGCCGCCAGGGTGATGCCGTGAACGGCGACATCGTGGCTGCGCTGCTCGACGATGAAGCAACGGTCAAGACGTTCCGCCAGCGCGACGGCCACACCTGGCTGCTACCGCAAAACACCCAGTACGAGCCCATCCTCGGCGACCACGCCGTGATCATGGGCAAGGTCGTCTCGGTGCTCCGCTCCCTGTAGCCACCCCGTGGCAGGCCTCCCGGGGACGGCTTCCAAGGGACGGCTTCCGGGGGCCGGAGCCGCGGCTCCGGCCCCCGCTTTTAGTTCTTTGCGGAGTCCTTCGCCAGCCGCTTCAAGGCGGCCACGGCGATCGAAGGATCCGTGGTGGGCCAGAACGGCGGAAGCGCGGCGCGGAGGAACCCGCCGTAGCGCTCCGTGGACAGCCGCGAATCCAGCACCGCCACCACACCCTTGTCCGAGGTCGAGCGGATCAGCCGGCCGGCGCCCTGCGCCAGGCGGATTGCGGCGTGCGTGGCCGAGACGGACATGAAGCCGTTGCCGCCGGCCTGCGCCACCGCACGGGAACGTGCTGTCATGAGCGGGTCGTCCGGCCGCGGGAACGGAATCCTGTCAATGACCACCAGGCGGCAGGACACTCCGGGAACGTCGACGCCCTGCCACAGGGACATCGTGCCGAACAAACATGTGTCCGGCTCGTCGGCAAACTGCCGCACGAGCGCTGTCATGCTCGACTCCCCCTGGCACAGGATGCTGAGGCCCAGCCGTGGCCGCATCGCCTCGGCGGCCTCCTCCGCCGCTCGCCGGGAGGAAAACAGGCACAGGGCGCCGCCGCCGGAGGCACGGATCAGTTTCTCGAGTTCGTCCAGAGCCTCCGGGGACGTGCCGCGCCCGGGCTTGGGCAGGTGCTGGGCGACATAGAGGATGCCCTGCTTCGGATAGTCGAAGGGGGACCCGACGTCGACGCCGGTCCAGCTCGGGGCGCCGCTGCCGACCAGGCCGAGGCCTCCGGCGGCCGGCTCGAACGCCGCCCCGATGGCGAGCGTGGCCGATGTCAGGATGACGGTGTGGTCCGCGAACAGTCCTTCACGCAGCCGCCCCGCGACGCTCAACGGGGCCACATTGATCAAGGCCGGCGCGGTCTCGTCCGGCTGGGAGTAGCCCTGCGCCGGGTCGAAGCTGCTATTGCGGGAGAACCACACGACTTCGCGGTTTTCCCGCGCGGCCAGGAGGCGTTCGCAAAGTTCCAGGATGACCATGAGGCGGGACCGGGCGAGCTGGCGACCGCCGTCGGCCGTCGTGGAACTGTCCCCCTTGGAATCGGACAGCGCGGCGCGGCAGGCGTCGCGCAACTGGTCGATGCAGTCGAGTTGCTCGGTGTTCAGGCCGTTGGGCATCAACCCGCTGGGGACGCCTTCGATGGCGAGCTCCAGGTGGGAGGCGGCATTGTTCAGGGCGTCCACGGTGATGCCTGTGTGCTTACGGGCCCCGGACGCGGCGGCGTGGACCATCGCCACGGAGAGCTGGCCGGAGACTGCGCCTGTGACGCGGTCCTGCAGTTCGTGGGCCTCGTCCACCACCACGACGTCGTACTCGGGCAGGACCGCCAGGCCTTCGAAGGCGCTGACGGCGAGCATGGCGTGGTTGGTGACCACGACGTCGGCATCGGCGGCGTTCTGCCGGGCCAGTTCACTGAAGCATTCGGCCGCGAGCGGGCACTTCTGCGCGCCGAGGCACTCCATGGACGTGACGGAGACCTGCCGCCAGGCCCGGTCCGTGACACCGGGCATGAGTTCGTCCCGGTCCCCCGTGGCCGTCTCCTCCGCCCATTCGCGCAGGCGCACCACTTCCTTGCCGAGCTGGGAGGAAGGCCCGCCCAGCGCGGCGGCAAAGTGCGGCACGGACGTGTCCTCGCCGAGGGAGAACAGTTGCCCCTCGGACGGTTCCTCGGACGGGAAGCCGCCCTCGATCTTGTGCCGGCACACATAGTTGGACCGGCCCTTCACCAAGGCAACCTTGACGGGCCGCTCCAGGGCCGGGGTGATGGTCTTGAGCAGCCGGGGCAGGTCGCGGCCGACAATCTGGGTCTGCAGTGCCAGGGTCGCAGTGGAGACCAGGGTGGGCTTGTTGCTGGTCAGCGAGTGGGCGATCAGCGGAATCAGGTACGCCAGTGACTTGCCGGTGCCGGTGCCGGCCTGGACCAGCAGGTGGTCGCCGCTGTCGATCGCGCGCGCCACCTGCCGGGCCATTTCGTGCTGGCCGTCGCGGCTCTGGCCACCCATGCCGGACACGGCACGGTCGAGCAGCTCAATCACGAACTCCTCGCCAGTCCCGCCGGCCGTGTTGCCGGACGCCGTGTTGCCGTCCGCGGCGTCCTCGCCCGTCCCTCCGTCGGCCGGTTCCGCGTCAGCGGCCCCGGCGTCCGAGGATCCGGCCTTGGCCTTGGTCACCGCAGCCTCAGTCATTGCTGATGAAGGGATCCAGTTCAGCGGCGAGTCCTTCGCGCACCATCACCACGGCCCGGGTGCCGGTTTCCTCGTGCTCTAGGCTGAGGATCTCGGCGTCGGTCTCATGGAGCTTGTTGAGCAGATCTCCACGGTTGTACGGGATCAACAGCTCAAGCTTCACGCCGGGGCGCGGAATGCCGTCACTGATGGCTTTGAGCAATTCCGGGATGCCTTCACCTGTGCGTGCCGAGACCACCACGTGGCGCGGTTCGCGCTGCTTGAGCCGTTCGACCACAAACGGGTCGGCGGCGTCGGCCTTGTTCAGGACGATGATTTCCGGAACCTTGCGGGCGTCGACTTCGCTGAAGACTGCCCGGACTGCGGCGATCTGGCCCTCGGGGTCGGGGTGCGAGACGTCGACGACGTGCAGGATGAGGTCCGAGTCGGCCACCTCTTCCAGGGTGGAGCGGAATGCTTCCACGAGCTGGGTGGGCAGCGAGCGGACGAATCCCACGGTGTCCGCCAGCGTGTAGCCGAGGCCGTCGGCGGTTTCTGCCTTGCGCACGGTGGGGTCCAGGGTGGCGAACAGGGCGTTCTCCACCAGCACCCCGGCGTCGGTCAGGCGGTTCAGGAGCGAGGACTTCCCGGCGTTGGTGTAGCCGGCGATCGCTACTGACGGCACGGCATTACGACGACGGTTGGCGCGCTTCGTTTCCCGGGCGGGCTTCATCGCGGCGATTTCGCGCCGCAGCTTGGCCATGCGGGTGCGGATCCGGCGGCGGTCCAGTTCGATCTTGGTTTCACCGGGACCACGGGAACCCATGCCGGCGCCGGCGCCGCCCACCTGGCCACCGGCCTGGCGGGACATCGACTCTCCCCAGCCGCGCAGGCGCGGGAGCAGGTATTCGAGCTGGGCCAGTTCCACCTGTGCCTTGCCTTCCCGGCTCTTGGCATGCTGCGCGAAGATGTCCAGGATGAGCGCGGTGCGGTCGATGACTTTGACCTTGACGATGTCCTCCAGGCCGCGCCGCTGGGACGGGGCGAGTTCGGCGTCGACCACTACGGTGTCGGCGCCCGTGGACATCACGATGGCTTTGAGTTCCTGCGCCTTGCCGGAGCCGAGGAACGTTCCGGGGTCGGGCTTGGCCCGGCGCTGGACGAGCCCGTCCAGGACCTCCGAGCCGGCTGTCTCAGCGAGGGCGGCAAGTTCACGCAGGGAGTTCTCGGCGTCGGCGAGGGTACCTTCGCTCCAGAGTCCGGCCAAGACCACGCGTTCGAGGCGCAGCTGCCGGTATTCGACCTCGGTGACGTCCTCGAGTTCGGTGGACAGGCCCGCCTTGCGGCGCAGGGCGTGGCGTTCCTCGAGGTCCTGCTGGTCGCCGTCGAAGTTCGTGTACACGTCGTCCAGGCGCGAGATGGCCTGTGCCGTGCCGAACACCGCCTTCTGGCCGCCGGCGCTCGTGCCGGCCGCGTCGTTGACTCCGGTGCCGCGGCCCGCATTCGGGGCAGGGGTGTCCTTGGAGAGGATCCGGTCGATAACAGCCTGGATCTCCGCAGGGCTCATGTCCTGGGCGGCTGAATCGGGTCCGGTGTTGGGCTGGCTGGTCATGGTCTCCTTTAGGGGTTCGGCTATTTCAGAATAGTGCCGATTGGTGCTCTGTGGGGCGGTATTCGCGCTGGGCTGACGGCGAGGGGTCATGCAGGCCTCCTGGAATGCCCGCGGCAACGGTGCCGGGGGCAGGGCTGGCTCCGGACGGAGCGCTGGCTGGGTAGAGAGAACAGCAAGTTGAAGAAAACAGCTAGGTGAAGAGAGCGGCTTGGTGGGAGAGGCGCCCGAGGCGCCTGGCTGCGGGAACGCAGTGAGGTAATTGCCGTCCGCCGGGCCGGCCCCGAATCGGGCCATGCACGGTGTCAAGGAAAGAAGGGCCGCCGCCAAGGCGTTGCCGAGAAAAGCGGTTGGATTCCAAGTGTTTCGTGCACCTGCTGGCGAGATAACTCGACAGGGCGATGGGGGCACTGAGCGGAAGGCGTTTACCTGCGTCGCTGCGGGGACGGGATGAGACCCGTGCCGGCTACTTGGAGATCAAGATCATGCTTTTAAGCCTAGCAGACGCTGAAGCTCGCCCGGTTCGCGCAGCTGGCTCCCTCGGGGTGGGCCGTTCGGGGCCGGGGTCCGCCGTTCGGGGAGGGCCGCCGGGATCGTTCACGCCCCGTTCCAGGGCTCGGCCGCCGTTCCTTGCTGGGACCGGGCCGTTCCGTTGCGTACCCGGGTTGCGTACCCGGGCCCGGACGCCGTTCCGCGTCCCGTCCGGTTTCCCATTCGGGTGGACCGCCAACTAATCTGGCCCATTATGGAGTCTGCACACTATTTCAGCGCCCAGCCCGCCGGGCCTTTCACCCGCAAGCCGCTCACCGTGGACCTTGCCGGTGAGACGCGCCGGCTGCAGACGTCCTCAGGGATCTTCAGCCCGGACGGGATCGACAAGGGAACGGCCGTGCTGCTGGCAGATGTCCCGGCTCCGGCTCCGCAGGGAAACCTGCTTGATATCGGCTGCGGCTGGGGCCCGATTGCCCTGACCATGGCCCTGCGGGCACCGCACTCCCGCGTCTACGCGGTGGACGTGAACGAGCGCTGCGTGACCCTGACCAACGAAAACGCCGCACTGCTGGGACTCACCAACGTCACCGCCAGCACGCCGGAGGCTGTGGACCCCGAACTGCGTTTTGACACCATCTGGTCCAACCCGCCTATCCGGATCGGCAAGGACGAACTTCACACGCTCCTGCGCCTGTGGATTCCGCGGCTGACGCCGGGCGGATCGGCCTGGCTGGTGGTCCAGAAGAATCTCGGCTCGGATTCGCTGCAGCGTTGGCTCGCGGCGGAGCTCGATTCCAGCTTCACCGTGACCCGTGAGAGCACGTCGAAGTCGTTCCGGATCCTTCGGGTCAGGAAAGCGTCCCGGTAGCCACGATCACGGCCGGGCCGCTGAGCTCGACGTGTTCGTGTCCCTCCGGACCGACGAAGAATTTCACACCGACCACTCCCCCGGGAACGTGAACGTTCCACGCGTCCGGTGCGCCCTGCCCGGCCCAGTGGCGGATGGCGACGGCGGCGGCGCAGGCACCGGTGCCGCATGACTGGGTTTCCCCCACCCCCCGCTCGTGGACCCGCATGGTGATGGTGCCCGTGCCCTCGTGGACGAGTGGTTCGGAGGGCACTACGAATTCAACATTGGTGCCGTGCGGCGGCGTCGGGTCCACCTTGGGCGCGGTGAACAGCTGCGTGGCCTCAAGTTCGGCCATTTCGGCCAGGGCCACCACTGTGTGCGGGTTGCCCATGCTGACCGACAGTGCGGGTCTGGCCACCTCCAGCCCCTCGGCGCTGACGAGCGAATCCATGGCCCGCGCGGTCGCCTCGCCCGGGAAAATGAACTCCCAGGGCCCCATGTCGACGGCATAGCCGGCAGCGGTGCGGACGATCGTCTTCACGCCGCCCCGGGTGCCGATGACGAGGGATTCGCCGGCCGGCAGGTTCACGAGGCCTTCGGCGATGAGGAAGTGCACAAAGACGCGGACGCCGTTGCCGCACATCTCAGACAGCGAGCCGTCGCCATTTCGGTAGTCCATGAACCACTCGGCGTCGGGGTGCACGGTCAGCAATTCCTGCCCCTCGGGCACGAGCCGCGAGGGCACCGCACGGATCAGGCCGTCGCCGCCGATGCCGCGGTGCCGGTCGCAGAGCGCCGCGACCTGCTCGGGGCTGAGCGACAGTGCGCCGTTGGGGTCGGCGATCAGGACAAAGTCGTTGCCTGTTCCGTGGCCCTTGGAAAACTTCAGACCGCTGAGGGATGCGGTATCGCCGGCGGCAGGGGCGGCGGCTACGGCGTGGGATGCGTCCATGCTCCAAGGTTACCGTTCCGTACGGAGAGCTCCGGCACCGTGACGGGAACGCTACGCCAGCGGCGGAACGGGCGCCGTCCGGCACAGGGCCGCGGCCTTGGCCACCAAGGCGGGATCCTGCCAGTCCAGCCAGTTGACCCGGGGATCGGCCCGGAACCAGGTCAGTTGCCGGCGTGCGAACTGCCGGGTGGCGATGATCGTTTCATCCGCGGCCTGCTCGAGGCTGGAAGTGCCATCGAGAACCCGAAGGAACTGGGCATAGCCGAGGGCCCGTGGCGCGGTCCTGCCGTTGCGGAGCCCCGCGGCGTCGAGCCGCCGCACTTCCTCCAGCAGCCCACGGTCCACCATGGCGTGGACCCGCAGGGCCAGGCGCTCCCGGAGCAGTTCCCTATCCACCTCGAGCCCGATCTGGACGGCAGGCTGGAAGTACTCGCGGGCGGGCATGAAGGAGCTGAACGGGCGTCCGGTCAGTTCGAAGACTTCCAGGGCGCGGATGATGCGCCGGGCATCGCCGAGCCTGCCGGCCGACACGGGGTCCACGGCTTCCAGCCGTTGCCGCAGCGGTGCGGGGCCCGCCGTGTCCAGTTCGGCCTCCAGGCGCCGGCGGATGTCGGGATCCGTGCCGGGAAACTCCAGGACATCCAGCGCGGCACGGACGTAAAGTCCGGACCCGCCGGCCAGGATGGCCCGCTTCCCGCGGGCGTGGATGTCTCCGATCAGGGCGCGGGCCTGCTGCTGGAAGTCCGAGACGCTCGCTTCCTCGGTCACGTCCAGGATGTCCAAGAGGTGGTGCGGGACTCCCCGGCGTTCGGCGTCGGTGATCTTGGCCGTGCCGATGTCCATGCCGCGGTAGAACTGCATGGAATCGGCGTTGATGACCTCGCCGTTGAGTTCCAGCGCCAGCGAAACGGCGAGGTCGGACTTGCCGGAACCGGTGGGTCCGACGACGGCGATCACGGGCGGCATTCCCGCCGTCTGCGGCGCCGTCGCCGCCTGGCCGTGCACCTGCGCGACGGCGCTGCGTTGAGGTCCCGGCACGGCGCTAACGGCCGCGGACCGGGAGGCTGGGCATGCCCAGCGACACGCCGGCCTTGCCCGACGCGCTGGCTTTGCCCGCCGGATTCGTCGTGCCGGCCGGGGCGGCACCGCAGGAATCGGCCTGGGAACGGTCCCAGGCGTCACCGGCACGCGAACGGCGCAGGCTGTAATCCGCCGCCGAGGCGGGGTCGGCGACGAGGTGGAAGGCGGCCGCCTCCGTGATGGTGACGGTCACGAGGTCGCCGGGCCGGGGCACGTCGGCGCCCTCGGGCACGGAGAAGTGCACCAGCCGCTGGTCCTGGGAACGGCCGGAGAGGCGGTGGGTTTCCTCCGCCTTGCGGCCGGACTGGGCGGTCACCATGACCTCAACGCGGCGGCCGAGCTGGCGGGCGTTTTCCTCGGCAGCAATCCGGTCCTGCAGGGCCGTGAGGCGCTCAAAGCGCTCCTGGACCACGGCCTTCGGGAGCTGATCCGGCAGGTCCGCGGCGGGGGTGCCTGGCCGCTTGGAGTATTGGAAGGTGAAGGCGGTGGCGAACCGGGACTTCTCGACGACGTCGAGCGTGGCCTGGAAGTCTTCCTCGGTCTCGCCGGGGAAGCCGACGATGATATCCGTGGAGATGGCCGCGTGCGGGATCTTCTCGCGGACCTTGTCCAGGATGCCGAGGAACTTCGCAGAGCGGTAGGACCGCTTCATATCCTTGAGGACCTTGTCCGAGCCGGACTGCAGGGGCATATGCAGCTGCGGCATGACGTTGGGCGTCTCGGCCATGGCGTCGATGACGTCGTCGGTGAAGGCTGCGGGGTGCGGGCTCGTGAAGCGGACACGCTCCAGGCCGGGGATTTCCCCGCAGGCACGCAGGAGCTTCGAAAACGCCTGCCGGTCGCCGAACTCGACGCCATAGGAATTCACGTTCTGCCCCAACAAGGTCACTTCAATGGCGCCGTCGTCCACAAGAGCCTGGATCTCGGCCAGGATCTCCCCCGGACGGCGGTCCTTTTCCTTGCCCCGCAAGGCAGGGACGATGCAGAAGGTGCAAGTGTTGTTGCAGCCAACCGAGATGGACACCCAGCCCGAATAGACGGAGTCGCGCTTGGTCGGAAGGGTCGAGGGGAAGACATCCAACGATTCGAGGATTTCCAGCTGGGCCTCGTTGTTGTGGCGGGCCCGGTTCAGCAGGGCAGGAAGGGCACCGACGTTGTGGGTGCCGAAGACCGCGTCCACCCACGGCGCCTTCTTGAGGATGGTCTCCCGGTCCTTCTGCGCGAGGCACCCGCCAACGGCGATCTGCATGCCGGGATTGGCTGCCTTGACCGGGGCCAGGATACCCAGGTTCCCGTACAGCTTGTTGTCGGCGTTTTCCCGGACCGCGCACGTGTTGAAGACCACGACGTCGGCCAGCTCGCCGGCGGACGGTACGTAGCCCGCGGCTTCAAGCATGCCGGCCATCCGCTCGGAATCGTGCACGTTCATTTGGCACCCGAAGGTGCGCACCTGGTATGTGCGGGGCTGAGCCGAACCGGAATTGAGCTGCGTGGCAGCTGCGTCTGCGCTGACTGCCGACGACGCTGTGGGAGAAGTGGTGCCGGCCGCTGGGGAGGGAATGGTAAAACTCACCTGTTAAGGGTAACGGTTAGGGGTAACCGGTTGTGGCCGGGCCTGCACGGACGCGGGAGGGGACGGCGGCTGGAAGCCCTCAGTCCCCGGCTCCGGCGGCCGCGGCATCGAGCACCTCGGCGACGATCCGGAAGGCCAGTGCGGGCTGATAGCCCTTGCGGGCAAGCATCGACGCCAGGCGGCGGGTGATCTTGTCCCGCTCCGCACGGTCCTCGTCGCCGCTGAATCCCCGCAGTTTGCGCTCCACGAGCTCACGGGCGGCCGCCTCTTCGTCGGCGTCGCTGAGCTGGTCGAGCGCGCTGGCGGCGGTATCCGGGTCGATCCCCTTGTCGGCCAGTTCGCGGCGCAGGGCCCCTTTGGCGAGCTTGCGCGTTTGGGACCTGCTGCGGACCCACATGTCGGCGAACTCGGCGTCGTCAACCAGCCGCACTTCCTCGAAGCGGTCCAGTACGGCCTCGGCCACGTCCTCGGGGACATTACGCTCGGCCAGCTTGCGGGACAGCTGCAGCCGGCTCTTGGGCGAATTCGTCAGCTGGCGCAGCACGATGGCACGCGCCACCGCCGCAGGATCCGCGTCCGGGTCCAGTTCCGGTGACGGCGCCGTGGCTCCACGGGACCCGCTCGACCCGCGGGAACTGCGGGAGCCCTGCGATCCTCGTGAACCGCGGCGGGTCGACCCCATGCTGGGGTCACCAGCGCTCGGGTCAGGGTTCCGCTGCCGGAACCCTGACCCGCTGCCGGCTCCGGAGCTAGAAGCCGTCAACGGCCTTCAGCTTCGGTGATTCCTCGGTCTCGGCGGGGGCCTTCACGCCGACGCCGAGCTTTTCCTTGATCAGGCGCTCGAGTTCGGCCGCCAGTTCCGGGTTGTCGCGCAGGAACCGGCGGGAGTTCTCCATGCCCTGACCCAACTGGTCGCCATCGTAGGTGAACCAGGAGCCGGACTTCTTGATCAGGCCGTGCTCGACACCCATATCGATGATGCCGCCCTCGCGGGAAATGCCCTGGCCGTAGATGATGTCGAACTCGGCGATCTTGAAGGGCGGGGCCATCTTGTTCTTGACGATCTTGGCCTTGGTGCGGTTGCCGACGGAGTCCGCGCCCTCCTTGAGGGTCTGGATGCGGCGGACGTCGATGCGGATTGAGGCATAGAACTTCAGGGCCTTACCACCGGTGGTGGTTTCCGGGGAGCCGAAGAAAACGCCGATCTTTTCGCGCAGCTGGTTGATGAAGATGGCCGTGGTCTTGGTCTGGCTCAGTCGGCCGGTGATCTTACGGAGGGCCTGGCTCATCAGGCGGGCCTGCAGGCCGACGTGGCTGTCGCCCATGTCGCCTTCAATTTCGGCACGGGGAACGAGAGCGGCAACCGAGTCAATGACAATGACGTCAAGGGATCCCGAACCAATGAGCATGTCCATAATTTCCAGGGCCTGCTCGCCGGTGTCCGGCTGGGAGACCAGAAGGGCGTCAGTGTCGACGCCCAGCTTGGCGGCGTATTCCGGGTCGAGGGCGTGTTCGGCGTCGATGAAAGCGGCGATGCCGCCCAGACGCTGGGCGTTGGCAACGGCGTGCAGCGCCACGGTGGTCTTACCGGAGGATTCCGGACCGTAGATTTCCACGACACGGCCGCGGGGCAGGCCGCCAATTCCCAAAGCGACGTCCAAGGCAATGGAGCCGGTGGGGATAACCTCGATGGGCGCACGGACTTCGTCGCCGAGGCGCATAACCGAGCCTTTACCGAACTGCTTGTCAATCTGGGCAAGCGCTGCGTCGAGCGCCTTCTGGCGATCCGGGGCTGCGGCCATGATTCACACCTCTAATACTTTCTCGCTGTGGAGTGGCCGTGTAGGCCCTTCGTCTGTCATCACTGACGCTACTGGCACCCTCCGACAAAGTTGTCGCCGGGGACCCATTATGTGGAAAACGCTCAAAAAAAGCATATCCCTATCCGAACAGATATTCGAACAATAATGCGGCGTGTCAGGCGTCGGCCCCCTACCGGCAGGGGGCCCGGCGGCCCATCCGGCGGCATGCCGGGCAACGTTTCAGGCGTCAGCTGGGTCCGGCGTTGTCGCGGGGTTTGATGTCCCTGCCGAGACGGCGTTCCGGCGGCACGTCCTGGACGTCGCACAGGGCAAGCCACACGTGGCGGGGAGGGATGCCGGCGCTGAGGGCCTGGTCCGCGGTGCGTCCGCCGACGCCGGCCAGAACCAGCGAGCTGCTCAGGACACGGGAGTACCCGGCACCGAACTCGTCGTCCATAAGCCGCCAAAAGTCACTGATTCGCACCAGTAAAGTCTCTCACGGCACGGGACTCTAGAATGGTTGCCATGAGCAACCCACCCGAGGCCGCCGCAGATTCCTCCCCTGAAGACGCCGTCGTTGACGCCGATGCGGCCCTGAACGCCGTCGAAAACCAGCTGAGCCTGCTCTGGCGTCGCGGGCGTTCCATTTCCAATCAGCTCTCCCGCGAGGTCCACCCGGACGTGGAACCCGCTGCGTACGGACTGCTCACCGTGATCCGCAAGCAAGGACCTATCCGGCTGACCGATCTCGCCTCCAGCATCGGCGTCGGCAAACCCTCTGTGAGCCGGCAAATCGCGTTCCTTGAGGGCCTCGGCCTCGTGTCGAAGGAAGCGGATCCCCTCGATGGCCGGGCGCAGGCCATCCGCCTGACGCCCGAGGGCGAGGAAAGGATGCACCAGGTCCAGGACGCCCGGCGTGAGGTGTTCCGGAAGCGCCTGGCGCAGTGGCCGGCCGAAGACCTGCAGGCTCTCGCCACCTACATGGCAAAGCTCAATGCCACCTACGAACGCGATGGCTTCCCCCGGGACGAACACGCCTGAGACTCGAAAAGGCCCCCCGGCCGAGCCGGGGGGCCTTTTCTAACGTCTGCGAGTTGGCGTCTAGCGTGCTCCGGAAAGGAGGCCCTTCGCCAGCTCGTCGTTGAGGTCGGAGTTGAGTTCTCGGTCGAGGTCGCGGCCGTAGCGCTGCGCGAACTCCTGCGGGACGGTGTCCGGAACCGCGACACCCTCGGCGACCGCGACGCGGTCGCTGACTTCGCGGAGCATGCTTGAGAGCGGAACATCGAGGGCCGAGCAGATCGAGGACAGCAACTCCGAGGAGGCTTCCTTCTGGCCGCGTTCCACTTCGCTCAGGTAGCCCAGGGACACACGGGCACTGTGCGAAACTTCACGGAGGGTACGGCCTTGGCGCTGGCGGACATCGCGCAGGACATCACCGATTTCGTGACGAAGTACTACCATCTTGCGCTCCTTCTGTTCGCTCTTTGCCTGATCGGCGAGGCCCACATCCTTCCAGCGGACAACGCCGTTTACGGATACGGGCTGCTTTACCATCTGTATCGCCTTGCTCCTCGTACTGTCGAGTCCGCCGGTGGGGGCGGACTCTGCTGATGTTTTCATCCTAGGCGCCTCCCTTATTTGGAAGCGACACAATGTAACAACTATTCGGAATCAACTTTTGTTCCCGGCAACTTTACGCCGGGTAGCCTTCGGAAGATAGGGCCTCAAGCAGGCGTTCCAGGGCCGCGCCGCACGCGAGGGCGCGGATCTCGGCGCGGCTGCCGTCAAAGGAATACGGGTACGATGTGGAGCCCTCCGCCGTCGCGATGCCGACAAAGACCGTGCCCACCGCCTTGCCGTCGTGCGGTTCGGGCCCGGCCACACCGGTGGTTGACACGCCGATATCGGCGCCACAGACGCGCCGGGCACCGTCTGCCATCGCCGCGGCGACCTGCCCGTCCACGGAACCGACGGCGTCGAGCAGACCGGCGGAGACGCCCAGGACGTCGGTCTTGACCGAGCTGGCGTAGGACACCACGCCGCCCTGCAGCATCGCGGAGGCGCCCGGCGTGTCGGCCAGGATCGCCGCGACCATTCCGGCCGTCAGGGATTCGGCGGTGGCTGCGGTCACCCCCCGGCCGATGGCGCCGGTGACGGCCTGCTCCGCCAGCCGGTGAAGGTTGGGGTGCAGCTTGGGATGAAGATTGGGGTCCGGATTGGCGTCCGGATGGGCGTTCAGATCAGTCATGGCTTGTTCTCCCCTACCCGTGCTTTCTCTGCCTTGATGCCGGCCGCCCGCAGTTTGAGGGCCTCGATAACGTATTCGCCGCCGGTCCACAACGTGATGGCCAGCGCAGCCATCATGACGACGAACGCCACAACGCCGAGCCACGGGGCGATGGATGCCAGCGGTAGGACGTAGAGGAATATCGCCACCGTCTGCACAACCGTTTTGAGCTTCCCGCCCCGCGAGGCCGGAATGACGCCGTAGCGGATGACGAAGAACCGCAGGGCGGTGATGCCCCACTCCCGGAGCAGGATCAGGATCGTCACCCACCACGGCAGTTCCTGGAGCAGCGAGAGCATGACCAGTGCCGAGCCGATCAGGAGCTTGTCGGCGATCGGGTCCGCGATCTTCCCGAAGTCGGTGACGAGTCCGCGGGACCTGGCGATGTCGCCGTCGAGCTTGTCCGTGTAGATGGCCACCGCGAACACGACGGAAGCCGCCCAGCGCCAGACGCCGTTCTGGGCCTGGAGTCCGGGGGCGTCGAGGACGAGGAACCAGACGAAGAACGGCACCAGCACTATCCGCAGCATCGTCAGGATATTCGGCAGGTTCCAGATCCGCGAGGCGGATCCGGCGTTGGCTTCGGCGCTATTCACCTTCCTAGGCTACCCGCCTTCCCGCACTACCGTCCGGTGAGGGACCAAGCGTCCTCCGAGCCGTCCTCGTCATCGGAGCCGTCGGCGCCGTCGTGGTAGTCGATCGCCTGGGTGCGGTTGGCCAGGTCAGCCGCCACGAGGTCCTCCGCGTAGCCGCCCTGGGCGATGTTCGCGTTTGCGTTATCACTTAGCGCCGCCGTCTGGGAATCCGCGACGGCGGGCGCGTCGAGCCCCTTCATCGCGGCCAGCACCGCGGCGAGGTCATCCGGCTTGACCAGCACGTCGCGGGCCTTGGACCCTTCCGAGGGTCCCACCACTCCCCTGGACTCGAGCAGGTCCATGAGGCGTCCGGCCTTCGCGAAGCCGACACGGAGCTTGCGCTGCAGCATCGAGGTGGAGCCGAACTGCGTGGTGACCACGAGTTCGGTCGCCTGGAGCAGGACTTCGAGGTCGTCCCCGATGTCGTCGTCGATCTGCTTCTTCTGCGCCTCGGGCGCGACGTCGTCCCGGTAGACGGCCTTGAGCTGGCCCTTGACGTGTTCGACCACCCTGTGGATCTCGGACTCCGTGACCCACGCGCCCTGGACGCGCATGGCCTTGGAAGCGCCCATGGGCAGGAAGAGGGCGTCGCCCTGGCCGATGAGTTTCTCGGCGCCCGGCTGGTCGAGGACCACCCGGGAGTCGGTGACGGAGGACGTGGCGAAGGCCATGCGGGAGGGCACGTTCGCCTTGATCAGGCCGGTCACGACGTCGACGGACGGACGCTGGGTGGCGAGGACGAGGTGGATGCCGGCCGCACGCGCCAGCTGGGTGATGCGGACGATCGAGTCTTCGACGTCGCGCGGGGCAACCATCATGAGGTCGGCGAGTTCGTCCACGATCACCAGCAGGTACGGATAGGGCTTGATGACGCGCTTGGAGTCCACCGGCGGGTGGACCTTGCCGGCCCGGACGGCCTTGTTGAAGTCGTCGATGTGCTTGAAGCCGTAGTTGGCGAGGTCGTCGTAGCGGGCGTCCATTTCCCGGACCACCCACTGCAGCGCCTCGGCGGCCTTCTTCGGGTTGGTGATGATCGGGGTGATGAGGTGCGGAACGCCCTCATAGGCCGTGAGTTCCACGCGCTTGGGGTCCACCATGACCATGCGGACCTCGTCCGGGGTGGCCCGCATCAGGATCGAAGTGATCATCGAGTTCACGAACGAGGACTTGCCGGCGCCGGTGGCGCCGGCCACCAGCAGGTGCGGCATCTTGGCGAGGTTTGCCACGACGTACCCGCCCTCGACGTCCTTGCCGACGCCCATGACCATGGGGTGGTCGGTGCGGCGGGCGTTCTGGCTGCGGAGCACGTCGCCCAGGGACACGGTCTCGCGGTCCGTGTTGGGGATCTCGATGCCGATGGCGGACTTGCCCGGGATGGGGCTCAGGATGCGCACGTCCGAGCTCGCGACGGCGTAGGAGATGTTCTTGGACAAGGCGGTGACCCGCTCCACCTTGGTGCCCGGGGACAGTTCGATTTCGTAGCGGGTCACGGTGGGGCCGCGGCTGAAGCCGGTCACCTGGGCATCGACGTTGAACTGGTTCAGGGTCTCGGTGAGCGAGGCGACGATCGCGTCATTGGCCTCGGTGCGTTCCTTGGGGATGGAGCCGGGCGTCAGCATGTCCGACGCCGGCAGGGTGTAGGTCACGTCGCCGGCCAGCGAGAGCTGTTCGGTGCGCTGCGGAATCGGGGTGGGCAGGGGTGCCGGCGCCACCGGGTTGGCGGGGACTTTCGGGGCTGCCGCGGCGGCGGGGTTGAGCGAGCCCGCCGCCACCATTCCGGGAGTCACCAGCGGGATGGCCTCGGTGGCGTTGTCGCCCGGCGATCCGGCGGCCGCGCCGAGGCCCTGGGCCGCCTTGATCTTCTCGACGGCAATCTCGGCCTGGGTGGGACGGCGGACACCGGGTGCGACGCCGGACTCGGCACCGGGCTCGACGTCGGGCCCGGCACCAGCCAGCGCCTTGGCGCCCCTGGCCCGTTTGGCGGGCGGCGCGTCGTCGGCTGCTTCCTCATCGGCGATGAGCGCCCGCTCGAACGCTTCGTCGCCGACGTAGCCTTCCAGGCCGGCGTCGTCGTCGTGGTCCCTGCCGAAGAGGCGCCTGCGCTTCTTCCTGGGCGCCGCCTCGGCGTCGTTCTCGTAGAGGTAGCTGCGGTCGTGACGGTCCCCGCCGTCGTCGTCCTGCAGGTCGATGCCCATCAGGTGCTCGTAGGCGTCCCGGAGGCGGCCGGGGATGGCGCCGAAGGGTGTCGCCGTGACGATCAGCAGCGAGGTGAAGGCCAACAGGCTGTACACCGCCACGGGGACGGCGGGGTGGACTGCGGCCAGCGGGGCGGCGGCGAGGTAACCGAGCATGCCGCCGGCCTTGCGCAGGCCGTCGAAGCCGTCGGCCACCGTCGGCTGGCCGCCGATGATATGGGCCAGGCCGGAACCGGCGAAGGTCATGATGAGGAAGCCGATGCCGATCCGGTTGTTGCCGCGGCCGTCGTCGGGCTGGCGGAACAGGCGGAAGGCGCACACGAACAGCATGAGCGGCAGCAGCAGGGACATCCAGCCGAATGTGCCGTTGATGACCGCGAACACGAGGTCCGGGAGCCAGCCTTGGAACCCCCACCACGCGAAGGTGGCGACGAAGACGCCCAGGGCCAGGTTGAACAGTGCGGCACCGTCGCGGCGGTCCTCGGGGGCGAGGTCGCTGACGTCGTGGCCGACGCGCCGGATACCGGCGCCGACCACGTGGCCAATGCCAAGCCATGCACCGGCGAACACCCGGACAATCCAGGGCTGGGGCGGCTCAACGGCGGCCAACTGACGGGTCCGGGCGGTCGCTGTTTTTCTACCTGCGGCGCCCCGCGGCCGGGCGGATTTGGATGCGGCGGGACTGGACCCCCGGCCGGGAGAACTGCCTGATTTGCCGCTTGAGTTTCCTCTAGGCGCGGGAGAAGTACGAGTCGCCATACCCGCCACGGTACCGGATGCCGGCTCTAAAACCCCGAATATCCGGGCCGTCCGGGATCATGTTGTTCCCGGTTCCGACGCCGAACGGCCTCCCCCGCCCGCCGTAGCCCTCAGGCTGCGAGCGGGCCGGGAAGGCCGTTCACCGGGCATCCGCCCGGTGCGCGAAAAGGCTTACCCCGGTGAACCACCTGAGGCTTACGCACGGTGAACCAACTGAGGCTTACGCCTCAAGGACCACCGGAATGATCATGGGCTTGCGGCGCAGCTTGCGGTTCACCCAGGTGCCCACGACCCGGCGGACGACCTGCTGGAGCTGGTGCGTCGTGTGGTCGGTTCGGTTCTGCACTGCTTCTTCGAGGGCCTCGTTGATCTTGGGGATGATCTCGTCAAAGACGGAGTCGTCCTCGGCCACGCCGCGGGCGTGGATCTCCGGCCCGGACACCACCTTGCCGGTGGCCCGGTGGATGACGGTGATGATGGAGATGAAACCCTCGTCGCCGAGGACCTGGCGGTCCTTGAGGTCGGCGTCGGTGATTTCACCCACGCTGGAGCCGTCAACGTAGACGAACCCGACCTCGACCTGGCCGACGATGTCGGCCTGGTGGTCGCGGAGATCGATCACGGTGCCGTTGTCTGCGAGCAGGATGCTTTCCTCCGGCACGCCGGATTCGAGGGCAATCTTGCCGTTGGCGATGAGGTGGCGGGTTTCGCCGTGCACCGGCATGGCGTTGAGCGGCTCAAGGATGTTGTAGCAGTACAACAGCTCGCCGGCGGCGGCGTGGCCGGAGACGTGCACCTTGGCGTTGCCCTTGTGGATGACATCTGCGCCGAGCTTCAGCAGGCCGTTGATGATGCGGAAGACCGCGTTCTCGTTACCCGGGATGAGGCTCGAGGCGAGGATGACGGTGTCGCCCTGGCCGACGACGACGCGGTGGTCGCCGTTGGCCATGCGGGACAGGGCCGCCATGGGCTCGCCCTGGGAGCCGGTGGACATCAGCACAACCCGGTTGTCCGGCAGGTTGTCGATGTTCTTGATATCGACCAGGATCCCGGCCGGGACCTCGAGGTAGCCCAGTTTCGCGGCGATGGCCATGTTCCGGACCATGGAGCGGCCCACGAAGGCAACCTTGCGGTTGTGGTTGGCGGCGGCGTCGAGGACCTGCTGGACGCGGTGCACGTGGGAGGAGAAGGACGCGACGATGATCCGCTTGGAGGCCTGGCCGAACAGCCGGTCCAGGGTGGGCCCGATTTCCTTCTCGGCGGTGGTGAAACCGGGGACGTCGGCATTGGTCGAGTCCGACATGAACAGGTCCACGCCTTCTTCGCCCAGCTTGGCGAAGTGCCGGAGGTCGGTGATACGCCCGTCGAGCGGCAGCTGGTCCATCTTGAAGTCACCGGTGTGCAGGACTGTGCCGCCCGCGGTGCGGAGGAACACGGCCAGGGCGTCCGGGATGGAGTGGTTGACGGCGATGAACTCGCATTCGAAGGGCCCGAACTTCTCGACCTGGCCCTCGACGACAATCTTGGTGTTGGGCTTGATCCGGTGTTCCTGCAGCTTGGCCTCGATGAGGGCCAGGGTGAGCTGCGAGCCCACGATGGGGATATCGGCGCGCAGGCGCAGGAGGTAGGGAACGGCACCGATGTGGTCCTCGTGACCGTGGGTCAGGACGACGGCGACGATGTCCTGGAGACGGTTCTCGATGTAGGAGAAATCCGGCAGGATGAGGTCGACGCCGGGCTGGGTCTCCTCGGGGAAGAGCACGCCGCAGTCAACGATGAGGAGCTTGCCCCCGATCTCGAAGACGGTCATGTTGCGGCCAATTTCCCCGAGCCCGCCGAGCGGCACGATCCGCAGGGTGTTGTTCGGGAGGCGGGGCGGCGTGACAAGGCCGGGAAGGGCGGTTTGGGTCATAGTGCACTACTTTCCAGGCGGAAATCGGGCTGGACTTTCACGATCAGGATTGGCTCCTGCTCAGGAAAAGACCATCCCCGCTTCCGCCAAATCCTCGCGGATGATTACGATCTCGGCCTCGTCCGGCTCCACGAGGGGCAAACGGACAACCGAGTTGGGCAGGACTCCCTGCCACTTAAGAACCTGCTTGGCAGCGACAGCACCCTGAATGTGGGTCATCACTGCGCGGACCACGGGGTCCAGTTCGAAATGTAGGGTGCGGGCGGTAGCAAAATCGCCTGCAAGTGCGGCATCGATCAGCGCGCGGAACTGCCGCGTCGCGACGTGCGCGGAAACGCTGACCAGGCCGACGGCACCTGCAGCCATCCACGGCAGCGTGAGGCCGTCGTCGCCGGAGTAGACATCGATATCGGTGTTGGCCAGGACCTGGGTGAGGGCGGCGAAATCAGCCTTCGCATCCTTGAGGGCAACGATCCGGGGGTGGTCGGCGAGACGGATCATGGTCTCGGGCAGGATGGGCACGCCGGCGCGGCCCGGAATGTCGTACACCATGACGGGGAGGTCGGCGGCGTCGGCGACGGCCTCGACGTGGGCCTGGATGCCGGCCTGGCTGGGCTTGTTGTAATACGGGGTGACGATCAGCTGGCCGTGGGCTCCCGCCTTGGCGGCGCGCTTGGCCATCTCGATCGAGTGCGAAGTGTGGTTGGTCCCGGTTCCGGCGATGACCTTGGCGCGGTCGCCGACGGCCTCGACAATGACGCGGAAGAGCTTCTCTTTTTCGTCGTCCTCGAGCGTGGAGGTCTCCCCGGTGGTGCCGGAGATGACGAGGGCATCATTGCCGTCGTCGACGAGCTTGCTCGCCAGTTCCGCCGACAGCTTGTAGTCGACCTCACCGTCCGTCGTGAAAGGCGTAACCATGGCAGTCACGAGGGTCCCGAACGTGTAAGAGCGAATATCAGAGTCAGCCATATGAAAAACGTTACCTTGTCTGCGGCATGTTAGGACAATGGCGGCGGTGTGAGGAGCGTCAAACTTGCCCGGCCGCGCGTCACGTTTCGGTCTTCCGGCCGGGCTCAGGGCCGCCGAAACCGGGCCAGGACACCGTGCTGAAGGCTCGCCGTCAGCACTTCGGTCCCGGTACCGGCCGCCTGCCGGAAAGGGAGCCCGTCAGGACCCCAGAATCCGCTCAGCCCGCACGAGGGACCGAGTGGCGTGGCGCCTGCCAGGTTCGCCAGGACGGAGAACATCCGGTTGTCCATGGCGCGGGCGCCAAGATGCAGCCCTAGCCGATGGTCCTCCCCCGCCGTGTAGACGGCCGAGACGGCATAGACGTCCGCCCCTGCCCCCGCCGCCCACTCCGCGTGACCGGGGCGGGCGGCGTCGAAGCAGATCGCCAAAGCGATCTTCCAGCCGTCGATCTCCAAGACCGCGGGATGACTGCCGGCAACAAAGAGCCCCTGCTCCGGACCGTGCAGCCAGGTCTTGAAGCTGGGCTCGATGGCGCCTGATGGGTGAATGGCCAAAGAGGCCAGCCGCGGCGTGCCGTCGTCCTGCGTGAAAGCGGCCCCGACCACGGCGGTAATTCCAGTCCGGCGGCAGATTTCCCGGATGCCGTCCAGCCGCCGGTCTGCCGCGCCCAGCCACTCTTCGGGCCCCTCCAGCAGGTCCAGCCGGTACCCCGTCAGCGAGAGTTCGGGAAAGATGACCAGCCGGGCTCCGTGGGACTCGGCGTCTTCGATCAGGCGGATGTGTTCGGACACATTGGCGGCAACGCCGCCGTCAAGGGCCTCGTATTGGATCGCGGACAGCGTCAGAGCAGTTATGGAGCCAGTGGTCACTCTGCCATCCTAGGCATCTCCCTCCCTCCCGCGGGCGCCGAGCAGTAACGCCCGACGGCGGATTCGCGCAAAGACTCCGCCCAGGCCGCGAGCCGCTGGGCCGCCCGCACGTAGTGGAACAACTCGGTCGGAGTGAGGGCGTCGAGATCCGTCTCCGCCAGCCGCCGCGCCAGCTCCGCCCCCGGCGGCTGCACTGCCAACGCCGTGCCCTCCTGATCCCACTGGACATCCTCCGCCGGCTCTCCGTCGACCAGCCGCCGGAAGAGGAAGTCCACGACACCCGGGCTCATGGCCTTGAGAACGCCAGCCCCCGCCTCACAGCCGTCCCCACGGCCGCCGGGCGGGGTGTTGCCGGATTCCCGGCCCGAAGGTTTCCGGCCTGGTGAATCCGGAGTCAGGAAGGCGGGCTCTGAGGCGTTGTTCATGCGCTCATCCTATTCGAACATATATTCGAATACAAGGCTTCGTCGGGGCCTGCGTGACGCTGCGGGCAGGCCTACCATGAGACGATCAAACGATGACCCCGCGCGGAATGACCACTGCTTCCCGGACCGCCAAGGCCACCTCCGCCGGCCTCCGGCTGGCCGGCATTGACGCCGCCCGCGGGCTCGCGTTACTGGCCATGATGGCCACGCACGTGCTGGCGACCTTCGAGTCGAACGCGCAGCTCACGCCCACATGGATCGGGCTCGCGTTTTCCGGGCGGGCTTCGGCACTGTTCGCCGTGCTGGCCGGCGTCGGCTTGGCGCTGTCCACCGGGAAACAGCAGCCGGTGGAGGGTTCCTCGCTCTGGGCCGCCCGCCGCGGCATCGCACTAAGGGCGCTGGTGGTAGGCGCCGTCGGACTCTCGCTGGGTGGCCTGGACGTCAACATCGCCGTCATTCTGGTCCACTATGCGCTCCTGTTCCTGTGCGTGCTGCCGTTCGTCGGTCTCGGGGTCAACCGCCTGCTTATCCTCGCGACCGCATGGATTCTTGCCGCTCCTGCGCTGGCCTACCTGCTGCGGCCCTGGCTGCTGTCAGCAGATCCGCCCTTACGGCTGGGCCATAACCCCGGCTGGGAGGATCTGGCCACACCCGCAAGGTTCCTCGGCGACCTCTTCCTCACGGGCTACTATCCCGTCCTGCAGTGGATCGCCTATCTCCTGGTGGGGCTGGCGATCGGCCGGATGGCGCTGTCGAAGGCAGCCACACCGTTCCTGCTGCTGGCTGCCGGAACGGCGGTGGCGGTCTTTGCCAAGTGGCTCGGGACAGTCCTGATGGCTGACTGGGGCGGCCGGCAGGCATTGGAGGCGCAGATCGGCGATCCCGCCTACCCGCTGGGGAGTCTGCTGCAGGTCAACCTGGCGGGCGTCGACCAGTCAGGCTCAGTGTGGTGGCTGGCCACCAGTGCACCGCATGCGGGCACCACGCTGGACCTGCTTCACACCTCGGGAGTCGCCGCCGCCGTGATTGGCGTGTGCCTGCTGCTGGGCCGGCTGGGCGAATGGGTGGAGCTGGACCTGCTGCTACCGCTCCGCGGAATCGGGGCCATGACTTTGACCCTCTACACGGCGCATTTGTGCATCATGGCGGCCCTGCACGATCAGCCGCTGGCGCCCGGCTGGACCGTGGAGGGCGTGTACTGGGCGCAGGCCATCGGCATGTTGGTGATCGGCGGAGTCTTCGCGGCCCTAATCTGGCGCGGGCCGCTGGAATGGGTGTCCCATGCCGCCAACCAGGTGGGCCGCTACCAGCCCGCCCGCATCCGTCAGCCTGCCCGTTTCCGCTAGGACGTCTGCCCCATAAGGGCGGTGGACCGCGCCGGATGACGGCCACGTGGGTTCTCCGCGTCTGCATCGCCTGTAACGCGCGTGCAGGGCTGAGGCCCTGCGTCAGCCCGGGGTGAGGACGCAGAACTCGTTGCCCTCTGAGTCGGCGAGGCACACCCACGGAACATCGCCCTGGCCGACGTCGGCGTCAGTGGCGCCCAGAGCCCGCAGCCGGGACACTTCTGCCGCTTGATCGTCACCGGGGTAGGGCATCAGGTCGAGATGGACGCGGCCCCATACGGTCTTCACTGCGGGCGTGCGAAGGAACTCCAGATACGGCCCGACACCAGTGGCCGAACGCAGCCTCGCATGAGCGTCGGTCACCTCGTGCAGGGTCCAGTCCATCGCCTCGCTCCAGAACCGGGCCATGGCCCGCGGATCCGCACAGCGGACCACCACCGCGGCGATCGGCCCGGTGTCCCGGTAGATCGAGCGAGGCTCCAGCACGCGGAACAGGTTGCCCTCCGGGTCTGCCAGAACCGTCCACGGCACATCACCCTGGCCCACGTCGGCGGGCGTCGCGCCGAGTTCCAACAGGTGCGCGACCAGCTCCGCCTGATGGGCCGCGGAGGTGGAGGTGAGTTCGAGGTGCGCGCGGTACTTTACCGTCTCGGGGTCCGGGACGGTGACGACATCGACGCAGATGGCGACGGGGTCCGGCCAGACGAAGCCCACGGGTTCAACATTGGTCACACCGGGGCCCTCGCTGGAAACACCCCAGCCGAGCGCCTTGGCCCAAAAACGGCCGAGCGCGGAGTCATCCCGAGCCTTGAAATTCACCTGAACAAGCCGCAGCGCCATAGCGCCCGATCCTATCCAGTTCCTCCTCGATTTGGGAGGAACGCCTGGCGCCAGCTAGGGCTTTTGTGCCCCGGCACGGAACATCCGTACGGCGTCGCGCATCGAGGCGCGGGCGCGCTTGCGGTCGCCGGCGGCATCGTAGGCACAGCTGAGCCGGAACCAGGACCGCCAGTCGTCGGGCGCAGCTTCGGCCTCGGCGCGGTATTTCTCAAATTCGAGGTCGGCGGCTTCGCGGATTATCCGGCCTGCAGGCGTGCGCGGCAGTGTGTCCTCCGGCAGCCCGCCTTCGGCTTCGAGGATCTTCGCCAAACGCTCGGTGCGGGCACCGAACAGCAATTCCCGGACCAGGGCCCACGCTCCGATGACCGGCAGCACAAGGTAGGCCACACCGATCGCCTTCGCCACGAGGTTTTGGTCCGACATCAGGAGCAGGGAGCGCTCGAATGACACCACCAGGTAGAAGACGAGCAGCAGGGTGACCGCCCCCACCCAGATCTTGGTGCGGTTCGCTTTCAGGGCGCTCAGGGCTGCGGCCACCGGGCTCAGAGCCCCAGGTCCAGGTAGCCGTCGAGCCCCACCGTGAGGCCGGGGTGCGCGGCGACGTTGCGGATCCCCAGCAGCACGCCGGGCATGAAGGAGGCGCGGTCGAAGGAGTCGTGGCGGATGGTCAGCTGCTCCCCCGGGCCGCCCAGCAGGACCTCTTGATGCGCGACGAGGCCGCTGAGCCGGACGCTGTGGACCCGGACACCCTCCACGTCGCTGCCGCGGGCGCCCTCGAGTTCCGTGGTGGTGGCGTCCGGGCTGGAAGGCACGCCGGCGGCGGTGCGCTCGGCCGAGATCAGCTGGGCCGTGCGCACAGCCGTGCCGGAGGGGGCATCCACCTTGTCAGGGTGGTGCAGTTCAATGATTTCGACGGACTCGAAGTACTTGGACGCCTTGGCGGCGAAGGCCGAAGCCAGGACCGAACCGAGGGCGAAGTTGGGGGCGATGAGGACGCCGACTCCGGGCCGGTCGGCGAGGAGCTCTTCCAGGCGGGCGAGCCGGCCGGCATCCCAGCCCGTAGTGCCGACGACGGCGTGCATGCCGTGTTCGACGGCGAAGCGGACGTTCGCTTCGGTGCTTTCGGGGACGGTCAGGTCCACCACGATCTGCGCGCCTGAGCTGACGAGCGATTCGAGGGAATCGTTGCGGCCAAGGGCCGCGACGAGCGTCAGGTCCGCGGCGGCGTCGATGGCCTTCACGGCCTCGGCGCCCATGCGCCCGTTGGCGCCCAGCACGGCGACGGAGAGTTGTTCGGTCATGCCATCAACCCTACCGCCGGGGCCGTTGCCCTCTGGAACCGGCGGCCTTGGGTTACACGGGCCGTGCGCCTATTCGCCGGCCGTACGCCTATTCGCCGGCCCCGACCCATTCGACGGTGCCGTCGGCGAAAAACTGCTCTTTCCAGATTGGCACCTGGGCCTTGATCCGGTCCACGAGTTCGGCGCACACCTCGAACGCCTGGCCGCGATGGGCTGCGGAAACGGCACAGACCAGGGCAGGGTCGCCGATCTCGAGCATGCCGATCCTGTGCGCGGCCCAGATCCGCACCGGCTGTTGACGCTGTTCAGCGGCGCCGCCGGCGCCGCCGTCATCCGGAGATCCGTCGGATGACGGGCCGCCGGCCGGGACCGCGTGTTCCGCCACGAGCCGGGCGACGACGTCGGCCATCACCTGGTGCGCCGTCGGGTGGGCGCTGTAGCTGAGCCGCGAAACCTGCTTGCCGCCGTCGTGGTTGCGGACGACGCCGCTGAAGCTGACCACCGCGCCGGCGGTGTCCGATTCGACGGCCGCAATGGCCTGGTCCACCGAGATAGGTTCGGCGCTCAGGACGGCGCGCACGACTTCAAATCCTGTTTCAGTGCCCATGACTACCTTCCAGCTGGTCGCAAAGATGTCCAAGGATGGGATCGAGAACGCTCAGGCCATCCATGACGCCCTTCGGTGATCCGGGCAGGTTCACGATGAAGGTCCGGCCGGCCGCGCCCGCGTGGCCCCGGCTGAGCATGGCCATGGGCGTCTTGGCTGTCCCGGCGCTGCGGATGCCTTCCATGATGCCCGGGATTTCCCGGTCCAGCAGGGGCAGGGTCTCCTCGGGGGTCGCGTCGGTGGGGCTGAGGCCCGTGCCGCCGCTGGTGATGATGACGGCCGGCTGCTGGCTCAGCAGGGCACGCAGCGCGGCTCCCACCGGTGCACCGTCCGGAACCACCAAGGCCGGGAACGGCTCAAAGCCGTGTTCGGTGAGCCAATCGACGATGACGGGACCGGTGAGGTCCTCGTAGACTCCTGCGGCCGCGCGGGTCGAGGCGATCACGACGCCGGCCTTCCGGCCGGTGGCTTCGCCATGGCGGTGCGGTTCGGGCATGTTCATAGGGTCCAGTCCCCGCTCTTGCCGCCGCTTTTGGCCAGCACTTTGATATCGGTCAGGACCGCGTGCTTGTCCACGGCCTTGATCATGTCGTAGACGCTCAGTGCCGCAACCGACGCCGCGGTCAGGGCCTCCATCTCGACCCCGGTGACGCCGCGGGTCTTGACGGTGGCAAACACCGTGACGGTGTCGGTGTCGAGCTCGAAGTCGATGGTGACCTTGGCGATCGGCAGAGGGTGGCAGAGCGGGATGAGATCCGGTGTCTTTTTCGCCGCCATGATCCCGGCGACGCGGGCAACGGCCAGGGCGTCCCCCTTCGGGAGCTCGCCGCCGCCGAGGAGCGCGAGCACCTCCGCCGTGCTCCGGACGGTCGCGGTGGCCGTGGCCTCCCGGGTGGACTCTGCCTTGTTGGACACATCCACCATCTGGGCCGTGCCGTCGTGGCGGAGGTGGGTCAGGCGGGTGTTGTCCACTGCACTGTTTTCCGCAGGGCTGTTTTCCGCTGGCGCGGGAGGTGTTTCGCCTTGGTCCGGTCCGGAATTTTTCGCTATCGCGCTCTCTGCTTCATTCACAGAATCCATACTTCCACTTCATCGCCCGCAGCGAGAGCCGCTGTGCCCTCGGGAACGTGGACCAGGGCGTTGGAACGGGCCAGTGCGTGCACCAGGTGTGAGCCGGCACCACCCTCCAGCCGGACCGTGCCGTCCGGTCCCAGCGTGCCGCGCCGGACCTGGTGCTTGCCCGGCGGCGAGGTCAGCGCCTCGGCCAGCCGGGCCCGGACGGCGGGCCGCGGCGCGGGAGCGCCGAAGAGTTCGGTGAGGACGGGACGCAGGAACATTTCAAATGACACGAGGCAGCTCACCGGGTTACCGGGGAACCCCAGCACGGGGACGCCGTCGAAGCTGCCGATCCCCTGCGGTCCGCCGGGCTGCATGGCCACTGCGGTGAACTCGACGTCGTGTCCGGACATGGCCTGGCGGACCACTTCGTAGGCGCCCTTGCTGACACCACCGGTGGTGACGATCAGGTCCACGTCCGGGGCGTGCCGGCGCAGCAGCAGTGCGAGCTCATCCGGCCGGTCCGTGGAGATGCCCGTCCGGGTGATCTCGAGGCCGGCCTGGCGCATCGAGGCTTCGAGCAGCGTGCCGTTGGAGTCGAAGATCTTGCCAGGTCCCAGCGGGTTGCCCGGTTCCACGACTTCGTCGCCGGTGGTGACCAGCAGGACACGCAGCGAGGGACGGACAGGCACCTCCGTGAAGCCCATGGCCGCGAGGAGTCCCAGCTGGCCGGGGCCAAGGAATGTCCCGGCGCCGAGGGCGGGCTCGCCGGTGCGGATGTCACTGCCGACGTCGCGCACAAACGTTCCGACAGCCGTGGCCGGCAGGCGGACCGTGGCGGCCTCGCCGGGCGCGGGGAACGAATCGGGGACCGCCTGTTCAATGGGCACGACGGCGTCGGCTCCGGCGGGCATCATGGCTCCGGTCATGATCGGCGCGGCGGTGCCGGCGGTCAGTTCCACCGGTGCGGCGCCGGCCGGAACGGGCGCGACGACGCGCAGTTCCGTCCCGCCGTCGGGTACGTCGCCGCTGCGGATCGCGAAGCCGTCCATCTGCGAGTTGGCAAAGGGGGGAAGATTCAGCGGTGCGACGATGTCGACGGCGAGTCCCCGGCCCAAGGCTTCGAGCAGCGTGAGCCGTTCCACCCGGTCATCGGTGCGGAGCGGCGCGAGCAGGGCGCGGACCTTGTCCCGGTGCGCTTCCACGCTGACGTGCCTTGCCTCGGTGCGGTGCATGCGTGTCCTGACGTTTGCTCAGCTCACTACGATTTCACGTCAACTCTAACCGTGTGAAAGCCGGTGGCCCCGCTCGGCGCGACGGGGGCCGGCTCCTCCACCTGCGGGACGCCGTCGAGGTCCGTGGCCCGGACCTGGACCTCGTACCGGCCCGGAGTCAGCGGAAGCGCCAGCTTCCACTGGTACCACGTGTCCTTCGAAATGCCCGGGGCGAGCTCGGCCTGTTTCCATTCGCCGCGGTTGACCCGCAGCTCCACCTTGCCGATGCCCGTGTGCTGGTCCCACGCGACCCCGCCGAACACCACGGTCCCGGCCGTCACGCTCCGCCCGTCCTGCGGCACGTCGATGCGGGACGAGGTCTTGATGGGCCCGCGCTCGCTCCAGCCGCGGGGCGTCCAGTAGGCGACGTCGTCCGCGTAGCGGGTCACTTTCAGTTCGGTGACCCACTTGGTGGCCGAGACGTAGCCGTACAGCCCGGGCACGATCATCCGGACCGGGAAGCCGTGCTCCAGCGGGAGCGGTTCGCCGTTCATTCCCACGACCAGCAGCGCGTCGCGGCTGTCTGTGAGGGCCTCCAGCGGCGTCCCGGCCGTCCAGCCGTCCGTGCTGCGGGAGAGCACCATGTCCGCTCCTGGCTTGGGTCCGGCCATGGCGAGCAGTTCGCGGACCGGCCAGCCGAGCCATTTGGCGTTGCCGATCAGGTCTCCGCCCACTTCGTTGGAGACGCAGGCGATGGTCACGTGGCGTTCTGTCAGGGGTTTGGCCAGGAGGGTGGCGAAGTCGAGTTCGATCTCGCGTTCCACCAGGCCGGTGACCTTCAGCGTCCATTGCGCCGGGTCCACCAGCGGCACGCGCAGGGCGGTGTCGATCCGGTAGAAGTCCTTGTTGGGGGTCACGAGCGGTCCGAGGCCGTCAAGCCGGATCTCGGCGCCCGCGGGGATGGGCGGCGCCGGTGAGGCGGCCGCCGGGAGGGCCAGCTTGCTGCGCACGTCACTGACGACGGCGGCGGCTCCCCTAAGAGTGGACGCGAGCACACCCGCGACGGCGGCAACCGCGGCGGTTCCGCCGAGGGCCAGCAGGAAGCGGCGCCGGGCAGGTCCGGCCTCGCCGGCCGGAGGCTCGGCGGGCTGCGCGGCGGCCGGGGTTTCCGGCGGGGAGGTCTCCGCAGCCGGGGTTTCCGGCGGGGAAGTCTCCGCAGCCGGGGCCACCACCGGGACAGGCTGCGCCGCGGCCCGGGTTTCTGCCGGGTCGGTCGCCGGCGGGGCCGTCGCCGCGGCCGGCGCCCCGTCCGTGGCTCCGTCCCTGGCTCCGTCCGGGACGGGCAGCCACATCTCGAGTTTGCGGATGAGCCAGCGCAATAGGGCGATCCCCACAAGTGCCACGAGCACCGGGACAGGGATGGCGTTCGCGGTCAGGTCGGCCCGGCTCAGGACGGCCACGAGGCCCACGGCGCCGAAGACCGCGATGACGGCCACCCCGGCGAATCGGCGCCGCACTTCCAGGACCCCGGACAAGGCGGCGAGCGCGGCGATGACGAGTACCATGCCACCGAGGAGTGCCAGTTTGTCCGCGGTACCAAAGACGGAGATGACCCATTCTTTGACGCCCGGCGGGACGGCATCGATCACTGCCCCGCCCACGGCCGTCACGGGAGAAACTGTAGGGCTCACCAGGCTTGCCGTGAGTTCGCCGAGCACCACTGCGGTCCCGATGGCCACCAGTCCGGCCGCGGCGGCCCACAGGTCCCGCGTCCGCCGCTGCTTGAAACGGTCTTGCCCGGGCCGGCCTTGCTTGGACTGTGGTTGCTTGGAAAGCTGCACCTGCGTTCCAGCGCGTTGCTGGTCCTGACCGCCGATTTCCATATCCATGGTCTTACCCGTGTCCTCATCCGTTGCCTGGGCCGTGTCCTGGTCCATCCGCTTGTGCATGTCCTTGTCCATTTCGGCCCCCTGTACGCCCGGGCCCGCGCCGCGGTTCACTGCGCGCGTCCGGTGCGGAGCGTCTCGTCTGCCGAGTCCGGCGGACGCCTGTCGTGTTCCCCGCCCGCCGAGGACGCGCCGGGAGGAGCGAGGCCGCCAGCGGACGGAACGTCCGCCGGCGATGCCAGCACCGCCGTCGCGTGGCCGGCCGTCTCGTGGCCGGCCGTCTCGTGGCCGGAGGCCTCCCTGGCAGGGACCTCCCTGCCCGGGACCTCCTGGCCGGGAAGCAGCAGCGAGAAGCGGCATCCGCCGTCGACGTTCTCCACGGTGACGATCCCCTCATGGGCCTTGACGATTCCGGCGACGATGCTCAGGCCCAGCCCGGCCCCGCTGTAGCGCAAGGTGCCTGCCGGCTCGTCCGCCCCTGGCACCCCCGCGTCGTCAGGAGCGGGCAGGCGGCCTGCCGGGCGCCGGGCGGGATCCTTTTGCCAGCCGGTCTCGAAGACATGCGGCAGGTCCTCTTCGGGGATCCCGCCGCAGCCGTCGGTAACGGCGACGACGGCCCGGTCCCCTTCCCGCCCGACTTCGACGGTGACGTGGGAGCCCGGCGGGCTGTGGACGATGGCGTTGAGCACGACGTTCCGGATGGCGCGTCCCATCGAGGGGCCGTCGGCGAGAGCCAGGCACTCGCGCCGCCCGCCGCCGTCGAGCGTGACGCCATGCTGCTGCGCCAGCGCGGCGAGGTCGGCGATGGCGTCGCTGGCGAGGTCGTACAGGTCCAGCGGCTCAGCTTTGAGCCGCATGGTCCCGGCATGAATCTTCGACAGTTCCAGAAGGTCGTTGACCATGCCCGCCATGAGGTCGGTCTGCGCGATGATTTTGCGGTAATAGCCGGAGACATCCGACGCCATGCCGTCTTCCAGCGCCTCGGTCATGGCCCGCATGCTCGCCAGCGGCGTCCGGAGGTCGTGGGAGATCCAGCTGACGAGTTCGCGGCGGGCGTTCTCGACGGCCGCCTCCCGCTGCCGGGACGCCTCCAGCTTCCGGCTGCTGGAGTCGAGCTCCGCGGCGAGGGCGGCCAGTTCGTGGCTCATCACCGGGGACTGGATCCCCGGGCTTTCGCCGCGGCCGATGCTCCGGGCGGCTTCGACCAGTTCCCTGGCGTTCCGCGACACCCGCGATCCCAGCACCAGGGCAATGACAACGGCCACCGCAGAGGCCACGGCCAGGACGTACCACATGACCTCGAGGTCCCGGGCCGAGATGAACATGGCGTTGAAGGCGCTGACCATTCCGGCTACCAGGACCGCCACGGCGGCGAGGACCACCACACAGATCTGCACCGCGAAGGAGGCCTTGCGCAGCGGTTTCAACACAAGCAGGGATGCGGCCCCGATCACGGCGCCCCATGCCACGGCCCAGCCGATGATGGTCAGAAGTTCAGAGGTCTGCACCGGCGGTTTCTTCCTCGTCGCTGGGGTCCAGCCGGTAGCCGACGCCCCAGACCGTTTTCAGGATGGCGGGGCGGGTGGGGTCGTCCTCGATCTTCTCGCGCAGCCTGCGGACGTGGACTGTCACCGTAGAGAGGTCGCCGTAATCCCAGCCCCAGACGGCCTTCATGAGCTCTTCGCGGCTGAAGACCTGGCGGGGACGGCGCAGCATGAAGGCCAGCAGGTCGAATTCCCGCGCGGTCAGCGCCAGGGGCCGGCCGTGGCGGGTGACCGTGCGCGCGGCCGGGCTGAGGTCGAAGCCGCCCACTTCGATGGAGGGCTCGGGGCTGAATTCGGGAATGCTCCGGCGCAGGACCGAGCGGACGCGCAGGACCAGTTCGCGGGGCGAGAACGGTTTGGTGACGTAGTCGTCCGCGCCTGCTTCCAGGCCCAGGATCCGGTCGTCCTCGGTGCCCAGGGCCGTGAGCATGATGACCGGGACACTATGTGCTGCCCGCAGCCGGCGGCAGACTTCCACGCCGTCCAGGCCCGGCAGCATCCGGTCCAGCAGGACAAGGTCCGGCCGGCGTTCGGCGGCCAGGCGGAGGGCCGTGAACCCGTCGGCGGCGAGGACCACCTGGAATCCCGCCTGGACGAGATAGTCGCGGACCACCCCGGCGATGGTCGGCTCGTCTTCGACGAGGAGGATGCGCCGGTACTCCGTTGCGTCCGGGGCCGGCTGGGTCGTGTTCACGCTTCCAGCATAGGTTCGCGGCCGCGCCGCGGGCAGGCATCCGAAGCCCTGCCGGACATCGTTCCCGAAGACGTAATATCCCTGCGGTCACGCGGCTGTGACGTCTGCCGCGGGGTGGCGTAGCCTGACTCTATGACAGTTCAACTGGGTATGCCCCAGCCCCGCGAGGCAGGCAGTCCCGGAACAGGCGCGCCTGCCGCAGCCGCGATGTCCGGGCGCCCGCACGGCCTGCCTGCCGGGCTCGTCGATCGTTACGGCCGCCGCGCCACGGACATGCGCTTATCGCTGACGGACAAGTGCAACCTGCGCTGCACGTACTGCATGCCGGCCGAGGGCCTGGAGTGGCTGTCCAAGCAGGCGGTGATGTCCGCCGAGGAGATCGTGCGGATTGTGCGGATCGGCGTCGACATGCTGGGCGTGCGCGAACTCCGGCTGACCGGCGGCGAGCCGCTGGTGCGCGCGGATCTGTTGGACATCATCTCCGCGCTCCGCCGGGCCCACCCCGAGCTGCCGATCTCCATGACGACCAACGCCGTCGGCCTGGACAAGAAGGCCGCCGGGCTCAAGGCCGCGGGACTCTCCCGGATCAACGTCTCCCTCGATTCCCTGCACGAGGAAACCTTCGCCAAGCTGACCCGCCGCCCCTTCCTGGACAAGGTCCTCGCCGGCGTGGACGCCGCCTGGGCTGCGGGCTTGGGTCCGGTTAAGCTCAACGCCGTGCTCATGCGCGGCATCAACGACGCCGAGTCGCCGGCGTTGCTGGCCTGGGCGCTGGACCGCGGCTATGAGTTGCGCTTCATCGAGCAGATGCCGCTGGATGCGGACCACGGCTGGACCCGCCGGAACATGATCACCGCTGCGGAGATCCGCGGGCTGCTCTCCACCGACTACGTGCTCAGTTCCGACCCGCGGGACCGCGACGGCGCCCCGGCGGAACGGTTCGAAGTTCGCGCACGCGTTCCCGGCACCGGCGAGGCCACCGGCCCCGTGCTTGGTACCGTGGGCATCATCGCCTCCGTTACGGAGCCATTCTGCTCGGACTGCCGCCGCACGCGCATCACTGCCGAAGGCAAGATCATGAGCTGCCTGTTCTCGCGCAAGGAAGTGGACCTGCTGGGGCTGCTGCGCGAGGGGGCAAGCGACGAACAACTGGCCGAACGCTGGCAGGATGCCATGTGGATCAAGCCCAAGGCCCACGGCATGGACCATGTGGGGCTGGACGCCCCCGACTTTGTCCAGCCGGACCGCAGCATGAGCGCCATCGGAGGCTGACTTTCTCGTGAACGTACGCTACTTCGCTGCCGCGCGCGCTGCCGCCGGCGTGGATGAAGAACGCTTCGACCTCGCCGACGGCGACACCCTCGCCTCGCTGCTTGAGGCGATCCTCGCCGTCGACCGCCCCGAGCCGCCGGCCGGTACGCCGCCGCTGGCACGCATCCTATCCCGTTCCAGCTTCCTGCTCAACGAGGTGGCCGTGCGTGACCATGCAAAGACGCTCAAGCAGGCCGACGTCGTGGATGTGCTGCCGCCGTTCGCCGGCGGCTAAGGCGCAGCACGGCCCGGCGTATCGGCAAACCTCAGGCCGGGATGGAGGCGCCTTCGGGGACGCGACGGCAGACGGTGGTCATGAAGGGGGTGAACTCGCTCGCCTTGCCCAGGCGGAGCCCGGCGGCGTGCGTCAGGACGCCGTCGTCCACCCGGAAGGTGTGCCGGGCGGTGCCGCGGTCGCTGCGCCGTTCCACGGTCAGGGTGCCGGCTTCCCAGCTCGCGCGGGCGGGCGCCTCGGGCGGCAGCCCCATGCTGTTGACGTGGTACCAGAAGGTGTCAGGGCGATCCGGGTCCATTGTGAAGACACCATGGCCTTCGGAGCGGGATCCGTCTTCATCCGTGTGGCGGTAGCTCTGTGTCACAGCCAGCCCGGCGGCCGCCGGAGAGAAGACGATCTCGGATTCCGCGCTGCGCGCCGGTCCCCACGCGGTGGCCTCCCAGTGTGTGGTCCCCGTCCACCGGCCCAGGAAAGGCTCTAGCGCCGCGCATGCACTGCCTGGCAGTGGCCGGTCCACAGTTCCTCCCAAGTGGAGTTCCGCCCGAGTGGAGTTCCTCCCGAGTGACCCCGCCACCATCATCACGCCGTGCCTGCGCCGGTGTAAAGACCGGCGATTCCAAAGCTAGAGCCCGAAGGTCTCGGTTTCCTCAAACGGACCCACCACCGTGACGGTCCGCGGGGCGGCCGCGAGCTGACGGGCGAGCTCCTGGACTTCCGCCGCGGTGACGGCCTTGATCTGGCGCAGGGTCTCGTCGATGTCCTGGTACTCGCCGGACACCAGCTCCGCGCGGCCCAGCCGGGACATCCGGGAACCGGTGTCCTCCAGTGCCAGCACGATGCCGCCGCACAGCTGTCCCACTGCCTTGCGGAGTTCCTCGTCGGAGATGCCGTCCGCGGCCAGCTTGTCCAGTTCGGCGCCGAGCAGCTCGACAACCTGCCGGACCTTCGACGGCGTGCAGCCGGCATACATGCCGAAATAGCCGGCGTCGGCGTACGAGGAGGCGAAAGAGTAGGTGGAGTAGACGAGTCCGCGCTTCTCGCGGACCTCCTGGAAGAGCCGGGACGACATGCCGCCGCCAAGGACAGCGTTGAGCACGCTCATGACGAAGCGGCGGTCGTCTGTGGCGACCAGCGACGGGCAGCCCATGATGATGTTGGCCTGTTCCACGGGACGCTTGACGACGTGCAGGCCGGCGGTGCCGGTGATGTCCGCACGCTCGGTGGAGCGGCGCTGCACGGGAGCGGCAGCGGGCTCAAGGCTCCAGCCGGCGGAGTGCAGGGCATCCACCACAAGCCCGCAGACGACGTCGTGGTCCAGGCCGCCGGCGGCGGTGACCACGAGCTCGTCGGGACGGTAGTAACGGCGGTAGTGGTCCCACACCGAGTCGCGGGCCACGGCGCGGATGGCAGCCGGGGTGCCGCCGATCGGGCGGCCGAGAGGGTGGGATCCGAGGACGGCGGCGACAAAGTGCTCATGCGCGACGTCCGTGGGGTCGTCGCTGTCCATTGCGATCTCCTCAAGGATGACGTCGCGTTCCTGCTCCATCTCCTGCGGGTCCAGGACGGCCCCGGTGATCATGTCGGCGATGACATCGATCGCCATGGGGAGGTCGGTGTCCAGGACGCGGGCGAAGTAGCAGGTGCTTTCCTTCGCGGTGGCGGCGTTCGATTCCCCGCCGACCTCGTCGAAGGCCGAGGCGATTTCCAGTGCGGTCCGGCGCTTGGTGCCTTTGAACAGCAGGTGTTCCAGGAAGTGGGTGGAGCCGTGCTGCCCGGGCGCCTCGTCGCGTGAGCCCACACCGACCCAAAAACCGATGGTTGCCGACCGCTGGCCGGGCATGGCTTCGGTCAGCACGCGGACGCCGCCGGGAAGGACCGAGCGGCGAACCTCGGAACCGCCGTCGGCTCCGTGGATCAGGGTGTCTGCGTGCTGATTCTGCTCAAGCGGCAGGGGGACGACTGTCATCAAGGCCTTTCCATAAACCATCAAAATAATGCGTCAAATCTGCCTGCCATCGTACCAGCGGGCCACTCCCCCGGCGGCTGCCCCCTGGACATAAGCAGGAACATCTGCAGGGACACCTACGAGGGCTTCTACGAGGGCTTTAACAAACGGCGGGGCCGGTGGATGATCCACCGGCCCCGCCGTTTGGTCAGGAGAGACTACTCTGCTGCGGCGTCCGCGGAGACCTCAGCGCTCTCTGCGTCCTCGGAGCCTGCCTCGTCGGCCACAACGGGCGACAGGGAGAGCTTGCCGCGGTCGTCGATCTTGGTGATTTCCACCTGGATCTTCTGGCCGACGGAGACGACGTCCTCGACGTTGTCCACGCGCTTGCCGCCGGCGATCTTGCGCAGCTCGGAGATGTGCAGCAGACCGTCCTTGCCCGGGGTCAGGGAAACGAAGGCACCGAAGGTGGTGGTCTTGACGACCGTACCCAGGTAGCGCTCACCGATTTCCGGGATCTGCGGGTTGGCGATGGCGTTGATCGCGGACCGTGCTGCGTCGGCAGACGGGCCGTTCGTGGCGCCGATGTAGACAGTTCCGTCGTCCTCGATCGAGATGTCGGCTCCGGTGTCTTCCTGGATCTGGTTGATCATCTTGCCCTTCGGGCCGATGACCTCGCCGATCTTGTCTACCGGGATCTTGACCGCGATGACGCGCGGCGCGAACTCGGAGAGCTCGTCCGGGGTGTCGATCGCGGAGTTCAGGACGTCCAGGATGTGCAGGCGGGCTTCGCGGGCCTGCTTCAGGGCGGCTGCCAGGACGGAGGCCGGGATGCCGTCGAGCTTCGTGTCCAGCTGGATGGCCGTGACGAACTCGGAGGTACCGGCAACCTTGAAGTCCATGTCGCCGAAGGCATCTTCGGCGCCGAGGATATCGGTCAGGGCGGCGTAGCGGGTCTGACCGTCAACCTGGTCGGAGACCAGGCCCATGGCGATACCGGCAACAGCGGCCTTCAGCGGCACACCTGCGTTGAGCAGGGACAGCGTGGACGCGCAGACGGAACCCATCGACGTCGAACCGTTGGAGCTGAGGGCCTCAGACACCTGGCGGATGGCGTAGGGGAATTCCTCGCGGGAAGGCAGCACCGGCATGATGGCGCGTTCTGCGAGGGCTCCGTGACCGATTTCCCGGCGCTTCGGGGAACCGACGCGGCCGGTCTCGCCGGTGGAGTACGGCGGGAAGTTGTAGTTGTGCATGTAGCGCTTGCGCGTCACGGGAGACAGCGAGTCGATCTGCTGTTCCATCTTGAGCATGTTCAGCGTGGTGACACCCAGGATCTGGGTCTCGCCGCGCTCGAAGATGGCCGAGCCGTGAACGCGGGGCAGGACCTCAACCTCGGCGGTGAGCTGGCGGATGTCCGTCAGGCCGCGGCCGTCGATGCGGATCTGGTCCTTGAGGATGCGCTGGCGCACAACCTGCTTGGTGACGGAGCGGAAGGCTGCGGACAGCTCCTTCTCACGGCCTTCGAACTGGCCGGCCAGGGAAGAGGTGACCTCGTCCTTGAGCTCGTCAGAGGCGGTGTCGCGTTCCTGCTTGTCGGCGATCTGGAAGACGGCGGCCAGCTTCTCGGCGGCAGCGGACTCGACGGCGGCGTAGACGTCGTCCTGGTAGTCCAGGAAGACCGGGAACTCGACGGTCGGCTTGGCGGCGCGGGCTGCCAGGTCGGACTGTGCTTCGCAGAGGGCCTTGATGAACGGCTTGGCGGCCTCGAGGCCCTCGGAGACAACCTCTTCGGTCGGGGCGGTGGCGCCCTGTTCCTTGATGAGGTTCCAGGAGTTGTCGGTGGCTTCGGCTTCAACCATCATGATGGCGACGTCATCGCCAGCAATGCGGCCGGCAACGACCATGTTGAAGACGGCGTTCTCGAGCTGGGAGTGCTTCGGGAACGCAACCCACTGCGAGCCGTGCTCGTCGGCGACGAGGGCAACGCGGACGCCGCCGATCGGGCCGGAGAAGGGCAGGCCGGAAAGCTGGGTGGACATCGAGGAAGCGTTGATGGCTACGACGTCGTAGAGCTCGTCCGGGTTGATGGACAGCACGGTGACGACGATCTGGACCTCGTTCCGCAGGCCCTTGACGAATGCGGGGCGCAGCGGGCGGTCCATGAGGCGGCAGGCCAGGATGGCTTCCGTGGAAGGGCGGCCTTCGCGGCGGAAGAACGAGCCCGGGATACGGCCGGCAGCGTACATGCGCTCTTCGACGTCGACCGTCAGCGGGAAGAAGTCGAAGCCTTCACGCGGGTGCTTGCCGGCGGTGGTGGCGGACAGCAGTGCGGTCTCTTCGTCGATGTAGACCATCGCTGCGCCGGCGGCCTGCTTGGCAAGACGGCCGGTTTCGAAGCGGATTACACGCTTGCCGAAGCGGCCATTGTCAATGACTGCTTCTGAGAACTGGATTTCGGGACCCTCCAAGAGAGTCACCTCCGTTTCATGGTTCACGGAGCCCAGCCGCATCAACCCAGCCCAGCATCTGTCTACTGGCCTGCACTGCACCCGGTCATCGATCGAGACCCACGGGCCGGGCTTCAATCCTTGAAGCCGTTCCCGGGAATCACTACCGAGGACCGCGAATGCGTGATGCGGTTGATCCTCCTGTTTAATTTTGTCCTGAAGAAGGCGGCCCTTTCCGGTCCGGAAGGGGCCGCCCCTTAAAGCTGACTAGCGACGCAGGCCGAGGCGCTCGATGAGCTGACGGTAGCGGGTGATGTCAGTGTTCTTGAGGTAGGTGAGCATGCGCTTGCGACGACCAACCATGGCCAGCAGACCGCGCTGGGTGTGGTAGTCGTGCTTGTGCACCTTCATGTGCTCAGTGAGATCCTTGATCCGCTGAGTCAGGACTGCAACCTGGACCTCCGGCGAACCGGTGTCGCCCTCGGACGTTGCGAATTCCTTGATGATGGACTGCTTTACAGCGGCTTCAAGTGCCACGTTAACTCCTAGAGATGTGCCGTGAGGCCCGAAAACAGTACTTCACTGCCGGGGGTGCCGTCCCGGAACACCCTGCCGAAGCCAGGTATCCCGTACACAACAGGAACCAGCCGCCACGGACTGCAGCCGGATCCAACGTTCAGTTTAGTGGCACGTCCGCGATCTTGTCGAAACCGCCTACCGCGCCAGCCGGCGAAGGGGCTCAGTTCTCCGAGCCCGAAAGCAGCTCCCGGATGGCAGCGACGCCGCGGTACAGCTCCTCAAAGGAGGTGCTGAGCGGAGACAGACCGATCCTGATGCCCTGCGGGGCACGGAAATCGGGAATCACATCCTGATCCCATAAGGCGGCCGTCATTTCACGGAAGGCAGGGTGGTCGATCGTCACGTGGCTGCCGCGCAGTTCGGGGTCCCGCGGGGTGGACAACTGCACGCCGGCCGGTGCCAGCCAGGCGTCGTAGAGTTCGAGGGCGAAGGCCGTCAGCACCCGTGACTTCTCGCGGAGCGCGGCCATGCCCACTTCCTCGATCAGGTCCAGCGTGCCGCGCATGGCGAGCATCCCGAAGATGGCCGGCGTGCCGCTGAGGAAGCCGCGGATGCCGGGAGCGGCCTCGTAGCCGGGACCCATTTCGAACGCGTCTTTGCGTCCCATCCAGCCCCAGATCGGTTGCTGAAGCCCGGCCAGGTGCCGGTCGTTGACGTAGGCGAACGCGGGCGAACCCGGTCCCCCGTTCAGGTACTTGTAGGTGCAGCCTGCCGCGAAGTCGACGTCGGCGTCGTCCAATGCGATCTCCACCGATCCGGCGGAGTGGCAAAGGTCCCACACCACCAGGGCGCCGGCGTCGTGGATTGCGGCGGTGACGGCCGGAAGGTCGGCGAGGAAACCGGAACGGTAGGCGATCTGACTCAGGACCACGACGCCGGTGGCCGGGCCCGTCGCGGCCCGCACCTGCTCGACGGTGACGCCGGAGGCGGGATCGGCATCGATCCAGCGCAGGGTCAGGCCTTGTTCGCGGGCGATTCCCTCCACCAGATAGCGGTCGGTGGGGAAATTGTCCGTGTCCAGGACGATTTCGGTCCGGGCCGGATCTGTGACGGCGGCCAGGGCGGCGCGGATCAATTTGTACAGCACCACGGTGGTGGAGTCGGCAATGATCGTCTGTCCGGGCGCCGCACCAAGCACCGCGCGGCCGAGCTGGTCGCCGATGGCCTGGGGCAGTTCGAGCCACTCCTCATCCCAGCCCCGGATCAGGCGGCCGCCCCAGCTGTCCTGGATGAAGCTGCTGATGTCGGTGATGGTCCGTTTGAGCGGCCGTCCGAGCGAGTTCCCGTCAAGGTAGGACAGGTCGGTGTCCGTGCCGACGAAGTGTTCCCGGTAGTTTGCGAGCGGATCCGCGGCGTCGAGGTTGCGGGCGCGCTGCCACAGGGCATCGGTGCTGTTGCCTGCGGGCTCCGCATTGATCGCGTTCACTGGCCGATCTCCGTCCGCACTGCGAAGAGCTCCGGGAAGAAGGTCAGTTCCAGGGCCTTCTGCAGGAACGCGGCCCCGCTGGATCCGCCGGTGCCGGCCTTCATGCCGATGGTGCGCTGGACGGTGCGCAGGTGGCGGAAGCGCCAGAGCTGGAAGTTGTCCTCGAGGTCCACGAGTTCCTCGCAGGCCTCATAGGCGCCCCAGTTGTCGGCGGCGTTCTCGTAGATGTACTTGAAGACCGGGACCAATTCGGGGCAGAACTCGTGGGCCTTGGTGACGTCGCGTTCCAGCACGGAGGCCGGGACGTCGAAGCCCTGGCGTTTGAGATACGCCAGGAAGTCGTCGTAGATGCTGGGGGCGTCGAGCAGTTCGCGCAGCATTTCGTGGGCCTCGGGGTCCGATTCGAAGACCGGAAGCATCTTGGCGTTCTTGTTGCCGAGGAGGAACTCGACCGCCCGGTACTGGCTGGACTGGAACCCGGACGAGTTGCCGAGGAATCCGCGGAACTGCGAGTACTCGGTGGGCGTGAGGGTGGCCAGCACCGACCACTGCTCGGTAAGGGTCTTCTGGATGTGCTTGACGCGGGCGATCGCCTTGAGGGCGGAGCCGAGGTCGTCAGAACGCAGCCAGGCGGCGGCGCTGCGAAGCTCGTGCAGCACCAGCTTCAGCCACAGCTCCGTGGTCTGGTGCTGGATGATGAACAGCATCTCGTCGTGGTGTTCCGGGGTGCTGACCGGCTGCTGGGCGCTGAGCAGGGTGGGCAACTGCAGATAGGATGCGTAGCTCATCCGCGTGCTGAAGTCGCGGACGATGTCCCTGTCCAGCTCCCTCGTGTTCTTCTCGATGGTCACGTCTCTTGCCTTCCTTGCCGCCTGGCTGTGATTCAGCGCGCGGCTCCAGTGAGTCAGAAGGCCGTCGGCGCGGGGTTGGACGCGGGCCCGGCCCCCTTGTCAGCGGGCGAACAGTCAGCGGGCGAACAGGATGTCATGGGCCTGGACGACGTCCAGACGCATCTGCTCCACCAATGCCTCAGGCCCACGGTACGCCACCATGCCGCGCAGCCTGGAGACGAATTCCACCACAACTGTCTGGTCGTACAGATCGAAGTCTTCTACGGACTCCTCCGGGCGGTCGATCACGTGGGCTTCTACCTGACGGCTCACGCCGTCGAACGTGGGGTTGGAGCCCACGGAGATGGCCGCAGGCCAACGGGTCCCGGCCTGGTCCACGAGCCAGCCGGCGTAGATGCCGTCCGCGGGAATGTACCCGCTCGCCGTCGACGCCAGGTTCGCCGTGGGGAAGCCAAGATCCCGGCCGCGTGCGGCACCGTGCACCACCTCGCCGCGCATCCGGTGCGGTCTCCCCAGCACCGCAGCGGCGGTGGCAACGTCGCCGGCGCGGAGGGCCTCGCGCACCCACGTGGACGAACAGCGGCGGTCCGTGCCGGCGTCGTCGTGGATGGGGAAGCCTTCAGAGCCGAACTCGCTGATGACCAGCACCTCGAAGCCAAACTTCTTACCCAGTTCCTGCATGGTGGAGAGGTCGCCGGAATTGCCGCGGCCGAACCGGGCATCGTGGCCGATCACCACGTGGCTGGCCTTCAGGGCGTCCACGAGGACCGTGGAGACAAATTCTTCAGGTGTGTGGCTGGCGAGCTCCAGCGAGTACTTCATCACCAGCACGGCATCGAGGCCGAGCTCACCCAGTGCCACGAGCTTGTCCTCCAGCCCCATGATCAGCTCGGGAGCCGATTCCGGACGGTGCACCTGCGCGGGGTGCGGATCGAAGGTGATCGCGACGGCGCGGGCGTGGTTCAAGCGGGCGGTGCGGATGAGCTGCGACAGCACCTGCTGGTGCCCGCGGTGCACGCCGTCGAAATTGCCGAACGTGACAACCGAAGGACCAAAGTCCGACGGGACTTCGGACAGATCGTTCCAGATGTGGACCATCAACCTCGCCTTTTGCTGCCTGCCATGAACTCTTCCGGAGGGACCGTGCCGGCTCCGGAACTCTCTAAGATTACCCGCAATCCGGGCAGCCTCCGGACGGCGCACGCGGCTTCCGGGGCAGCCTCCCGGGCACGACCGGTGAGCCGTTCGGCGGGAATCCGATTCAAAGGCGGCGCGGCGACGGCGTCAGTGCGGGTGGGGTCTATCGCCCCAGCAGGAGCCTGCGCTGGCTGTCCCGGACCGCGTGGATGCGCCAGTTCCGCCAGTGCAGCAGTGCGGCAGCGAGGATGAGCGGGACGTGGATCCCGGGCAGGTTTCGTGCGAACCAATGCGGCAGGTAGATATCCGTGACCGAGCCTTTGCCGTCGCCGAGGTCCCGCGCGACGGCGGTCAGCGGACAGTGGAAGCCGTTCGCGGCGAAGATCAGCGTCTCGCCGGCGACCACGGCGGCGGCAGCGCCCGTCTTCCGGTCGGTGCGGCCCCTGATGCCGGTATAGAGAACGTAGGCCATGCAGGCCTCGATGCTGAACCAGGCGATGGTGTGGAACGACTTCACTGCCCGCAGCAGCAGACGGCGTTGGTCCATGCCTCCACCCTAGGCACGAATCGGCCGTTGTGACTCAGAGGCTTTCGGCCCGGGCCGCGGCTTCTTCCGCCAGCCACGTTTCCAATTCCCTGGGCCGCCGGAAGACGACAACGCGCGGCGAGCTCCCCCGGGCCGACGTTTGGTCTGCGGACTTCTGTCCGGTCTCCAGCCCGGCTTCCAAGTCCCGACTGGCCTCCGATCCCGCCCGCTCCGCTTTGAATCGTCCCGGCGCAGGGTGACTCGCTCGGGTGACGCATTCACTGCCGGGGCTTCACTGCCGGGGCATATCGGGGCGGAAGTGTTTGTTGCGTCGGGGTGTTTGGCGGGGGTCGACGTGGGGTGGCGGGATGAACCAGGGGATGCCGCTGCGCATCTGGATCGTCCACTGTTCCTTGTGGATCAGATGGTGGTGGTGGGAGCACAGCAGGGTTCCGTTGTCCGTGCTTGTGGACCCGCCGCGGGACCAGTACGTGATGTGGTGGGCTTCGCACCAGGGTGCTGGGATGGTGCACTGCGGGAAGGCGCAGCCCTGGTCCCGGGCGGTGAGGGCTTTGCGGAGGTGGGGCGGGAAGATCCGTGAGGTGCGTCCGATGTCCAGGATCCGGCCTTCGGTGCCGAGCAGGACGGGGATGATGTCGGCGTCGCAGGCGAGTTTGCGGATGGTGGAGGCCGTGACGGGTCCGGTGAACATCAGTGATCCCGTGCCCGGGCCGGGGGTGCCGGCGGGGTCGTTGGGGGTGCCGGTCTGCTCGAGGCGGCCGAGGAGGTCCCGGTAGTCGATGGTGGCCATGACCTGGGGCCGGAGCCCGCCGGCGGCGGGCAGGGCCCCTGCGGCGAGGGCGGCGTCGCAGGCGCCGACCAGGCCGTCGAGCAGCCGTTGCGGCCGCGAGCGGCGGTCCAGGACGTCGGCCGCGTCCGCCGCACCGGCCGCACCGCTTACGGCCGCATTAGACCAGGCGGCCGTACCGGCGGCGAGTCCGCTGCCGTCATGGATCCCCCCGACCGCGTCCGCGTCAGTGACCGAGCCGTCCGTTTCCCCGCAAACCCCGCCGGCTCGTCCGGCGCCGTCCGCAGCCGTGTCGGTAGCAGCTCCGTCGCCTGTGCCGGGGTCGGCTGTTGGGTCCGGGCCGGGAACGGTTCCTGCGCTGGTGCGGGGGTTGGTGGCGGTGTTCATCGCGGTGATGAGGTGTTCGAACTGGTCGGTGGTGGCGAAGATTTCCAGGTGGTGCAGGCCGTGGCGGGGTTTGCGGATGAAGGCGCCCTGGAGCCGGCGGAGGGCTTCCTCGGAGGGTTCGGCGCCGTCCTGGTCCAGGGCGTCGGTCCAGCGCCGGGCGATCCGGGTCAGGAAATCGGGGTCGTTCTCGATCGCGGTCAGGGTCAGGGCGTGTTCCATCGCGGCGGCGGTCCCGGGCGGGCACAGGTGCCGGACCCGGTCCATGGCGGTGGTGATGATGGTCGCGGTCCGGGACGCGATCTCCCCGGCGGCGACGGCGGCGCCGAGTTCCTCGTGCACGGCCGGCACCGGTGCTCCGGTGAGTCCCTGGCGGGGCAACAGGTCCGCGGCCTGGGTCAGCCGGCGCCGGGCTTCGGGGGCGCTGATCCGCAGCCGTGCCCGCAGGAACTCGGTGGTGTTCTTGTAGCCGTCGTCGGCCGCGGCGCACACGTCGGCCGGCCCGCCGCTCCTGCCAAATGCCGTCCAGCCGCCGGCCTCGGCCCGAACCTCAGATCCGGCCCCACCGCCGCCGTCGGACCCGGCCCCGGCGCCGGCCTCAGATCCGGTGTCGGTGTCGGTGCTGGTGTTTTGTGTCCAGCCCGTGAGCCAGCCCGCCTGAGCCTCTGCTTCGGCTTCCCATCCCGCCGGCGCCGGCCGGGTCCAGGCTGTCTGTTTGCGGGTCCGGTCCACCGCGGCGGCGGCGATGAGCTGGAAGTATTCGACCGTCCGGGAGAATTCCTCCACACGGCCGGCGAAGTCCGCGGCTTCGACCAGGGAGAACCGGGCCGCCTCAGCACCCGCGGCCGGGGCCGCGGACCGCAGTAACGCCAACGCCGAATCCACCGCGCCGCCAACGCCGCCGTCCACGGCAGCATTCGCGGCGCCACCCAAAGCACCGTTCCCGGCATGGCCTGCGCCACCGATGTGTGATGCTTCAAGCGCCCCGGCCGCAGCGGCCACGCAGGAACGCCGCGGGGACGCGCCCGGGCCGGCCCACGGGGCCCGCTCCGGGATGAACGCTCCAACGGCTTTCATGTCTCAACGATCCCAGAGGGGTCCGACAAAAAAGACCGAACCGGTGCGGCCGCAACGAGACGCCACATCCGGCTGCCACCCGGGCTACCAACGCCTGCCAGGCAGGAACGCCGCGGGGACGCGACCGGGCCGGCCCACGGGGCCCGCTCCGGGATGAACGCTCCGACGGCTTTCATGTCTCAACGATCCCAGAGGGGTCCGACAGTATTGACTGATTTGCTGCCGCGTCTTGCTGACGCCCTGCAAGGGATTTGGCTACGGAGCGTGGTCGAGGGGTTCAGCAAAGAGTTGGCCAGCGGGTGCCGCAAGGATTGCTGGAGGATCTTCGCGCCAACGCCTTCGGTCCGAGATCCTCAGGACAAGCGCAGAACCGCGGGCTGTCATCCACGATCCCCACGCCCGTGTCAGTGAACACCCACCTGTGCCGTGGGCCGAGCACCCACCCTCAGCACTCACCCAGCAGCATCCAGCCGCCCGAACCAGCAGCGGAACCCAGCGCCACCCTCACCAACTGCCCGTAATACTGCGTACGCTTCCCACGCTCCTACGAACCGGCACGTGGCAAGCTGGAGGGATGGACAGCACAGTCGTACCCCAACCCGGGGATTCACCATTCTTAGGGCCCGTATCTGGCGAGCCTCGCCGCCCCTTGGGTCCCCGCGATCCGGGTGACGCCTGGGTGGAGGGCGACCGCGGCCGGTTCTGGGGACGGTTCGGTTCCGCCGGGCTCCTGGTCCACGACCCCGCCAAGGGCGTCCTGCTCCAGCACCGCGCCCTTTGGAGCGATCAGGGCGGCACCTGGGGGCTCCCCGGCGGCGCGCTGCACCAAGGGGAAGAGGCCATCCACGGGGCTTTGCGGGAAGCCCAGGAAGAAGCGGCCGTGCCCCCGGAGAACGTCCGCGTCCTCTTCACGTCGGTGTTCGACGTCGGTTATTGGACCTACACCACGGTCGTTGCCGAAGCGCTGCAGCCCTTCGAGGCCAAGATCAGTGATCCGGAAAGCCTCGAACTGCAATGGGTGGGGATTGACGCCGTCGCCGGCAAGGAGCTGCACCCCGGCTTTGCGGCGGCCTGGCCCGGGCTGCGAAGCCGGCTCGCGGAGGATCCGCGCATCACCCTCCGGGCGTAACGTACGGTCCGCGCTCATCAACGCGTGACGTGCCACGCCGGGAAACGGCGGCCGGCCCAATCCGCCCGGGACGCAGCCCGCTTTAAGCCTTCCGAGCAGCAGGCCGCCGCCGGTACAGCCAGATGAGCCCCAAGATCGGCAGCAGGAGCGGGATAAACCCGTAGCCGCGGCCGAACAAGGACCAGACTGTCTCGTGCGGGAAGTTCACCGAGTCGAACACGCTCAGTGCCCCCACTACCAAGACACCGACGAGTTCCACCAGAACCGCGACCACGGAGACTTTGAAGGCGGTGCGGCCCGGCCTCGCGAGGGACACCGTCGCCACCACGTAGACCACCGCGGCGAACGCGGACAACAGGTACGCCAGGGGCGCCTCGGAGAACTTCGTCAGAATCTGGTAGCCGGCCCGGGCCGTTGCAGATATCGCGAAGACGGCGTAGACGGCAATCAGCAGGCGGCCGGGTCCGGTGTTGCGGGTATCGGTCGACGCCGGTGCAGCGTCCGCCTGCCCGGTCATCCGGGAGGACACCTCCGGGGTGCCGGTTCCGTCCTGCGGGGATTTTGCACTCACGTTTTCTGCCTCTTCCATGTCAGTACCAGATCTGGTTCATGCGCGCCGCCATCACCACGGCGGTGACGCCGACGGCGGCCAGCACGAAGTTGCTCCAGCGGGTCCGCTCCAGAATGGCCCAGTACACGGCACCGATCGGGAGCAGCAGCGCCGTCGCCATATAGCCCCAGAACTCCCACGGCTCCCCCGCGATCGGCTCCCCGCTGGCCACCCGGACAATCGACCCGACCAGATAGACCACGAGGGAAAGCTCGACGGCGGCCACCGACAGGATCGTGGTGTCGTTCGGCGCCTTTTTCAGGAGGCCTGCGGTCACGCAGATGACGGTCGACAGCAGGCCTACCACCAGGATGATGTAAAAATACGCGTCCACTACTGGCCGGCCTGCTTGCCGTTGCCCTGTATCGCGTTGCCGTGCTTTTCATTGTCCGGAGCAAAGACCAGCACCGGCTTCGCGTAGCTTCCGGCGTCGGCCAGGAGGGCCACGAGTGTTCCGTCGGGCGCGAACGCCGCTGCCGGTTTGTCCGCGGTCGCTGCGTCCGGCGTGCCGGCAGCGGTTCCGGCGGCGATCCTGCGTCCGAAGGAAATCTCGGTGGTTTCAGCCTCGCTGAGTTCACGGTTCGGCATGAGCGCGCGGGCCGCGTCCGACATCTCCAGGACGTCCAGCGTCTCCGCCAGTTCTTCGAGGGTGTGCGCCTGGTCAAGCGTGTAGGGGCCCACTTGGGTCCGCCGGAGTGCCGTCAGGTGACCCCCGACGCCGAGAGCCTCGCCGAGATCGCGGGCCAGGGCGCGGATGTAGGTTCCGGAGGAGCACTCCACCGTGACATCCACATCCACCGCCTCACCGGCCGCCTCCCCCGCGCGCACGCGGCGGATCTCGTGGACCTCAAAGCGGTGGATCGTCACGGGCCGGGCTGCCAGCTTGACCTCTTCACCGGAACGGACCCGCGCGTAGGCGCGCTCGCCGTTGACCTTGATGGCGCTGACGCTGCTGGGAACCTGTTGGATTTCTCCGGTCAGTGCGGCGACGCCGGCGTGGATGGCGTCTTCGGTGATCCCGGTGGTGGTGCGGGTGGCAGTAACTTCGCCTTCGGCGTCGTCCGTCACGGTGGATTCGCCCAGCCTGATGGTGGCGGTGTAGGTCTTGGACGTGCCCACGATGTAAGTCAGCAGCCGGGTGGCCTTGTTGATGCCGACCACAAGAACGCCGGTGGCCATCGGATCCAGTGTCCCGGCATGGCCGACCTTCCGGGTACCGGCGATACGCCGCATCCGTCCAACCACATCGTGGCTGGTCCAGCCTTGCGGCTTGTCCACTATCACCAGTCCAGAAAGCACGCCTCCCAGTATATGCGGGCCAGCGGTGCCCCACGGCCCACGGACCGGCCGCGGACCGGCGCCCGGCCTAAGCACCCATCGCGAACGCCGCCCGTTAGGATGGCAGACATGCCCGAGCTTGCCGCACATGTCCGCGAGGTCCCGATCAACCAGATCCGGGAGATCACCGAAGCCGCCTGGGGAACGCCCGGCGCGATCGTCCTGAGTATCGGCGAGCCAGGTTTCGCCGTCCCCCGCCACGTCCTCGAAGCCGGAATGGCATGCCTTGAGCGGGACGAGACCAACTACACGCCAAACGCCGGGATCCCGGCCCTGCGCGAGGCATTCGCCGCGCGGTTCCGCGAACACAACGCGACGCCGGTCGGCGCGGACCGCGTCTACGTGGTCGACGGCGCCCAGCAGGGCCTGCACTTTGCCATGAGCCTGCTGCTCTCCCCCGGCGACGAGATCCTCATTCCCAACCCTGGCTACCCGACCTTCGCGATGACCAGCAGCCTCCTGCACGCCGTCCCCGTCCGCTACCCGCTCTACCCGGAGCACGACTTCCAGCCGCGGATCGAGGACATCGAGGCCCTCATCACGCCGCGGACTAAAGTGCTGATCCTGAATTCCCCGTCCAACCCGCTCGGCGCTGTCCTGGGCGAGGACCTGACGCGCCGACTCGTGGAGCTGGCCAGGCGGCACGATCTGTGGATCATCTCGGACGAATGCTACGAGGCCTTCACGTACGATGTCCCGCACGTCAGCCCGGCCAGGTTCGACAGCGAGGTCCCGGGCGAAGCCCGGGTGTTCGCCTCGCTCACGCTGTCCAAAACCTATGGGCTGACGGGGCTCCGCATCGGCGCGCTGATCTGCCCGCCGGGACTCGAGCAGAAGATGAACAATGTCATGGAGGCGATCGTGTCCTGCGTGGCGTCGCCGTCGCAGTACGCCGCGCTGGCGGCCCTGACCGGTCCCCAGGACTACGTCAGCCACGCGCGCGCCCACTACCGGGCCAACCGCGATGCGGCCTCGGCGGTGCTTCACTCCCATGGCATCCCGTACCTCACGGCGCAGGGCGCGTTCTATCTGTGGGCGGATGTTTCCCACGTCAGCGGCGGGGACGTCCGGGCGTGGACGCGCCGCTTCCTGGCGGACCACGGCGTGGCCTTCGCCCCCGGCACGGCGTTTGGTTCGATCGGCGAGGGCTGGATCCGCATTGCGCTCTGCGGCAGCCAGGCCGACCTCGTGGAGGGCCTCGGGCGCCTCCCCGCACGCGGGGCCGCAGCTGGCCCATCCGGCGGAGCTGTCGGGTCCACAGACCCTATCGCCGGAACTGCCGGCGCCATAGCCTGAGCACACGGCGCCCCGAGCCGGCCCGGCCGACTTTGTTTCGGGTTGTCCTGGTTCGTCCGGGCGCTCTGGATTCCAGCCAAGGGAGTACATCGTGTGGTGGCAAGACCTGCTGTGGGGTTTCTGGAACGGGCTGACGGCATGGATCGTCCTGATCGCCCATGTCTTCGGGTTTTGGAATGAGTTCCCCTTCTACAACTCCGCGCGCGCGGGGAACTGGTATGACTTCGGTTACCTCCTGGGCATGGGATCTCCCGTGCTGGGCGGCGGCCTGGGAGCCCGGGGGCGTTCCAGGCGGCGCTAGGCCGGCTACCCCGCGGCCCACGGACGGGGAATCAGAGCATGATCTCTTCCTCCGGCGTTAAAGCCGCCACAGGAGTCTTGGTGAAGGACATCCGGATAACGAAGTGCGCTTCGGCGGAGTTCTTGGCGATGATGGCTCCGGCCTCGCCCGCGAGCTTCACCCCGAACTGGAGTTCCAGGTGTTCCGGACCAAGTTCCTTCATCACCTCGGCGGCAGCGTTGGCCGCCGGCCGGACTGCCGAGAGTGCGTCCTCGAGGCGCCGACCGGCGTCTAGGATCCCCTGCTCGTTGCGGGAAGGCCGCTCCACGCCGAAGCTGTTGTCCTCGACCTCCACCAGCACTGTCCCCGACCCGACTTCGTAACGCAGGATCTCGGTCATTGCTTCCTCCATATCAACGCGCTGTGCGGGCGGTAAAACGCGGCCAGGTAGTACAGGCCGGTAATGCGGGCCGGACGGTCACCTCGGGGTTGCGGACAGTGCGGCGTCGAGCCAGCTGCGGAGGGCCGCGGCCGGCGGCGCTCCCGCCTGGCGGGCTGCCACCGCACCGTTCTTGATGACAAGCAACGTTGGAATCGCCTGGATATCAAACCGCCTGGACAGCCCCGGAGAGGTGTCGACGTCGACCTTCACGAGCTTGAACTCCCCGGCCCGTTCCAGCGCCAGCTTGTCCAGCACCGGGCTGACCATGCGGCACGGCCCGCACCAGGCTGCCCAGAAGTCGACGAGCGCCGGCACGGAGGACTTCTCCGCGACCAGGGGGAAGTCGGCGTCGCCCGCCGCGACAATCCACGGCAGGTCCCGGCGGCAGTTGCCGCAGCGCGGATGCCCGGCGGCCGCAGCAGGAATCCGGTTGGTTTTCCCGCAGTGCGGGCACTTCATCAGGCTGGATTCCACGACGCGCCGTCGCCTTCCCGCATACCCGCAGTCATGGTTCCATGGGACTCCCCGCCCCCGAACGGGCGTAGAGTCAAAGGTCCCGCGGCCGGCCCCCGGAGCCGGGACCAGGAAACCGGAACGCCACCGGAAACAGCAGTGGCCGGACCCTTTGCGGGTCCGGCCACTGCTGTTGAGAGCGGAACTACTTGTTGCGGTCCTCGTCGATCTGGTCTTTGTCGATCAGATCCAGGTCCTCTTCATCGAAGTCGTCCTCATCCAGCTCTACGTCCTCCGGGGTGTCGGACTTGTAAGGATCGGCGTCCCCGGCATGCTTGGCGCCTTCGGCCAGCGCCGCCACCTCGGCGTCGCGCTTCTTCGCCGCCCGGAGCAACTCCTCAAGGTTCGAGGCGTTGACCGGAATCTGGTCCGCCACGAATTCGAGGGTCGGAGTCAGGCGCACGGTGATGTTCCGGCCGACTTCCTGACGCAGCACGCCCTTGGCCTTCTCGAGGCCCTTGGCAGCATCAGCCTGGGCCACTTCGTCACCGAATACCGTGTAGTAGACGGTGGCGTGCTGCAGGTCGTTGGTCACCCGCGAGTCGGTCACGGTGACGCCCTCAAGCCGAGGATCCTTCACCCGCCGGCCCAGGGCCTCAGCAACGACAACCTTAATCCGCTGCGCCAACTTGGCAGCCCGTGCGGGATCAGCCATTTCCACTCCTAAAAGATTTGGATGAACGACGACGCATGTTAGGCGGGGTCGCTCGTTTCAGTTTTCTGCCACGCACTACGGTGAGTCAACGACGGACTCCCGTGGGAATTTTTCCGGCGGCCTGGGTGGCATCCAAGGCGGCAGCCGAGGGACCCGATGCGAGCTTGCGAGCATTGGGAAGGCTGACGCCGCTGCCGAAGCTGGGCGGCAATGGATCGCAGATCCATTGCCGCCCAGCGTAGGGGCGGGGCCGCCGGAAAAATTCCGACGGCCCCACCCGCGAAGCAACACCTTAGACGCGCGGCTTTTCGCGCATCTCGAAGGTCTCGATGATGTCACCTTCGTTGATGTCGTTGTACGAGCCAAGACCGATACCACACTCGAAGTCCGTGCGGACCTCGGTGGCGTCGTCCTTGAAGCGCTTGAGCGTCTCAACGGTGAGGTTGTCGCCGATGATCTTGCCGTCGCGGGTGATACGGGCCTTGGCGTTGCGCCGGATAACACCGGAGCGGACGATCGAGCCTGCAATGTTGCCGAACTTGGAAGAACGGAACACTTCGCGAACCTCGGCGGTGCCAAGCTGGACCTCTTCGTACTCCGGCTTGAGCATGCCCTTGAGGGCTGCCTCAATGTCATCGATTGCTGCGTAGATGACGGAGTAGAAGCGCATGTCCACGCCTTCGCGGTCTGCCAGTTCGGCAACACGCTCGGCGGGTTTGACGTTGAAGCCGATGATGACGGCGCTGTCGACCGTTGCCAGGTTGACGTCGTTCTGCGTGATCGCACCGACACCGCGGTGGATGACGCGGAGCTGGACACCCTCGCCGACGTCGATCTTGAGCAGCGCGTCTTCGAGGGCTTCCACGGCACCGGACACGTCACCCTTGAGGATGAGGTTGAGGGTGTCGATCTTGCCTTCGGCGACGGCCTGGTCGAAGTCTTCCAGGCTGATGCGCTTGCGGCGCTTGGCCAGGGCGGCGTTGCGGTCAGCGGCTTCACGCTTCTCGGCGATCTGGCGGGCGGTGCGCTCGTCAGCGGTCACGAAGAAGGTGTCACCGGCACGCGGGACGTTGGACAGACCCAGCACCTGCACGGGGCGGGACGGGCCGGCCTCGGTCAGGGCGCTGCCGTCGTCGTCGAACATCGCACGGACGCGGCCGTGGGCCGTGCCTGCCACGATGGTGTCGCCGACGTGCAGCGTACCGGACTGAACGAGGACGGTGGCCACGGAACCGCGGCCCTTGTCCAGGTTGGCTTCGATCGCGATACCGCGGGCGTCCTTGTTCGGGTTGGCGCGCATGTCCAGGGCAGCGTCTGCGGTGAGCAGGACGGCGCCGAGGAGCTCGTCGATGTTGAGGTTCTGGCGGGCAGAGACCTCCACGAACATGGTGTCGCCACCGTATTCTTCCGGAACCAGGCCGTACTCGGTCAGCTGGCCGCGGACCTTGTCCGGGTTGGCGCCTTCCTTGTCGATCTTGTTCACGGCCACGACGATCGGCACGTTGGCCGCCTGGGCGTGGTTGAGGGCTTCAACGGTCTGGGGCATCACGCCGTCGTCCGCTGCGACCACCAGGATGGCGATGTCGGTGACCTTCGCACCACGGGCACGCATGGCGGTGAACGCCTCGTGGCCCGGAGTATCGATGAAGGTGATCTTGCGATCGAGGCCTTCGTGGTTGTGCGTGACCTGGTAAGCACCGATGTGCTGCGTGATGCCGCCGTGCTCGCCCGCCATGACGTCGGACTTGCGGATGGCATCGAGCAGTCGGGTCTTACCGTGGTCAACGTGACCCATGACGGTGACGACCGGAGGACGTGCCTCGAGGTCTTCGTCGCCTTCGGCTTCGAGCTCGGCTTCGAAGTCGATGTCGAAGGTGGAGAGCAGCTCGCGCTCCTCGTCCTCCGGCGAAACAACCTGCAGCTTGTAGCCAAGTTCCTCACCCAGCAAGGCGAACGTCTCTTCATCCAGCGACTGCGTGGCCGTGGCCATTTCGCCGAGGTGGAACAGAACGGTCACCAGCGCTGCGGGGTTCGCCTCGATCTTGTCGGCAAAGTCCGTGATGGACGAACCCCGGCGAAGCCGGACTACGGTGTTGCCGTCGCCGCGGGGCACGCTTACGCCGCCCAGCGACGGAGCACTCATCTGCTCCAGTTCCTGACGCTTGGCACGCTTCGACTTGCGCTGCTTGCCGCGTCCCGCGCCGCCCTTACCGAAGGCGCCCTGGGTGCCGCCGCGACCGCGACCGCCCTTACCAAAGCCACCACCGGCCGGAGCGCCGCCACCGGCACCGGGAGCACCGGTACCCGGAGCGCCACCCGGACGGCCCGGACCACGGCCGCCGCCACCGGGACGGCCTGCACCTGCGGGTGCGGGACGTTCGGTGCGGTTAGGCATCATGCCCGGAGTCGGGCGGTTTCCGCCGGCTCCTGCCGGACGACCAGCGCCGGGAGCGCCCGCCGGACGCGGGGCGCCGGGGCGGGGGCCGCCTGCGCCGGCTGCCGGACGCGGACCACCCGGACGGGGGCCGCCAGCGCCTGCTGCGGGGCGCGGGCCGCCGGGGCGTTCGCCCTCGGTGCGGCTTCCGCCCGGACGCGGCATGCCCTGGGAAGGAGCGAACGGGTTGTTGCCCGGACGCGAGGGACGTTCGTTATCGCCGCCGCGGCCTCGGGGCATGCCCTGGGACGTGGCAAAGGGGTTGTTGCCGGGACGGGGACCGCCCGGACGGGGTGCGGAACCGCCCTGGCGTGCCGGAGCAGCCGGGGTTTCAGCCTTGGGGGCCGGACGCGCACCGGGCTTGACGCCCGTCGAGGGAGCAGCCGGGGCCTGGGCGGCCGGGGCTGCCGGAGCCTGGGCGGCGGGGGCAGCCGGAGCGGCGGGCGCGGCGGCAGGTGCCGCAGCGGCCGGAGCCGGAGCTTCAGCCTTGGGTTCTGCAGCCTTGGGCGCAGCGGGGCCGGGCGCAGGCGCCGGGCGGGTCGCTGCCGGGGCGGCAGTTGCCTGGGGGGCGGACGCCGGAGCTTCGGACTTCGAAGCTGCAGGGGCGTCGGGGTAAGCGTTGCGCAGTTTCCGCACAACGGGAGCCTCGATAGTTGACGAGGCGGAGCGAACGAATTCGCCCAGTTCCTGCAGTTTGGTTACTGCATCTTTGGAAGTAATACCGAGCTCTTTAGCAAGCTCATGTACGCGGACCTTGGCCACATTTCTCCTGTCTCGGTCCGCACCGAGCCAGGCACGAACCGTCTACTTCTTACTGCGGGCCTCCGCCGCGAATGCAGCTGAAAGGCCCATTGCAGAGCGCAACAAAGTTGTCATCGTTGCGCACTCATCGCTGGGAACTCATCGGGTTTCCATCAGTTTTCTGACCCGCTTTCAGGTTGGACGGTTGTTGCTGCGGTCACCGTAGTGCCCACGGCTTGCGTGCCGGCAGTGATCCGGCGTTCGACGTCGGCGGTACCGGCTGCGCCATGGAGGGCGCGGCCGAATGCTCGACGTTTCACCGCCAGTGCCAGGCACTTCTCGCTGGGGTGCAGCCATGCTCCCCGGCCAGCCATCCGGCGTCGTTCATCCACCACGACGGCGGACGAACCGCCGGCGCCGGCGACGAGCCGGAGTAACTCCGACCGCGATCCCTTTTGTCGGCATCCGATGCAGGTGCGCTGCGGCTGATTCCCGAGGTGTTGCACATGTGCCACGTTCGAGTATCTTCCTGCCAGTACATCTGTTTGGTGAAAATCTGCGCCCCCGGGAATCCGGAAAAACCCGGACGCGCCAAAGACACACGGATACCGGCCGTTAGGCGCGGTCATGTCTATTCTAGCCCCTCCGGCGCCCGGGTCCGGAACCCTGGCGTGCCGCCAGTGACGAAACCAGGGGTAAGTCCGTGAGGCAGCACACGAACAGCGGGCCGCGACGGCGGCCCGCTGTCTATATTTCGTGTGCGTGGGCGCGCGCGCCTGAACGCTATTTGCTGCTATTGACGGCGGCGTCGGAGACGATGTCGATCCGCCAGCCCGTGAGCTTGGCGGCAAGGCGGGCGTTCTGGCCCTCTTTGCCGATGGCCAGGGAGAGCTGGTAGTCGGGAACAACCACCCGCGCGGAACGGGTCGCCTCATCGGTGATGGTGACCGAATTCACGCGCGACGGCGAGAGGGCGCTGGCGATAAAGGTCGCTGGGTCGTCGCTGTAGTCGACGATGTCGATCTTTTCGTCGTTGAGCTCGGTCATGACGGCCCGGACACGAGACCCCATTTCGCCGATGCAGGCACCCTTGGCATTCACGCCGGGGATGTTTGCCTTGACCGCGATCTTGGTGCGGTGGCCGGCTTCGCGGGCAAGCGCCACGATCTCGACGGAACGGTCCGCGATCTCGGGAACTTCGAGTTCGAAGAGCTTCCGGACAAGCCCGGGGTGTGAGCGGGACAGCGTGATGGACGGGCCCTTGGTGCCGCGGTGGACGTCGATCACGAAGGCGCGCAGCCGGTTGCCGTGGATGTACTTCTCGCCGGGAACCTGCTCGGGCGGGGGCAGCAGCGCCTCTACCGTGCCCAGGTTCACCTGAATCATGTGCGGGTTGTTGCCCTGCTGGATGGTGCCGGCTACAAGCTCACCTTCACGGCCCTTGAACTGGCCCAGCACGTTGTCGTCCTCAGCATCGCGGAGGCGCTGCAGGATGATCTGGCGTGCCGTGCTGGCCGCGATGCGTCCGAAGCCCGCCGGGGTGTCCTCGAATTCGCCGATCGGGGCGCCGTCGTCGTCGATCTCCGTGGCCCAGATGGTCACGTGGCCGCTCTTGCGGTCGAGCTCGGCACGGGCTTTCTCGAAAGCGCCGGGGGTCTTGTGGTAGGCCACCAGCAGTGCCTGCTCGATCGTCGGAATCAGGAGATCCAGCGGGATTTCACGCTCACGCTCCAGGAGTCTCAGCGCGCTCATGTCAATATCCATTAGGCCTCCTCAGAAGGTCCATTGTGTTCTTTTTCCAGACCGGCCTCTTCGAGGTGGCTGAACTCTATCTCGACTTTTCCGCTGCGGACCCTGTCGAAAGGAAGCTTGACGGGCTCGCCCTGCTTGGGTTTCATGCCCTTCTTGACGGCAATCTCGGGGACGAGGGTGACGCCTTCATCATCCACGGACTGGATCCTGCCGGTGACGTTGTCACCCTGGATCACATTGACGTTGACCATTCGTCCGCGGGCGCGGTGCCAGTGGCGTTCTTCGGTAAGGGGACGTCCGACGCCGGGCGACGAAACTTCCAGCTCGTAGGGACGCGCGTCCATGCTGGGGTCGTTGTCCAGGGTGTCCGAAAGGGTCTTGGAGATCTCGGCGATGACGTCGAGTCCGACGCCGCCGATCTCTTCCTGCGGCAGGTCTACCACCACGTGGACCACCCGGTTGGCACCGGCGACATGGATGGAGACGTCCTCCAGATACAATCTGTTCGCCAGCACTGCGGGTTCCAGGAGTGCATGCAGGCGCTCGGCCTCCACATTGTGAACGGGTGCGGCTTCAGCCTTCCCCGTTCCGGTCCGGTCTGTTGAAGTCGTGGCTTCTGCGTTGGTCATGATGCCGGCCGCCTCCCGCTAGATGATGTTGTGAGTACTAGCCTAGCGATTTTCCGGGCGGTGTGGTGCACGGAGTTCCGGGCCGGCATGACAACATGGTCTGTTGTGAACGACGACACCCGGGAAAAGCGATGGCAGGACCACTTTCCCCGGATGCTCCCCCGCTATGCGCTCCTGGCCTGCCTCGCCCTGGTGGTGATGAGCCTGGGGTTGGTTCTGACGCCGGCCCGGCCGCCGGAACCCAGGGAGACGCCCTTTTCCGAACAGGCGCGCGCCGCCGCGTTGAGTGAAACCCTGCAGCTGTTGGCGGCCAGCGACCGGCTTGGGACCGGGTCCCCGGACGGTTCAGCAGACCGCCCCGCGGGTGCCGGAAATGCCGCCGTCGAGCGGACTGTGACCTTGCTGACAACCCAGGCTGAGGCCCTCCTCCTGCCGGGGGAAAGCCCCGCGGGTGCGCCTGGCGCCTCGCCCACAGAGTCCGCCCCGACAACGTCCCCCGGTCCGACGCCTTCCCCCGCCGCACCGGTGCCTTCGTCCACCGGCTCGCCCACCGCTGGAACGCCCACGGGGGCTCAGCCGGCGACCGCTGCCGAGCTCGTGACCGCTCTTGCGGACAGCGGGCGCCAGCGCCTCGCGGATGCTGCCGTCGCCGACGGCGGTATGGCGCGGCTGCTGGCCGCCGTGGGGACCGCGCAGCTGTTGCAGGCGTCCAAGCTCGCGGCCGGCACCGGTACAGCGGCGCCGGCGCCACCCGACGTCGCCGCCCCGCATCTGTCCGGCACCTGCCCGTCCGAATCCTCGGGCGCGCAATCCCCGGAGGCGTCTCCTGATGCTGCGGACACCCCTAATACCCCTGCCACGCCCGACGGCGGCACAGCCGGGACGCCCGGGGCAGATGCCGCCGTGGGAGCCGCCCTGGCGGCGGTCGCCCGGACCGAAGCGCGGGCCATCTACGCCTATCAGGTGGCCCTCCCCCGCCTGGACGGGGAGGCCGCGAAATCTGCGGCCGAAGGACTGACGCGCCACGACGCGCTCCTCAGCGGTGCCGAAACCCAGGTCCGGCTGCACTGCTCCACCGTTCCGCCGCGCGAGGCGGGCTACACGCTGAACCAGTCCTTCCTGGCCTCTCCCGCCGCAGGCCTCGGCAACGTCGAAGCGGCCGCGTTGCCGGTCTACGGGGACCTTATTGCGCTGAGCGACGGAGAGACACGTCAGTGGGCCGTCGCAGCCCTGCTCGGCTCCGCGAAGCGCGCAGTGCTCTGGGGTGCGGATCCCGGCGCCTTGCCCGGCTTGGACACCGTGTCGCTGCCGAAATTGCCGGCCGGCTGAACGGCGGAACCAAGCCTCGGCTTATTTTGCTTAGCCTTGGGATACTGGCCAGCCCGCCCCACGGGTGATTTGCTGTAGTCATGGACACGACAGGCGCCGCAACCCTTCATGAGAACGAGCCCCACCACAATGACATCGCGCACCGCCTCAATTGGCTCCGTGCGGGCGTCCTGGGGGCCAACGACGGCATCGTCTCCGTCGCCGCGATCGTCGTGGGCGTCGCCGGCGCCACGACGGACACCGGGGCGATCCTGCTTGCGGGCACCGCAGCGGTCGTGGGCGGTGCCATCTCGATGGCCCTCGGTGAATATGTGTCAGTCAGCAGCCAGAAGGACAGCCAGCACGCCTTGATCGAGAAGGAACGGCGGGAACTGGCAGAACAGCCGGAGGAGGAGCTCGAGGAGCTTGCCGCGATCTACCAGGGCAAGGGCCTCAGCCCGGAGACGGCACGCACGGTAGCCAAGGAGCTCACAGCCCACGATGCCCTCGGTGCCCACCTCTCAGCCGAACTCCACATCGACGAGACCGACATCGTGAGTCCTTGGCACGCGGCCTTCGCATCCGCCATCGCGTTCTTCATCGGTGCCATCCTGCCCATGCTGGCCATCCTGCTGCCGCCGGAAAACATCAGGATCCCGCTGACCTTCGTGGCCGTGCTTGTTGCGCTGGCGGCCACCGGTGCTGTGGGCGCGTGGATCGGCGGCGGCTCGAAGCTCAAAGCCGCCGTCCGCGTGGTGATTGGTGGCGCCGCGGCGCTGGTGGCCACGTTCGTGATCGGCAACCTGCTCGGCGCGAGCGGCATCGTCTAAGTCCCGGGCCCCACGTCCGGGGCGCCCCGCGCCGGGCATTTACGATAGGTCCCGTGAGCCCGATCCCAGACGTCCCCATCCCGCCCGATCTTTCCCGCCGTTACAACCGCACGGCTGCCGGACGCGACTGGCTGGCATCCCTTCCCGGGCTGATAGCACAACGTCTGGACCAGTGGGAGCTTGTGCCGGACCTGGCGCCGGGCGCCCTGCCCTGGAGCGGTCACGGCGGCGTCGCCATCCCTGTGCGGCGCCGGCACGGGGACGAGTCCACCGGCAGTGGCAACGCCGGCCATGCCGGCAATGATGCTGTCCTCAAGGTGGCTTTTCCGCATGAGGAAGCCACCCGGGAACGCCACGCCCTCGCCTTGTGGGGAGGCCGCGGCGCCGTCCGGTTGCTGGCCGCCGACACCGGATCCTGTGCCTTGCTCTTGGAGCGGCTGGAGGCCGGCCGCTCCCTCCAGGACGTCCCGCTGGAAACCGCCGCGCCGGTGTGGGGCGGGGTGGTCCGCGAACTGAGCGTCGTCCCCGATGATCGGCCCGAGTGGCAGGAAATCGACCACGTGGCGGCGCGGGCCGAGCAGTGGAGCGATGAATTCCCCGAGACGTGGGAGCACTTGGCGCAGCCGTTCCCCCGCTGGCTGCTCGAAGCAGCGTTAGAGGTCTGCCAGACGCGCGGCGCGGTGGGCAGGCGGTCCGGCACGGACGTGCTGGTCCATGCGGACCTGCACTACCTGAACATTCTGGCCCGGCCCGGCGTCCCGGAGGCCGGCATCGGGCAGGAGGGGCCGGCGGGGCTAGTGGAGCGTTACGCCGCGATCGATCCGCAGCCCATGATCGGCGAGGCGGAGTTTTCCGTGGCCCCGGTGTTGTGGAACAGGCTCGGGGAGTTACCGCGGAAGGACCCGGGACGGGCGCTGCTCGCGCGCTGCCGGGATTTCAGCCAGGCAGCCGGTCTCGACGCCGAAGCCGCCCGGCAGTGGAGCCTGGCGCGCGAGGTCGAGAACGCCCTCTGGTATGCCTCTAGGCGACATCATGAAGGCGATCTGGCGCGTTCGCTGTGGGTTGCGAGCACGCTGGCGGGCCGGCCCCTCCCCGGGCTCCCTGCTCCACAGGAGCTCCCAGCCCCCGGAGAAGCGCTTGGGGCAGGGCCTGGAGAAGCAGCCGGAACGGCGGCCGGTTAGCCCCGTACGGCCGCCAGTGCGTCGCGGACGGCGTCGACGGCGACTCTGACGTCGGCGTCGTCCGTGCTCCAGTTGCTCACCGAAATCCTCAGGATATCGCGGTCCTGCCAGCGCGAACCGGACATCCAGACGCGGCCGTCGCTGATGATCCGCTCCGTCACTGCGCGTGTCACGGCGTCGTCCCCGAAGGCCAGGGAAACCTGGGTGTAGTCGACGTCGTTGAGCACCTCGACGCCTTCCAGCGCGGCAAGCTGTTCCGCTAGTTGCGCGGCCCGCAGCACGAGCGTGCGGACCTGGCCGGCGACGCCGTCGCGGCCCAGCGATTTCAGCGCAGCCCACACCGGCACGCCGCGCGCACGGCGGGACAGCTCAGGGACGCTCTCGAACGGGTCCCCGGCACCGTCCGCGGCCTGGATCAGGTAGCTCGTGTGCAGTCCCATCGCCGAACGCAGCGCCCGGGCGTCGCGCACGATCGCGATCCCGCAGTCATAGGGCACGTTGAGGGTCTTGTGCGCATCCGTCCCCCACGAGTCGGCCAGCCGGAGCCCGGCGGTCAGGGCGGATAGTTCCGGCACGGCCGCCGCCCAGAGCCCGAAGGCGCCGTCCACGTGCACCCAGGCGCCATGCGCTTTTGCGACGGCGATCGCCTCGGCGAAGGGGTCGAAGGCGCCCGAATGCAGGTTCCCGGCCTGCAGGCACACGAGGGCCGGGACCGGACGGCCCTCCCTCGCGCTGAGCGCAAGGTCCAGGGCGCAGTCCAGCTCGGCCGGGATGATGCGTCCCTGGCGGTCGGACGGCACCACTGTGGGATGACCAAGGCCCAGGTAGCGCAGGCCGAGGTCGATGGTGTCGTGCCGTTCCTGCCCCACGAAGCAGCGGATACGGGGCGCACCGGAGAGCCCGTCGCCGTCGAGGTCCCAGCCGGCGTCGGCCATGAGCCGCCACCGGGCGGCGGCGAGTCCGGTGAAGTTGGCCATGGTGGCGCCGGTGGCAAAGCCGACGTCGGACTCTTCGGGAAGGCCCAGAAGCTCAAGGATCCATTTGCCGGCGGCTTCTTCAATGGCGGCGGTGGCGGGGGTGGCGAAGCGAAGCCCCGCGTTCTGGTCCCAGGCACTGACCAGCCAGTCCGCCGCCAGCGCGGCCGGCAAAGTGCCGCCGATGACCCATCCGAAGAACCGCCCGGACGGCATGGCCATCAGCCCGGGTTCGGCCTTGGCCGCGAGATAGTCCACCACTTCCGCGGCCGGCATGCCCTGTTCGGGCAGCGGGCCGCCGAAATCGTCCGCGAGCTCGGCCGCGGTGGCCTGCGGCCCGATTCGACGTGTTCCCTGGCTCTCGAGCCACTGGCGTGCGTGCCCGGCCGCGGCTTCGAGGGCATCCCGATAGCGTTCCTCGCGTGCTGACATAGCTGCATGCTACGCCCGGGGCCACCGGACCGGGAGTCCCCCGCGGGAGGGGGCTCCCGTCTGCGGGCCCGCGCGCAGGCGGGCGCGCGGTCGTGGGTGCTAGGCGAAGTTGTCCTGCCAGACATCCGAGCCGAGCTTGACGATCAGCGCTCCGACCACGGCAAGGAACACGATCCGGATGAACTTGTTCCCCTGTTTGACGGCTGTCCGGGCTCCGATGTAGCCGCCGGCCATGTTCGCCATGCCCAGGAGCAACCCGAGGCCCCACAGCACGGCACCGTGCGGTATGAAGAACAGAAGGGCGCCGGCGTTCGTGGCCATGTTCACGATCTTGGCCTTGGCGCTGGCTTCCAGGAAGGCGTAGCCCATGGCGGAGACCAGCGCGATGATCAGGAAGGACCCGGTTCCCGGACCGATCAGCCCGTCATAGAAGCCGATCACGCCGCCGATCAGGCAGGCCACCACATAGTGCCGGTGCCCCGAATGGCGCAGCCTGGTCAGCTCACCGACGTTGGGCCGAAAGGCGGTGAACAGCGCGACGGTGATCAGCGCCGCCACGATGATGGGTTTGAACACGCTTGCCGGCAGGTTGGCGGCCAGCACGGCACCGCCGTAGCTGCCCGCCATCGCGATCAACGCCATGGGCAGGGCGGTGCGTAAGTCGGGCCGGACGCGGCGGTAGTACGTGACCGCGCTCGTGGTGGTGCCGAAGATGGAGCCCATCTTGTTTGTGGCCAGCGCCTGCACCGGGCTGATGCCCGGCACCAGCAGCATCGCCGGAAGCTGGATGAGACCGCCGCCGCCCACGACGGCGTCGACCCAGCCCGCCGCCAGACCCGCCACGACGATCAGGATGACGGTACCGAGCTGGATCGACTCAAGTCCTGAGACCACTACCTACGCGGCGTCAGCTGTTGCGGACGGCGTTGACCACGTAGTCAACAGCCTTGTCAACGGCCACGTTTTCGGCATTGCCGCTGCGGCGGTCCTTGATCTCCACGACGCCGTCCACGAGTCCCCGCCCGACGGCGAGGATGGTCGGCACGCCGACGAGTTCGGCGTCGCCGAACTTCACGCCCGGGGATACCTTGGGACGGTCGTCATAGATGACGTCGAGGCCGGCGGCTTCAAGCTCCAGGGCCAGCTTTTCCGCGGCCGCGAAGATTTCCTCGCCGCGGCCCACGGCCACCACATGGACATCGGCCGGGGCGACGGAGCGAGGCCAGACCAGGCCCTTGTCGTCGTGGTTGGACTCGGCGAGGGCCGCCACGGCACGCGTCACGCCGACGCCGTAGGAGCCCATGGTCACCACGACCTGCTTGCCGTTCTGGTCCAGGACCTTCAGGTCCAGGGCCTCGGCGTACTTCCGGCCCAGCTGGAAGATGTGGCCCATTTCGATGCCTCGGGCGGTTTCGAGCGGTCCGGAGCCGTCGGGCGCCTCGTCGCCGGCACGCACCTCGGTGCACTCGATGACGCCGTCCCAGCCGAAGTCGCGGCCTGCGACCAGGCCGAAGACGTGCTTGCCGGCCTCATTGGCGCCCGTGACCCAGGCCGTGCCGCTGACGACGCGGGGATCCACGAGGTAGAGCAGTTTGGCGGCACCTTCGGTGCCGAGCAGCGGGGCCTCGAGGGACAGGCCGGGGCCAAGGTAGCCCTTGACGATGAGCGGCTGCTTCTTGAGGTCTTCCTCGCCGGCGGCCTCAAGGGTGATCTCACCGGCGATGGGCAGGAACGCACCGATGTTGGCTTCGACGCGCTTGAGGTCGACGCCGCGGTCACCGGGCACGCCGATGACCACGATCTGGCGTTCGCCGGTCGGCAGCGTCACGGCGAGCACGACGTTCTTGAGCGTATCCGCGGCCGTCCAGGCGCCGCCGTCGGCCTCGCTGCGCGGAACCAGCACGTTGGCGGCATCCACGAGGGTGTCGATGGTGGGCGTATCCGGGGTGTCCCGGACTTCCGCGGCTGGGGCGTTGCTGAAGTCGATCTCCGCGGGGACCACGGTGGTGACGGCCTCGACGTTGGCTGCGTAGCCGCCGGCGGAACGCACGAAGGTGTCCTCGCCGATCTCGGTGGGGTGCAGGAATTCCTCGCTCTTGGACCCGCCCATGGCGCCGGCGGTGGCAGCGACGGGGATGACCTCAAGGCCGAGACGCTCGAAGATCTTCAGGTACGCGCCGCGGTGCGCCGCGTAGCTGGCGTCCAAGCCGGCGTCGTCGACGTCGAAGGAGTAGGAGTCCTTCATGATGAATTCGCGGCCGCGCAGCAGGCCCGCCCGCGGACGCGCCTCATCGCGGTACTTGTTCTGGATCTGGTAGATGCTCAGCGGCAGGTCCTTGTACGAGGAGTACAAGTCCTTGACCAGCAGGGTGAACATTTCCTCGTGGGTGGGGGCCAGCAGGTAGTCGTTGCCCTTGCGGTCCTTGAGCCGGAAGATGCCCTCGCCGTATTCGGTCCAGCGGTTGGTGGCCTCGTAGGGCTCCTTGGGCAGCAGGGCCGGGAAGTGGACTTCCTGGGCGCCGATGGCGGACATTTCCTCGCGGATGATCTGCTCCACCTTGCGCAGTACGCTCAGCCCCAGCGGCAGCCAGGTGTAGATGCCCGGCGCGGCCCGCCGGATGTATCCGGCCCGGACCAGGAGCCGGTGGCTGGCCACCTCGGCGTCGGCGGGATCTTCGCGCAGGGTGCGCAGGAACAGCTGGGAGAGTCGAAGGACCACAGGTGGGGTATCCGTTTCTGGGGAAGTGCGGGCGTAGCCGGGAAAACCGGAAATGCATCTAGATACTAATCTACCGTCCGGATGGCCCCCGCTTACCGCAGCGCCCTGCGGCGGCAGCGCTCATGAGATGCAAGAACGTGGAAGAGCCACGCCATGACTGATGGAAGCCCCTGGCCGTTTCCAGCTGGTCATCCCGTCATGGCGTGGCTCCGTGGCCCCAGCACCCCCAGATCTCAGGCTGTGAGCTACTTGGTGTCGCCTCCAGGCGTTGCCCTCCCCGGACTTTGCGCCGGGGAATGTGCGCGCCTATGCGACACGGCTAGGTAGAACCTATGTGACCGAGGGCCGGGAATCAAGAGTCTGCAACCGGATAATTTCTTTCCGGGCCCCAATAACATCAGCCGATTGCCGGCAGGTGCCCGCTAGAAGAGCACCGTAGCGAACGTGCCCACCTGGCGGAAGCCCACACGGTCGTAGGTGGCGCGCGCCTTGGTGTTGAACTCGTTGACGTACAGGCTGGTGACCGGCGCCAGGGTCTGCGCGAGGACGACGACGGCGGCCATATAGCCCGCGCTCAGGCCCAGGCCGCGGAACTCGGGATTCATCCAGACACCCTGAACCTGGGTGACTTCCGGTGTGACGGCGCCCAGTTCGGCCTTGAAGATCACCTCGCCGTCGGCGTTGAGGTGCACGAGCGAATGGCCCTGACGGATGAGGCTCTTGACGCGGCGGCTGTAATACTCCCTGCCGCCAAGGTAGGGCGAGTAGCCCACTTCTTCCTCGAACATCGCGGCGCAGGCGGGCAGGATCCTGTCGAAGTCGGCCAACTGGCCAAAGCCCAGCGCGGGCTCGGGCCGGACGGCGGGCGGGCCCTGGATGGTCAGCAGGGGCTGGTCATCGCGTACTTCGTGGGCTGACTGGCCGAGCTGCTCCAAGGCCGCATAGAGGGCCAGGACGGTCTCGGCGGGGCCAAAAATCGAAGCGTAGCTGCGCCCGGAACGGTGCGCGGCCATGGCCACGACACCGGCGAGGTCCGGGTCCAGCTGCACCGGCACCAGGTTGGCGCCGGCCCAGCAGGCGCCAAGAAGCGTGCCGCCGTCGAACACGCCAAAGATACTGGCGCCCCCTGCCGTGGGGGATGCCGTACCCGCGGATTCCAGGTGCGACAGGATAAAGACATTGGCGACGGCGTCCCGATGAGCCAGCGCCAGCAGTTGTCCGGTGTCCGCGCCACCGAGGACGCGGACTACGACGCCGGGAGCGGCGCCGTCCCTACGAGACGCTAACCACGGGGCTACCCTTGACAGCATCTTCGCCATCGGCGTCCCCCATCTCTTCAGCGATACGCATGGCTTCTTCGATCAGTGTCTCAACAATCTGGTCCTCGGGGACAGTCTTGATGACCTCGCCCTTCACGAAGATCTGGCCCTTGCCGTTGCCCGAGGCGACACCGAGGTCGGCCTCGCGGGCCTCGCCCGGACCGTTCACGACGCAACCCATGACAGCCACGCGCAGCGGGATCTCCATGCCTTCCAGGCCTGCGGTGACCTGTTCGGCGAGCGTGTAGACGTCCACCTGGGCGCGGCCGCAGGACGGGCAGGAGACGATTTCCAGTTTGCGGGGGCGCAGGTTGAGCGACTGCAGGATCTGGTTGCCCACCTTGATTTCCTCGACCGGCGGGGCCGATAGGGAGACGCGGATGGTGTCGCCAATCCCGCGGGAGAGCAAGGCGCCAAACGCGGTGGCCGACTTGATGGTGCCCTGGAATGCCGGTCCGGCCTCGGTGACGCCGAGGTGCAGCGGCCAGTCGCCTTTTTCAGCCAGCATCTCGTAGGCGGCCACCATGATGACGGGGTCGTTGTGCTTGACGGAGATCTTGAAGTCGTGGAAACCGTGCTCTTCAAAGAGCGAGGCTTCCCAGACGGCGGATTCGACGAGGGCTTCCGGAGTGGCCTTGCCGTACTTCTTCAGGATGCCGGGTTCCAGGGATCCGGCGTTGACTCCGATCCGGATGGAGGTGCCGTGGTCCTTCGCGGCGCGGGCGATTTCCTTGACCTGGTCATCGAACTTGCGGATGTTGCCCGGGTTCACGCGCACGGCGGCACAACCGGCCTCGATCGCGGCGAAGACGTACTTCGGCTGGAAGTGGATGTCCGCGATCACCGGAATCTGGGACTTCTTGGCGATGATCGGCAGCGCCTCGGCGTCGTCGGCAGACGGGCAGGCGACGCGCACGATGTCGCAGCCGGACGCGGTGAGCTCAGCGATCTGCTGCAGGGTGGCGTTGATGTCCGTCGTCGGCGTCGTGGTCATGGACTGGACGCTGATGGGCGAGTCGGAACCGACACCCACAGATCCGACCTTGATCTGGCGCGTCTTCCGGCGGGGGGCAAGGACGGGGGGCGGTGCTGACGGCATTCCCAGGCTGACCGAGGTCACGTGGACTCCCTTTTTGGTATCGAGGTATCGAAGGCGGAGGCGGAACGGGCTAGGCGGCGTGCTCGGCCAGGAGACCGGTCAGCGGCGCCCACACAGTGGTGCGGGTGCCCGAGATGGCACCGGCGGCGGCGAACGGGTCCTGCCGCAGGAGGTCGTTCAGGGCCGCTTCGTCGGCAGCCTTGAAGATGAGCAGCGCACCCGCACCATCGCCGTAGGGGCCGCTCGCGAGCAGGTCGCCCTCGCGGGCAAGTTCCGCAGTCCATGCGCGGTGCGCCGGGCGGCTGGCATCGCGGACCTCGGAAGATTCGGCGTCGTACACGTACTCCACAGCAAAAACAGTCATATGGATACACTATCGCCCAGTTTGCCCGGTTCCCATCCGGGGCCGCCCTGCGCCCGGTCAGCCGAGGAAGAGGACCTTGGTCAGAGCGGCGACACCGGATGCCCAGAGCAGGGACGTCAGCGTTCCGATGATGAACCGCTCGGCGGCCACCGGGGTGGCCTTCAACTCCGCGAAACGGCCAAGGCCCTTGATGGCCACGACATAGGCAATGGCGACGGGCTGGCCGGCGAGAATGGCCAGGCACACTGCGAACCGTTCCAGTACTCCGATAATGGCGCCGCCCCGCAGGATGCGCGCGTTGCTGACCGTGTCAGCGTCCCCGGCAGGCTCCGGGACGGCCTGCGCGGCCGGCGCAGCCTGCGCAGCGGCGTCCGCTGCGGGCTGGGGGCTCTCGACGTCGGCGGTTGAGTCGGCGGCGGGATCCACGACTGCAGCGTCGCCGGCACCCGTGCCGGCGACCCCCGCGGCGTCAGCCCGGTCGTCAATGGTCCGCGCGAGCCGGAAGACCAGGGCGGTGACCGGCCAGCCGACGAAACCGGCCGTGAGCAGGGCCAGGGTGATCCAGAGGGCGTTCACCGGTCTCCTTCTGTGCTGTCGTCGGCAAAGGACAGCAGCATCGCGGCCGCCGGCCTCGCCGCCCATTCTTCCTGCCAGCCGGAGCGCAGGACGGCGCGGCTCACCGATTGCTCCGTGATTCCGAGTTTCTGCGCAGCGATTTTTTGGGTGCCGTGCGTGCCGTGGCTGCCGGACTGTCCGTCCCGCACCGAACGCAGCGCATCCACCACCTTCCACTGCGCCACGGTCCGGTCCTGGACCAGGCGTCCGATCAGCCGCAGCACCGCCTCCGCATTGGCGCAGGCGCCAGGCCGCCGGCCGCTGCCGGCGACCACGGCGAGCGGCACGTGGGCTGCCGCGGCCTTGGCCCGGTCAACTGCGGCCCGGGCTGCCACGAAGGCAGGGCCGGAGCCTTCCCGCGGACTGGCGGGCAGCGGCTGGTCCACCTCCCCCACCCCGATCCCGACGTACCAGCGACCGCTGCGCAGTGCGTGCAGGGCAATCTCCACTACCTCGTCGGGCTGTTCCACGACGCCCTGGACCTCATCGCCCACCGAGCGCTCAAAGCGCCCCGCGGTGGAGAGCGCACCCAGTTCCTTCAGGAGGTCGGGGACCCGGTCGACGTCGCCCGTACTGCCGCGCTGGTCGATTGTCATGACGTACATGGCCCCAGCCTAGAGAGGTGATTCTCAATAATCAATCACTTTCAACTGATTACTAAAAATCAGCCGAAATAAGCTAATGAAGGAAAATCAGCGGAATTGGGATGGGAAGGAGAGGCCGGGCTGACAGGCCTGGACTGACCGCGCGCCATCCGGGGGCACTTCGACACGAAACGCCGGGCGCCCTCGTCCATGTCGCCGCCGGACCGCGGCAAAGTGCCCCCGCGCCGCAGGGCTGAGCACGCGGACAAAGCCGTTGAACCTCGCGGGACATCTCCGCAGCCACGAGGGCCGCCGCGTCACCCGAAGAGGTTGACCGGTTTGACGATGTCCGCGTAAATCAGCAGCGCTCCCATGCCCATCAACAGGACGGCCACCACGTAGGTCACCGGGAGCATCTTGGCGATATCGAAGGCGCCGGGGTCCGGACGGCCGAACAGCTTGGCGACCTGGCGGCGGCCTCCCTCGTACAGCGCGCCGGCCACGTGGCCGCCGTCCAGCGGCAACAGGGGAATGAGGTTGAAGACGGCCAGGGCGAAGTTGAGTCCGGCCAGCAGACCTACCAGGGCGGCGAAGCGGGACTGCAGCGGAACATCTTCCATGGCGGCGACCTCGCCGGCCACGCGGCCCACGCCCACCACACTGATGGGTCCGTTGGGGTCCCGGGGTTCCTCGCTGAAGGCCGCCTTGGCCACGCCGGCCACGCGGTCCGGCAGGTTCACGATCACCCCGGCAACCTGCTTGATGTTCTCCCCCGCCATCGGCAGCACGGCAGACGCCGGCTGCTGGACGAGTGCCGTCTGGGCGCCGATGCCGAGGAACCCGACGTCCTGGTACTGGAGCTTTCCGCCAGCGTCCTTGGCCTGCCGGCCGTCGGCGCCGATCACCGGACGGGAGGAGAGCACTGGCGTGACTGTGGCGGTGACCGTGGCGCCGCCGCGCTGCACGGTGATGCTGACCTGTTTGCCCGCCGAGGCGCGGATCCAGCCGGTGAGTTCATCCCAGCTGGTGACTGCCTTGCCGTCGAAGGAGGTAATGGTGTCGTTCGGCTTGAGCCCGGCTGCCGCCGCGGGGGTGAGCTTGCAGGCGGCGGAATTCGGGTCCACGGTCTCGCCCGCCTTGACCTGGCATTTGGAGACGTCAGCGATGGTGGTGGTCTGGCTGGCGACGCCGAATCCCATCAGCAGCACCCCGGTCAGCACGACGCCGATCAGCAGGTTCATTGCAGGGCCGCCGAGCATGATGATGATCTTTTTCCAGACCGGCAGACGGTAGAAGACCCGCTTCTCGTCGCCCGGGCCGATTTCCTCATGGGCGAGGGAGCGGGCATCGGAGGCCAGGGACTGGAACATGCCGGTGCTTGACGTGCGGACCGTGCCGTCTTCCTTGTTCGGCGGGTACATCCCGATCATGGACACGTAGCCGCCCAGCGGGATGGCCTTGAGGCCGTACTCGGTTTCGCCGCGCTTCCTGGACCAGACGGTGGGTCCGAACCCGATCATGTACTTGGTCACGCGGACCTTGAACAGCTTGGCCGGCAGCAGGTGCCCGACTTCGTGCAGGGCGATGGACACGGCGATGCCGATCGCCACGAAGACGACACCGAGGATAAAGAGGAGGACGGGGCTCATGTGCGTGATCTGCTGCTTCCTAGACGCTTCTGACGGCTAAACGTTCGTGGGTGCGGGCGCGTGCCCATCTTTCAGCATCCAGTACCGACTCCACCGTCAGCCCGGAGGATCCTGTGTGTTCCCTGAGGACGGCTTCGATGGTATCGACGATGTCGGTGAACCGGATCTGCCCGGCATGGAAGGCCATCACGGCTTCCTCGTTGGAGGCATTGAACACGGCGGGGAAGGTGTTGCCCTGCCGCGCGGCGTCTTTGGCGAGGCCGACGGCAGGGAACGCCGCGGCGTCCAGCGGCTCAAAGGTCCAGCTGGTGGCCTGGGTCCAGTCGCAGGGCCGGGCAGAGCCGGGGACGCGGTCCGGCCAGCCGAGACCGAGGGCAATGGGCAGGCGCATGTCCGGCGGCGAGGCCTGGGCGATCGTGGAGCCGTCGACGAACTGGACCATGGAGTGCACCACGGACTGCGGATGGACCACGACGTCGATCCGCTCCAGCGGGATGTCGAAGAGCAGGTGCGCCTCGATCACTTCGAGGCCCTTGTTCACGAGGCTTGCCGAGTTGGTCGTGACCATGAGGCCCATGTCCCACGTGGGGTGGGCCAGGGCATCCTGCGGCGAGACATCGTGGAGCTGCTCCCGGGTCCTGCCGCGGAACGGCCCGCCCGAGGCCGTCAGGATGAGCCGGTCCACTTCCGCTGCGGAGCCGGAGCGCAGGCACTGGGCAATCGCCGAATGCTCCGAATCCACCGGGACGATCTGGCCCTCGCGGGCAGCTGCCTTGACCAATGAGCCGCCGACAATCAGGGACTCCTTGTTGGCCAGGGCCAGCGTGGCACCGGATCTGAGGGCGGCCAGGGTGGGGGCGAGCCCAATGGAGCCGGTGATGCCGTTCAGGACGACGTCGGCGGTGATTTCCGCGATCCGGGTGGAGGCATCGGGTCCGGTGATGAGTTCGGGGCTGTACCCGAGGAGCCCTGCCGCGCGGGCGGCGTCGTGGATCATGTCCCGGAGCGCGGAAGCGTCTCCGGCGGCGACGCCGATGGCCTGGGCGCGGGTGTGGACGGCCTGCCGGGCCAAGAGTTCGAGGTTGCCGCCGCCGGCGCTGAGGGCGACGACCTCGAAAAGGTGCGGGGCGCCGTCGACGACGTCAATCGCCTGTGTGCCGATGGAACCGGTGGACCCGAGGATGACGATCTTGCGCGGCTGCATGATTCAAGTATCCCGTACCGCGCTCGTGCTCGAGTTGCGCCGCGGCCAGCATCTAGTTGGCATGTCACGGCAGTCCCGGCGCGCAGCGCTGCCGCGAAGTGCGCACCCGGCGCCCGCCTGGCTCTGCCTGCGGCCGCATGGTTCTGTCTGCGACAGCACGTTGACGCCGGGAACCGCAGGCGTAACGTGGGGATCGTGGAGTGGACGGCCTGGCTGGACGCGCCGGAGTACGAGTTCGCCCGGCAGGTATTGCAGCGCGGCGTCGCCATCCTGTACTTCGTGGCGTTCCTTTCCTCACTCAACCAGTTCCCGGCACTCCTCGGCGAGCGCGGGCTGTTGCCGGTCCCCGATTTCCTGGCAGGTTCCAGCCGGCTGCGCAGGCCCACCCTGTTTAGCTGGCGTTACTCGGACCGGTTGCTGCGCACGGTGTGCTGGAGCGGGATGGCGATTGCCGCCACGCTTGTCTTCGGGTTGCCGCAGCTTGGCCCGCCCTGGGTTCCCCTGCTGGCGTTCCTGGCGCTGTGGCTGTTGTACATGTCGATAGTCAACGTGGGGCAAACGTTCTATGGCTTCGGCTGGGAGATGCTGCTGCTCGAGGCCGGGTTTACCGTGGCGTTCCTCGGCTCCGACCAGACTCCCCCGCCCAGGACCATCCTGATCCTGCTGGCCTGGCTGGTGTTCCGTCTTGAGTTCGGTGCCGGCATGATCAAGATCCGGGGCGGGCGGGAGTGGCGGGATCTGACTGCCCTGTACTACCACCACGAGACCCAGCCGATGCCCGGCCCGCTCAGCCGGCAGGCGCACCTGCTGCCCAAGGCGTGGCACCGGCTGGAGGTCCTGGGCAACCATTTCGCCCAGCTGGTGGTGCCGTTCTTCCTCTTTGCCCCTCAGCCGCTGGCCAGCGTGGCCGCGGGCATCATTGTCTTCACCCAGCTCTGGCTGGTGGCGAGCGGGAACTTCGCCTGGCTCAACTGGATGGCGATCCTGCTCGCCTTCGCCGCGGTCAGCGATCCGGTGGCGCATGCCGTGATCCCGGCGATTCCGCTCGACTGGCACTCGGAGGCCTGGGGAGCCGGCGCTCCCGCCGGCGCCGGCAGCCAGGCGCCGGTCGCGTGGCTGGTGGTGGTGCTCTTTGGCACCGTCCTGCTGCTCGTGCTCAGCTACCGCCCGATCCAGAACCTGCTCTCCCATTACCAGCTGATGAACGCCGCCTTCAACCGCTGGCAGCTCGTGAACGCCTACGGCGCCTTCGGCACAGTCACGAAGCAGCGGATTGAAATCGCGGTGGAAGGCACCCTCGCCGCGGAGCCTGACGACACTGCGGAGTGGCGGGAGTATGGCTTCCGCGGCAAGCCCGGGGATGTCCGGCGGATCCCGCGCCAGTGGGCGCCCTATCACCTCCGCCTCGACTGGCTGATGTGGTTCCTGCCGCTGCGTACCGTGCACGAGAGGTGGTTCTACGCGTTCCTGGCCAAGCTGCTGGAGGCCGACCGCCCCACGCTGCGCCTGCTGCGGATGGATCCGTTCGACGGCGAACGGCCCCGCTGGGTGCGGGTCCGCAGCTACCTGTACCGCTTCTCCACCCGGGCGGAGTTCCGGGAGTCGGGCCAGCGCTGGATCCGGATCCCGCTGCAGGAGTCGATTCCGCCGCTGTCTCTGCCGCCGGGGCGCTGAAGCCTGCCCGCTCAAGGCGCTATGGTGCCCGGAGGCTGTAGCGGTGTTCGGGCCTCCCCGTGGTGCCGCAGCGCAGGTTGACGTCGGCTAGAACAGTGGAGGTGGTGCACCGTTCGGCTACGGCACAGTGTAGGTGTTCAGCGGCCGGCCGGTGCCCCCGTACGTGAGGTCCAGGGTGAGGAGGCCCTTGCGTTCCAGTGCGCTGAGGTACCGCTGGGCCGTCGGGCGGCTGATCCCGAGCTGGGTGGAAATCTCGGCAGCGCTGATGGGACCGCCGGCGGCGCGGACGGCGTCGAGCGCTTTTTGCATGGTGGGCTGCAGGCGGGGGGCGGGGGCGGCGGGCCGGACCCCGGCCGAGCGGGCCTTGTAGAGGCTGTCAATGGTTGCCTGGTTCGCGGTTGATGCGGATTCCAGCTCTTGCCGCCACTTCTGGTACGCCTCCAGCTGCGTGCGGAGGCGGTCAAAGCTGAAGGGCTTGACGAGGTAATAGACTGCGCCGCTGCTCATGGCTGACTTGACGGTGGCCAGGTCCTGGGCGGCGGTGATGACGATGCAATCAACCTGGGTTCCGGCCACCTGCAGGGACCGCAGCAGAGAGAGCCCATCCTCATCCGGAAGGTGCACGTCCAGCAGGAGCAGGTCCGGGTGCAGGCGGGCGATTGCTTCCCGCGCGGCTGCGGCACTATACACCTGGCCCACGCATTCGAAACCGTCAACCTTGGCCACGCCGGCAGCGTGGATTCCGGCGACCCTGAAATCGTCGTCAACCACTAATGTCTTGATCAGCATCTGCCCTCCTGTCCTTTTCCGCAATGAGCGGGTCTGCCGGCAGCCACACCTCAAAATGGCCGCCTGGCCCCGGGAACACGTCGAGGGTTCCTCCGGCCCGGTGCACAATCCTCCTGACCAGGGCCAGCCCGATTCCACGCCGCATGCCGGGCCGCGGGTCCTTGGTGGAATAGCCGTCCACCAGCACGTTGTCGATCTTATCTGCCGGGACGCCGGGGCCGTTGTCACGCACGGCGATGAAAACTCCGTCGGCGTCATCAAACTCCACCGTCACCGTGCGCGGCCGGGGCGTGTTGGCCAGCGCGTCCACGGCGTTGTCCAGGAGGTTGCCGACGATGGTCAGCAGTTCCGACTGGTCAACTTGGGGATGCTCCAGCCGGGACTCGGCGGTCACCTCGATGTGCACGTCCTGTTCGGCGGCAACGGTGATCTTGGCCAGCAGCAGTGCTGCCAGTTCCGGCGGCGCAATTCGTGCGCGCAGCCTTTCGCCGAGCGACCTGGACATGGTGGATAGTTGCGAGACGTAGCTTTTGGCCTGCTCCACTTCCCCCATCTCCAGAAGGCCGTCGACGACGTGCAGCCGGTTGGCGTATTCGTGCTCCAGTGCGCGCATTGCCTCCATCAGACCCTGGGTGGAGTGCAGGTCCCGGACCAGGGCCTCGATCTCGGTGCGATCCCGCAGGGTGACGACGGAACCGATGCTCCGCCCAGAGGTCGAGACGGGCATGCGGTTGACCACCAGCAGCGCGTCCTTTGTCAGCGCCACCTGGTCGTCGCCGGACAGCTTGCCGGTGAGCAGGTCCTGGAGCCGCCCGTCCGGAATCAGCTCAGCAACCGGTTTTCCCAGCGCGGGCTCATCTATCTGGAGCAGCCGGCGGGCTTCCCCGTTGATCACCGTCACCCTCCCGTCGTCGTCAAGCCCGACTACGGCCTCCCGGATCCCGTGCAGCAGCGCCTCTCGCTCTTGCAACAGGGAGGCGATCTCGGCTGGTTCGAGGTTGAAGGTGACACGCTTGATCCTGCGGGAGAGCAACAGCGAACCGCCGATTCCCAGGGCCAGGACCAGGGCCGAGAACCCGGTGATCAGCCAGATGTTCTGGATCTGGTTGTCCAGGACCTTGGCTTCCTCAATGCCTACCGACACCTGGCCGATGACCGAGCCGTCCGCCCCGAAGATCGGGGCCTTGGCGTTGGCCGACATGCCCAGGCTGCCTGGGTCGAACCCCAAGTGTGTTTTGCCGTCCAGCACGGCGACGGGTTCCTCCAGTTTGTGGCCGATCAGTGCGGGGTTCGGGTGTGAGAACCGGGTGCCGTTGCGGTCTGTAACTACAACGTAGGCGGACTGCGCGGCGGAGGTGATCTCATGGGCGAGCCCGTCGATGATGTGCGTGGGATCCCCGGCTGCCATGGCGGAGCGGATCTCGGGCATCTGCGCGGTGGTGCTCGCAATCCCCAGGGCACGCAGTTGGTACTGCCGGTCCAGGGTCTGATTGCTGATCAGCGTGAACAGAACCCCGCCCAGGACGACGGTGAGCAGCAGCAACAGGAGGGATGACCGGAGGATCTGGGCGGTCAAGGTCGAGGAATGGCCGTCGGCCCGGAGTCGCTGTGCCACTGACGCGCGGCTCATGGGAATCCGCACCCTGGCCGGGGATCTACGCTCTTACAGAAAACGCACAAAACGTGCACTTTTGCGGCTAAAGCGCACAACTTACTGAAGACTTCTGGCACGAACAAGCACTTCCTAAGCTTGCCATAGTTCCCGTGATCCACATCACGGACGTGAGGGATTCCCGAGAAAGGGCGACGGTGACAAGGGTGTCAGAACTCCAAAGAAGCAGTCGCACGCCACCGGAACTGGCATTACGGCCCCCACAGGCTACTGGAAGCCGACGTACCTGACACACCACGGCGGCGTGTCCCGTAACGAGCGGTCACAAGAATCGAAAGACAGAGAGGTCTTAGCGTTATGGATGCTAAACATCCCAACCGGCCGCCCGCGGCCCCCGAGGGAGCAGAGGACGCGGCAGGCATCGACATCGTCGGGTTGACCAAGCGTTACCTCACGCCCAAGGGCGAGACATTCACTGCCATCACTGACGTGACGCTTAGGGTCGAACCCGGCCAGTTCTGCGCGATCGTCGGACCGACGGGCTGCGGCAAGTCCACGACGCTGGCCCAGGTCTCCGGCCTGGAACGGCCAAGCGCCGGCTCGGTGAGCGTCCACGATCAGATCGTCGACGGCATCACCAAGGGTGTCAGCTACATGTTCCAGGCGGACGCGCTCTTCCCTTGGAAGACGGTCCTCGGCAACGTGTTGATCGGCCCGGTCCTGCTCGGCACGCCCAAACGCGAAGCCACCGTGCTCGCCAGGGACTGGCTGCGCCGCGTGGGTCTGGCCGGCTTCGAGGACCGCTATCCGCACCAGTTGTCCGGGGGCATGCGAAAGCGCGTCGCCATGGCGGCGGCGCTGATCAACAACCCCCGGATCCTGTTGATGGACGAGCCGTTCGGCGCACTCGACGTGCAAACCAAGGCCATCATGCAAAACGAACTGCTGACGCTCTGGGAGGAACTGCGCCCCTCTGTCCTGTTCATCACGCACGACCTCGACGAGGCAGTGGTCCTCGCCGACAAGGTAGTCATCATGACCAGCAGCCCCGGCACAATCAAGGATGTTTTCGACATCGATCTGCCCAGGCCGCGCGGTGATGTCCAACAGATCCGCCACGAGGAGCGCTTTCTGGAGCTGCAGGGCCGGATCTGGGAATCCCTGAAAGACGAGGTCACCCGGGCCTACAAGCAATCGGCAGGTGCAGCGGCATGACGACGACAACGGCAACCCATCGCGGTGCTGTCTCAGACAAACAAGCGATCGAGAATCACGGCTCCGCCCGGCGTACCATGAACCGCCGCACCACATGGATCTGGATCGGCCGTATCGCCCTCGCGGTGGTCGTGATCGGCGGCTGGCAGTGGTTCACGGAAGAGGGATGGGTCGACAAGTTCTTCTTCGGCCAGCCCTCCGGAATCTGGAACAGCCTGGTCAATCTCTTCACTCAGGGCACGGCCTTCGGCACCATCTGGGAGAACCTCGGGATCACGGTCCAGGAGGCGTTCATGGGCTTCCTGCTCGGCACGCTGGTCGGCGTCGTCCTCGGGATCCTGCTGGGCTCGAACAAGTACCTCTCAGCCGTCGTCGGCCCGTACATCCGGATAGTGAATTCAATCCCCCGAATCGTGCTCGGCTCCATCTTCATCGTCGCGTTCGGCCTTGGAACCTTCCCGAAGGTGCTGCTCGCGGCGGTCCTGGTCTTCTTCGTCGTCTTCTTCAACGCGTTCCAGGGCGTCCGTGAGGTGGATCAGAACCTGGTCGGGAACGTGCGCGTGCTGGGTGCCTCGCCGCTCCAGGTCGCTGTACACGTGACGATCCCCTCGGCGATGACATGGATCATCGCGAGCCTGCACACCGCGTTCGGTTTTGCGATCATCGGCGCGCTCGTCGCCGAAGTACTTGGCGCCCAAAAGGGAATCGGCTTGATCATCAGCCAGGCACAGGGGACCTTCGACCCCGACACGGTCTTCGCCTGCATGGTGATCATCGCCGCGGTCACGCTCGGCGCCGAAGCCCTTATCACCGTGCTCGAGCACAAGCTGCTCAAATGGCGGCCACCGAACCGTTCCGAAGCCCAGGCCATCTGAAAATCCCCGTCACTCATTCCACCCTATTGACAAAAACCGCCACCATCCCACGGACAACAAAAGGAAACGTGCCCCAATGATGAAGCACAAAATCTACGCCGTCGCCGCCGCCGGAGCGATCGCGCTCAGCCTCGCCGCCTGCGGCGGCAACTCCGGAAGCGGCAACGCCGCCGCCGGAGGTTCCACAGCAAGCTCGGCCGATACGCCCACCGTCAAGTTGATGGTCGGCGGCATCGACAAACAGATCTATCTGCCCTACCAGCTCGCCGAACAGCTGGGCTATTACAAGAAGTACGGAGTGAATGTCGAGCTCTCGACCGAGCAGCAGGGCGGCGTTGGCGCGGAAGACGCGATGGCGTCCGGCCAGGTGGACATGACCGGCGCCTGGTATATCCATACCGTTGACTTCCAGTCCAAGGGCAAAAACGTGATCAACCTCGTGCAGCTCTCCGGCGCGCCGGGCGAACGATTGATGTGCGCGACCAACAGCGGCATCCACTCGGCAGCCGACCTCAAAGGCAAGACCGTGGGCGTCACCGACCTCGGTTCGGGAACCGATGAGCTGACCCAGTTCATCGCCTCGAAGGCCGGTCTCTCGAAGAATGACTACCACACGATTGCCGTCGGCGCCGGAGCCACGGCCATCGCGGCCATCCAGCGCGGCTCCGCCGACTGCGTCATGACCACGCAGCCGACCGTGGGCGCACTCGAGAGCAAGAACCTCGCATACACCGCCGTCGACCTGGCCACCGCCGACGGCGCCAAGGCCGCCCTCGGCGGGGAGGCGCCAGCCGCGGGCCTCCTGGCGCAGGCCGACTGGGTCAAGACTCACGAGGACGCGGCGCAGAAGGTTGTCAACGCGCTGGTGGCCACCATGCAATGGATCAACAGCCACTCGGCCGCGGAAATTGCCGACAAGCTGCCGGCTTCCTACGTCCAGAACAACACCATCAGCAAGGACCAGTACGTGTCCGCCCTGAATCAGGACAAGGGTCAGTTCCTGCCTGACGGCATCATGCCGGCGGGCGGCCCCAAGGTGATCTTCGAGATGGAAAAGACGATCGGCGTCGACACTTCCAAGGTCACCATCTCCAACACGTTCACCAACAAGTACGCTCTCGCTGCGAACAAACTGGAAGGCTACACCCCCACCACCACGGCCGCCGGCGACAACGGCTGACCTAATCCCCACATAGAAGTTATCGGCGTCTCGACGCCACCGAGCAAATGACGACTCTCGGCCGGCCTGTGTGGTACGCCACACAGGCCGGTCGACCCTCCGGCTACGCCCGCAGAAAAGCAGCGGCAGCCGGACCAAGGAAACTGGGAACCGTCCCCAGGCGCACCCGCCACGTCGTTGCGGGAGTTCCTAGACTGTGCGCCCTGCCCGGCGGAGGGTGGACTCGGCGTGCTTGAGGATGGGCCCGTCGATCATCCTGCCCTTGAACTGGAAGACTCCCGTGCCTGCGGCGGCGGCAGCGTCGAGCAGCTCGGCGGCCGCCGCGACCTCGGCCTCGGTTGGGGCGTAGGCTTCCCGGACGACGGCCACCTGGTCAGGGTGGATGCAGGCCTTGGAGGAGAACCCCGAGGCCACGGCGTCGCGGGCCTCGAGCGCGAGCCCGGCGAGGTCCGGGATGTTGACGTAAACGGCGTCGATCGCGTCCTTGCCGAAAGCGCCGGCGGCCAGGAGCACGCTGGAGCGGGCATGCAGCGCGACGGCCCGGTAATCACCGTTCTCCGTTCTGCTGGAGGTCCCGCCGAGCGACGCCAGCAGGTCTTCCGCACCCCACATGAGGGCCACCACGTTGGGTTCGGCGGCGATGGCGGCGGCGTTGAGGACGCCGACGGCCGTCTCGCAGAGGGCGATGACGCCGTAGCCCTCGAGTTCCTTCAGCTGTGCGGCGTTCTCGGCCTTGGCCAGCATGATGTGCCGGTAGGGCGTGTGCTTGAGGCAGTGCATGTCTTTTTCGAACTCGTCCGTGCCGGCGGGGTTGACCCGGATGATGGTGCGGCTCGGATCCAGTTCCGGAACGTCGCCGGCGGCGCCGAGCTGGGCGAGGATGGCGCCGCGGGCCCGCTGTTTGTCGGCGGGGGCGACGGCGTCCTCGAGGTCCACGATCACGGTGTCGGCGCGCTCGGCGGCTTTTTGGTACCGCTCGGGGCGGTCGGCGGGGCAGAACAGCAGGGCGGGACCCATCAGGAAACTCATGTCTCTATTGTCCCCTTTTGCGCCGCTTCCAGCTCGGCAGCTGCGTGGGCCTCGCGTGTCCACATCAGGCAGCTGCGAGCGGCGAGGGCCACCACGTCGCCGTGCTGGTTGCGCCCGGTGTGCTGCATCGTCACGATGCCCTGGCCGGGACGGGACGCGGACAGCCTTTTCGCGGTGACTACCGTCTCCGTATACAGGGTGTCCCCGTGGTAAAGCGGGCGGGGAAAGGACACGTCCGTCAGGCCGAGCTGGGCGATGATGGTGCCCTGGGTCAGCTGGGGCACGGACTGGCCCACGACGGTGGCCAGGGTGAACATCGAATTCATGAGCCGCTGGCCGAACGGCTGCCCGGCGCTCCAGGCCGCGTCGAGGTGCAGGGCCTGGGTGTTCATCGTCATGGTGGTGAAGAGGACGTTATCCGTCTCGGTGACGGTCCGGCCGGGCCGGTGGGCGTAGACCACGCCCTCTTCCAGCTCGTCGAAATAGAGGCCGCGCTGTTCAATCACCCGGGGGCTGCCGGTGCCCGTGCTTGTGCCAGTGCCTGGCGATGTCGTGCCGGTGTCACTCATACGGTCAGTTCCTGGTCTTCCTCGAAGAGTTCGGCTCCGGTGGCCGCCACGACGTCCTCCACGGACACGTTCGGCGCCAGTTCGCGCAGCACCAGCCGGGACTGCCCGCCGTCGGTCACGACGTCGATCACGGCGAGGTCGGTGATGATCCGGTCCACGCAGCCTTTGCCGGTCAGCGGTAGCGTGCAGGCGTCCACGATTTTCGGCTTGCCGTTGCGGTCCACGTGATCCATCATCACGATCACTTTTTTGGCACCGAACACGAGGTCCATGGCGCCGCCCATGCCTTTGACCATTTTTCCGGGGATCATCCAGTTGGCGAGGTCGCCGTTCGCGGCGACTTCCATGGCACCGAGTACGGCGACGTCGACGTGGCCGCCCCGGATCATGCCGAAGGAGGCGGCGGAATCGAAGAACGCGGCGCCCTTGTTGACCGTGACGGTTTCCTTGCCGGCGTTGATCAGGTCCGGATCGACCTGCTCGTCCGCCGGGTACGGCCCGACGCCGAGGATGCCGTTCTCGGAGTGCAGCACCACCTCGACTCCGGCCGGGATGTAGTTCGGGATCAGAGTCGGCATCCCGATGCCGAGGTTGACGTACTGCCCGTTGCGCAGTTCCTGCGCCACCCGGGCGGCCAGTTCATTGCGGGTCCAGCCCTTGCTCTCAACACCGGCAGGATGCTCGACGGCTGCGGGCCGGTATTCGTGGCGGACGGCTTCGGGACGGGGCGGGGCGCCCTGGGCGTTGTTCGTTTCCACGACTATGCTCCTGCCTGCTCTGGTAACTGTTTTGTTGCGCCGGAGGCGCCGGCGGCCACTGCCACCGTCCGCTTTTCAATGCGCTTTTCGCCGTGCGGGGCCAGCACCACGCGCTGGACGAAGATTCCCGGGACGTGGACGTGCTCCGGGTCCAGCTTCCCCGGTTCCACGAGTTCCTCGACCTCGGCGATCGTTATCCTCCCGGCCATCGCGCACAGCGGGTTGAAGTTCATGGCGGTGGCGTGGAAGACGAGGTTGCCGTGCCGATCACCTTTCCAGGCGTGCACGAGTCCGAAGTCGGGGGTCAGCGATTCCTCCAGCACGTAGTCCGTGCCGTTGAAGCTGCGGACTTCCTTCGCCGCTGAGGCGATCGCGACGTTGCCCCCGGCGTCGTACTTCTGCGGCAGCCCGCCGTCGGACACCTGCGTTCCGACGCCGGCCGGCGTGTAGAAGGCGGGGATGCCGGCGCCGCCGGCGCGCAGTTTTTCGGCCAGGGTTCCCTGCGGGGTGAGGACCACCTCCAGTTCGCCGGCGAGGTATTGCCGGGCGAACTCCTTGTTCTCCCCCACGTAGGAACTGATGGTGCGCCGGATCCGGCCGTCTTTGAGCAGGATCCCAAGGCCCCAGTCGTCCACGCCGCAGTTGTTGCTGACGGTCTCCAGGTTCGTGGCGCCGCCCCGGTGCAGGGCCTCGATCAGGGCGACCGGAATGCCGCACAGCCCGAAACCGCCGACGGCGAGCGAGGCGCCGTCGTGGATGTCCGCGACGGCCTCGGCAGCGCTGGCAACAACTTTGTTGATCATCAGTGATCCTTCCCTCGACGGTTGCGGCCAGCGGGCGGGTCAGAGACCCAGTTCGCGGGCGATCAGCATCAGCTGGACCTCCGTGGTGCCCTCGCCGACTTCGAGGATCTTGGAGTCGCGGTAGTGGCGTGCCACGGTGAATTCGTTGATGAAGCCATAGCCGCCGAACACCTGGGTGGCGTCCCGCGCGTTGTCCATGGCTGCCTCGCCTGCGACCATCTTAGCGATGGCCGCCTGCGTCTTGAACGGCTTGCCGGCGAGCATCCTGGCGGCCGCGTCGTAGTAGGCCAGGCGGGCCGTGTGGGCCCGTGCTTCCATCCGGGCGATCTTGAACGCGATGGCCTGGTACTTGCCGATGTTCTGCCCGAACGCGCTGCGTTCCTTGGCGTATTTCACGGACTGGTCCACGCAGCCCTGGGCCGCGCCCACGGCCAGCGCGGCGATCGCGATCCGGCCCTCGTCCAGGATGGACAGGAAGTTCGCGTAGCCGCGGCCCCGGGTGCCGAGCAGGTTGGCCTCGGGGACGTGGACGTTGTCGAGCGTCAGCGGGTGGGTGTCCGAGGCGTTCCAGCCGACTTTGTTATAGGCCTTCTCCGCCTTGAAACCCGGGGTGTTGGTGGGCACCAGGATGGTGGAGATTTCCTTCTTGATGCTGCCGTCCGGGCGCTCATCCTGGCCGGTGACAGCCGTGACGGTGACGAGCTTGGTGATGTCCGTGCCGGAGTTGGTGATGAACTCCTTGTTGCCGTTGATGACCCATTCACCGCCGCCCAACTTCGCGGTGGTCTTCGTGCCGCCGGCGTCGGACCCGGCCTCGGGCTCGGTCAGGCCGAAGCCGGCGAGCGCCTTTCCGGAGGCCAGCAGCGGCAGCCACTCCTCCTTTTGGGCGGCGTTGCCGAAGCGGTGGATCGGCATGGCGCCGAGGGACACCCCGGCCTCCAGGGTGATGGCGACGGACTGGTCCACGCGGCCGAGCTGTTCCAGGGCCAGGGCCAGGGCGAAGTAGTCCCCGCCCATGCCGCCGAACTCCTCGGGGAACGGCAGGCCGAACAGGCCCATGTCGGCCATCTGGGAGACCACTTCGTAGGGGAAGCTGTGTTCTTCGTCGTGCTTGGCGGACACCGGGGCCACCACTTCGTCGGCAAATTCGCGCACGGTGTCGCTAAGGACCTGGTAGTCCTCGCTGAGGTCAAAACTAGCCATGGGGTGACTCCTTTATCTGTGTTGCTGTCTAAAAACTGTGGCCTGGTGTTGAAGCTGTGGCGTCTATTCCGCCGCGCCCATCGCGATGACGGCTTCCTCGATGGTGTCCTCGGCTCTGGAGAATTCGGGCGGGTGGATGGTAGCGAGCACCTGGTCTGCCTTCACGAGGTCGCCGGATCCGACGCTGATGTGGACGGTGCCGTCCAGGGGCGCCACGAGCTGGTGTTCCATCTTCATGGCCTCCACCGCGAGCAGCACCTGGCCGGCCTCCACGGTGTCGCCGTTGCTAACGGACACGGACACTACGGTCCCGGGCATCGGTGAGCGCACTGCGGGGTCCGCGGCGCCTTCTTCGCGTTCGATCGCTGCCAGCACGCGGGCCAGCCGCGCTTCGCGGGTGAGTACTTCGAGGCGGCAGGACCAGCCCTCGTTGCCGAGGAAGAGCTCCGCGGGCGTCGCATTGTCCCGAAGGGGTCCGGTAGACACCGCCGCAAGCGAGTAGACCAGGGCTTCGCCGCCGAGAACCAACTCTGCGTGGTCCTGGGCGGGAAAACTAAGTGATGCCGTGCGCTGCGCCCCGCCGTCGATGCTCACCCTAGCCGTGCCCTGCCCCACCGCGCCGAACACCTCTACCGTGGCGACACCGCCGTCGGGCGTTCCCAGGCTGATCCGCCGTGGGGCGCGGGCGCCAAGCCTCCACCCGTCGCCGAGGTCCCACGGGCCTTTCCCCGCGGCTTGGGCATCATGTTCCTGCAGAGAAGCGACGTAAATGGCAGCGGCAGCCACCTCGAAGTCGCCCGCATGGCGGAAGTTGAACTCCGGCATCCTGCGTTCGATCAGGCCGGTATCGAGCCGGCCGGCGCGGACATCGGCGTCGTTGATCAGCAACCGCAGGTATTCAACGTTGGTATCGATCCCCAGCGCGGTGTACCCGGCCAGCGCCTCGTCGAGGGTGTCGAGGGCAGCGGCCCGGTTCTCTCCCCACGCGATGACTTTGGAGATCATGGGGTCGTAGCTGGAGGAGATTTCCAGGCCTTCGATCAGTGCCGAATCCACCCGGACGCTGCCTGCTGAACCTGCCGAGTCAGCGGGCAGTTCGTCCAGAAGCACGACCCGCCCGCCGGAGGGCAGGAAGTTCTTTTCCGGGATTTCCGCATAGACGCGTGCTTCGACGGAGTGGCCGGTGAGGACTACCTGGTCCTGGGTCACTGTGAGTTCCTCGCCGGCGGCGATGCGGACCTGCCATTCCACGAGGTCGATGCCGGTGACCATCTCGGTGACAGGGTGTTCGACCTGCAGCCGGGTGTTCATCTCCATGAAGAAGAACTCGTCCGGGGCGTTGTCCGAGACCAGGAACTCGACCGTGCCGGCACCGGAGTAGTTGACGCTGCGCGCGGCCTGGCAGGCGGCCTCGCCGAGACGGGCCCGGATGTCCACGCCATCGGGCAGGGACTCCAGCAACGGCGAGGGCGCCTCCTCGATGACCTTCTGGTGGCGGCGCTGCAGGGAGCACTCGCGCTCCCCCAGGTGGATGACGTTGCCGTGGTTGTCCGCGAGGACCTGGACCTCGATGTGCCGCGGGGTGGTGACGAGCCGTTCCAGGAAGAGGGTGTCATCGCCGAAGGCACTGGCCGCGACCCGCCGGGCGGTCGCGAGGGTGGCTTCGAGGTCCTCGGGCCGTTCCACGATGTGCATGCCCTTGCCGCCGCCGCCGGCGGAGGGCTTGATCAGCAGCGGGAAGCCGACTCCGGCCGCGGCCTCGACGAGCTGCGCGTCGCTCATGCCGGGTTCGGCGATGCCCGGGACCACCGGGACGCCGTAGCCGGTGACGTGGTTTTTGGAGCGGATCTTGTCGCCCATGACGTTAAGGGATTCGACGCCGGGGCCGATGAACGTGATGCCTGCTGCTTCGAGGGCGCGGGCGAAGTCGACGTTCTCGCTCAGGAAGCCGTAGCCCGGATGCACGGCCTCGGCGCCGGTGTCCCGGCAGGCCTGGACGATGGCCTCGATTTTCAGGTAGCTCTCGGTCGCGGCGGCCGGGCCGATCCTGACCGCGACGTCGGCCTCCCGCACGTGGCGGGCGCCTGCGTCGGCGTCGGAATAGACCGCCACCGAACGGATGCCCAGGGCGCGCAGGGTCCGGATCACACGGCAGGCGATCTCGCCGCGGTTCGCGACCAGCACGGTGCCGAACAGGGGTTTGAGGGCCCGGGGCTTGGGCGATGTAGAAGTAGTGGTCATTGCTGGCTCACATCCGGAACAGGCCGAAGGAGGTCTCCGGCAGCGGGGTGCGGGAGACGACGTCGAGCGCCAGTCCCAGGACGGTGCGGGTGTCCGCGGGGTCGATCACGCCGTCGTCCCAGAGGCGGGCCGTGGAGTAGTAGGGGCTGCCCTGGTCCTCGTACTGCTGCTTGATCGGGGCCTTGAACGCTTCCTCGTCCGCGGCGGACCACTCCTCGCCGCGGGCCTCGTACTGGTCCCGCTTCACCGTGGCGAGCACGCTGGAGGCCTGGTTGCCGCCCATCACCGAGATCCGCGACGCCGGCCACATCCAGAGGAACCGCGGCGAGTAGGCCCGGCCGCACATCGAGTAATTCCCGGCGCCGAAGGACCCGCCGATCACCACGGTGAGCTTCGGGACCCGGGCGGTCGCGACGGCGGTGACCATCTTCGCGCCGTTCTTGGCGATGCCGCCCTGCTCGTAGTCCTTGCCGACCATAAAGCCGGAGAGGTTCTGCAGGAAGAGCAGCGGGATGCCGCGCTGGTCACAGAGTTCGATGAAGTGGGCGCCCTTGAGCGAGGATTCGCTGAACAGCACGCCGTTGTTCGCCACGATCCCCACCGGGTGGCCGTGCAGCTTCGCGAAGCCCGTGACCAGGGTGGTGCCGTAGTTCTTCTTGAACTCGTGGAACCGGCTGCCGTCCACGAGCCGGGCGATGACCTCGCGGACGTCGTACTGGGCGTTGACGTCCGTGGGGACCGCGCCGTAGAGCTCCTCCGGGTCGGCCAGGGGTTCGACGGCGGTGTCGACGTCCCAGACCGGTCCGGCCGGCCGCGGCAGGGTGGAGACAATGTCGCGGACGATCTGCAGGGCATGCTCATCGTTTTCGGCGAGATGGTCGGTGACCCCGGAAATCTTCGAGTGGACGTCCCCGCCGCCGAGCTCCTCCGCCGTGACGATCTCACCGATGGCCGCCTTCACCAGCGGCGGCCCGCCCAGGAAGATCGTGCCCTGGTTCCGGACGATCACCGTCTCGTCACTCATCGCCGGCACATACGCGCCCCCTGCGGTGCAGGAGCCCATCACCGAGGCGATCTGCGGGATCTTCGCCGCGGACATTTTCGCCTGGTTGAAGAAGATCCGGCCGAAGTGCTCCTTGTCCGGGAAGACCTCGTCCTGCTTGGGCAGGAACGCGCCCCCGGAATCCACGAGGTAGATGCACGGCAGGCGGTTCTCGAGCGCGATTTCCTGCGCCCGGAGGTGCTTCTTCACCGTCATCGGGTAATAGGTGCCGCCCTTGACCGTGGCGTCGTTCGAAATGACCAGGACCTGCCGGCCGTGGACCAGGCCGATCCCGGCAATCACACCGGCGCCCGGAGAGTCGTCGTTGTACATGCCGTTGGCCGCGAGCGGGGCAATCTCCAGGAACGGGCTGCCGTCATCGAGCAGCCGGTCAATGCGCTCCCGCGGCAGCAGCTTGCCGCGGGCAACATGGCGTTCCCGGGACTTTACCGGACCGCCCAGCGCGGCCGTGGCGAGGCGTTCCTTCAGCTCGCGGGCCAGCCCCAGCTGGGCCTCGCGGTTCGCGGCGAAGGCGGCGCTCGTGGCATCCACCTGGCTGGCGATTGTCTCCATTGACTGCTTCCGTTCCCTGACCTGCGTGCCGGGCCGGCTTCTGAAGCCGTCCGACTGTTTCGGTTAGTGCCGCATAACTGAAATTTAGGTTAGTCTCTATTAACTGTGATGTCCAACACAGGAACCATCTGCAACGAGGGGATGCGCCGGTGACCGAGCCCAGCCAGACCACCCAGACGCCGCCGGCTCACGCCCCCTCCACCCCAGCCCCTTCAACACAGCGGAGCCAGGCCAAGGCGAACCGACGTCAGGCCCTCTTGTCGGCCGCCGCCACACTGTTCGCCATCGAAGGGTTCAACCGCGTCTCCCTTGAGGACCTGGGCGCCGCGGCCGGGGTCAGCGGTCCTGCGGTCTACCGTCATTTCGCCGGCAAACAGGCGGTCCTCGGCGCGCTGCTGCTGAGCGTCAGCCAGGACCTGCTCGACGGCGGCCGCCGCGTGGTTAGCGACTCTGACGGCGCCCTGGCGGCGCTGGGCGGCCTCGTGGCGTTCCATGTGGACTTTGCCCTGAGTAATCCCGACGTCATCCGGGTCCAGGACCAGGACTTCAGCAACCTTGCCGGCGAGGACCAGGACGAGGTCCGCACGCTCCAGCGCAACTACGTCGAACTCTGGGTGGACGTTCTGGCCGGGCTGCACGAGGGCACGGAGGCAGCCGAGCTGCGGATGCGGGCGCATGCCACCTTCGGCCTGATCAACTCCACCCCGCACTCGGTGCGGAGTTCGGGACGGCGGATGGGGGTCCGGCGCGCCAGGCCGCTACTGGAAAGCATGGCGCTGGCAGCGCTCCTGGCACCGGCCGTCCCCGAGCCGCGCGGCTGACCACCTCCCTCACAGGCACCCACCTTATTCAGGGCATCCACCACCCCCGGGCGCATTCCTGGGCACTACCTTGTCCAGGACATCCGTCACGCCCGAGCCCGCGCTCCGGGGGCACTTTGACGCAGACACGCCGTCAACTATGGCGCCGACGTCGAACCTTGCGCCCAAAGTGCCCCCGGACGGAGACAACCCGCCAGAACCAAGTCCCTGCCGCCCGCAAGGACAGCCGGCAATGGTGTTCCGGAGCGCGCCGGGGGCTCGGCGGTGCTTAGACCATCGCGAGGACCATGCCCGGATCGGCCAGCATGGTGCCGAGGTCCTGGAGGAAGCGCGAGCCCTGTTCGCCGTCGACCAGGCGGTGGTCGAAGGAGAGGCTGAGCGTCATGACCTGTCGCAGGGCGACCTCGTCCTGGTACTCCCACGGCATCTTCCGGACCGCGCCGAGGGCCAGGATGGCGGCCTCGCCCGGGTTCAAGATGGGCGTGCCGGCGTCGATGCCGAAGACACCGATGTTCGTGATGGAGATCGTGCCGCCGGAGAGGGCTTCGGTGCTGGTCTTGCCGGCCCTGGCCGTCTCGGTCAGCTCGGTCAGCGCCGTGGAGAGGTCCAGGAGGGACATCCGGTCGGCGTCCTTGATGTTCGGGACCGTCAGGCCCCGCGGGGTGGCGGCCGCGATGCCCAGGTTCACGTAGTTGAACTGGACGATTTCCTGGTTGGCCTCATCCCACCGGGCGTTGAGCGTCGGGTGGTTCCGCAGCGCGATCAGCACGGCCTTGGACACCAGTGTCAGCGGGGTGAGCTTGTACCCGGCGAATGCGCGGCTGGCCTTGAGCCGTGCCAGCAGCTCCATCGTGGGGGTGACGTCAACGGTCAGGAACTCCGTGACATGCGGTGCGGTGAAGGCGCTGGCCACCATGGCGGCGGCCGTGAACTTCCGCACGCCCTTGATCGGGGTGCGGGTCTCCCGCTCGCCCGGGGCCTGAGTGAGCCCGGCGGCCTGCGCCCCAACTGGCTGCGCCGCGCCGGCCAATTCCTGGGCGGCTGCGGGCAGATCCCCGCCGCCGACGAAGTTCCGGACATCCTCGCGGGTGATGAGCCCGCGCTCCCCCGTGCCGGTGACGGCCTCGAGGTCGACGCCGAGATCTTTGGCCAGCTTGCGGACCGGCGGCGTGGACCGCGGACGCTCGGCCAGCCTGGTTTCGACAAGCTTGGATTCAACCGGCTCAGCAACCCGGACTGGCACCACCGGCTCGGCTGCCCGGACGGGTGCCACCGGCTCTGCCGACGCCACCGCGGAGGCAGCTGCCGGGGCCGTGAAGGTGCGGGCGCGGCGGGCGGGCCGTCCGGAGGTTTCCAGGACGGCGCCGTAGCCGACGAGGTTCGGCTCGCGCTTGGCGGTCCGCGTGTCGGAACCGGAGCCGCCGTCGTCGCCCTCAATCTCGAAGGAGACGATCGGTTTGCCGACCTCGACCACGCTACCTGGCTGTTCGTGGAGGGCCGCGACCACTCCGGCGAACGGGGAGGGCAGTTCGACGACGGCCTTGGCCGTCTCCACCTCGGCGATGATCTGGTTGAGCGTGACGGTGTCCCCGACCGCGACCTTCCAGGCGACGATTTCGGATTCGGTCAGTCCTTCGCCGAGGTCCGGGAGCCTGAATTCCTTAATCATGGTGGCGCTCATCCTTCCAGCCCGCTGAGGGAGTTGGGGCGGCCCAGGGCCCGGTCGACGCCGTCGAGAATCCTGTCAAGGCCCGGCAGATGGTGCATTTCCAGCTTCGAGTACGGGTACGGGACGTCGAAGCCGGTGACCCGGACGGGGGCGGCCTCAAGATGGTAGAAGCAGCGCTCGGTGATGCTCGCAGCAACTTCGGCGCCAAGCCCGCCGGACTGGGCGGCCTCGTGCGTGATGACAATCCGGCCGGTCTTGCGGACCGAGGCCTCCAGGGTGGCGAAGTCCAGCGGGGCCAGCGAGCGGAGGTCGATGACCTCGACCGAGATGCCTTCGTCGGCGGCCGCCAGGGCGGCATCGCGGGCGGTCTTGACCAGCGGGCCGTACGCCACGAGGGTGACATCCTTGCCCTCGGTGACCACGCGGGCCTTTTCCATGGACAGCGCAGTGTTCAGGTCGATCGACTCGTCCACCTCGCCCTTGTCGTGGTACCGGCGCTTGGGCTCGAAGTACAGCACCGGGTCATCCGAGGCGATGGCCTGCTGGATCATCGTGTACGCGTCCTGCGGGTTGGAGACGCTGATGACGCGCAGCCCCGAGGTGTGCGTGAAGTAGGCCTCGGGCGATTCGGAGTGGTGCTCCGGGGAGCCGATGCCGCCGCCGAAGGGGACGCGGATGGTGATGGGCATCTTGACCGCACCCTGGGTGCGGTAGTGCATCTTGGCGACCTGGCTGACGATCTGGTCGAACGCGGGGTAGATGAACCCGTCGAACTGGATCTCCACCACCGGCCGGTAGCCGCGGTAGGCCAGGCCGACGGCGGTGCCGATGATGCCGGACTCCGCGAGCGGCGTGTCCACGACGCGATGCTTGCCAAAGTCTTTCTGCAGGCCGTCGGTGACGCGGAAGACGCCGCCGAGTGCGCCGATGTCCTCCCCCATCAGGATGACCTTTGGGTCGTTTTCGAGGGACTTGCGCAGGCCCGAATTGATGGCTCGGGCAAAGGTCATCTGCGGCATCAGCGTGCACCTTCTTCAGAAGCGGCTTCTGCGGGATCGCCGAAGGAAGCCAGGTAGCGGGAGTAGTGGTCCTGCTGGCGGTCCAGCCAGGAGTTGGGCGTGCTGTAGACGTGCTTGAAGATATCCAGCGGCGCCGGCTCGGGCATGTTGATGGTGCCGTAACGGAGTTCCGCCGCCACGGCGTCGGCCTTGGCGGCGACGGCGGCCTCGAGGTCCGCGGTCAGCAGTCCCTTGCGGTCCAGCAGCGACTTCAGCCGGCTGATCGGGTCCTTCGCGGCCCAGTCTTCGAGCTCGTTGGCGTCCCGGTAGCGGGTGGGATCATCCGCCGTCGTGTGCGGGCCCATCCGGTAGGTGACGGCCTCAATGAAGGTGGGGCCGCCGCCGTGCCGCGCACGGTCCAGGGCGATGCGGGTGGCCGCCATGACGGCGAGAACATCGTTTCCGTCCACCCGCATGCTGGGGATGCCGAAGCCGGAAGCCCTGTCCGCAAGCTGGATGTGGGACTGCACCCGGACCGGTTCCGAGATCGCCCAGTGGTTGTTCTGGCAGAAGAAGACGACGGGCGCCTGGAAGCTCGCGGCGAAGACCATCGCCTCATTGACGTCGCCCTCGCTCGTGGCGCCGTCGCCGAAGTAGGCCACCGCGACGCAGTCGGCGCCGTCGTTCTGGATGCCCATGGCATAGCCGGTGGCGTGCAGGCTCTGCGCGCCGATGATGATCTGCTGCGTGGCCACGTTGACCGTGAACGGGTCCCAGCCGGCGGAGGCGTTGCCCCGCCAGGCACGGACGAGGTCTTCCACTTTCACTCCGCGGCAGTAGGCCACCCCGTTGTCGCGGTAGCTGGGGAAGACAAAGTCGTCCTCGCGGAGTGCGCGGGCCGAGCCGATTTGGGATGCTTCCTGGCCGAGGAGCGGCGGCCACAGGGCGAGCTCGCCCTGCCGCTGGAGCGCGGTGGCCTCGGCATCGATCCGGCGGATGACCACCATGTCCTCATAGAGCGAGCCAAGTTGCTCGTCGCTGACATCCTGGAGCCAGGAATCAAACTCGGGATGGCTGATGCGCTCACCCTCGGGAGTGATGAGCTGGACGAGATCGCCGCCCGTCCGCCTCGTTGTATCTTCACTGTTTCCGGGGCCCCCGGCGGAAATGCCGCCCTTGCCCGCGTCGTCGGTAAACACAGTTGTCCGCACCTTCTGACGTCGTCTGACCGGAGCTCGCAGGACTCGTGATCCCGCGGCGCGCCAGCCGCCCGGGCGCCGTTGCCCCGGATAATTGTGACCCTACTCACAATGCTCATCGGGTACAACCACCCGTAAAAATACTGAGCATTATGCACTGTTTGGCACCGGCAGACCGTGCTAATCTTGCGCATTATGCAACCCTTGGATGGCACGGACACCCGCCTGCTTTCGGCCATGGCCCGGGATCCGCGGCGGACCGTGGTGGCCCTGGCCCAAAAGCTCGGATTATCACGCAATACGGTGCAGGCCAGGATGGCCCAGCTGGAGAAGAAGCATGTGTTCCTCTCCTTCGAGCGGCGCATCAATCCGGTGTCTCTGGGGTACCCGCTCATGGCTTTCATCTCCGTCCATGTCCAGCAGCAGAAACTGGGCAGCCTCGCAGTGGAGCTCGCCGGCATTCCGGAAATCCTGGAGGGCTACGGCCTGACGGGCTCGGCCGATCTGCTCCTGCGCGTGGTGGCCCTCGACGCCGAGGACCTGTTCCGGATCAACGGCAAGATCCTGGCCTGCGACGGCGTGGACCGGACCGATACGGCCCTGGCGATGGGCGAACTGATCCCGTTCCGGATCCAGCCACTGCTGGAACGCGGATCCGCCGACACCTGATCTTCTGCGTCTCCGGGCCCCGGCGAGCCTGCGCTCCTCGATGCCGTTCCGGGCGCCTGATCTGGGCACCTGATCTGGGCACCTGATCTGGGCACCTGATCTGGGCTAATGGTCCGCGATGACGTTCTGCGCCCCTGCTCTGTGCCCCCTGCTCTGTGCCGTCGGCTCTGTGCCGTCGGCGGCCGCGGCGCTAGGCTGTGTCCATTGGGTCCCCCTTGAGCCCTTGGTGCCGCGCACGCGGCCCTGCACAACAGGCGGTGGATGTCTGGACTGCCGGAAAGGCTTGAACAGTGAGCAGTCCCGAGGAACCGCACCGCCCGGTACCGCCACAGCCCGGGCATGATCCCGCGGCCGGCCACCCGGCACCACCCGCAACGCAAACACCCGCCCCATCAGGGCAGCCGCCCGTTCAGTACTATGCTGCTCCCCCTGCCGGAGCTCCGGCTTACGGCCCTCCCGCCAATGGGGTTCCGCCGTACGGCCCTCCCGCCAATGGGGTTCCGCCGTACGGCCCTCCCGCGAACAGCGCCGCGCCGCCCGGCTACGCCCCGCCCTACGGTCCGCCGTACTACGGGGGCCCGGCCCAGCCTCCCCCGAAAAAGAGCCACAAGGCCTTGTGGATCGTTCTGGGGATCGTGGGCGGCGTCCTGCTCCTGGCGGCTGCCGGCGTGGTCATCCTGCTCAATGTGGTGGGCGGAACCACGAACCAGGCACGGGGCCTTGCGGACGACTTCAACAAGCTCATCATCGCCGGCGACGTCGACACTGCCTACGACAAGTACCTGGACCCCGCCCTCATGCAGAAGCTCTCACGGGAAGAGTTCGCCGCCGGGGTGCACAGCCTGGGGTTGGACGACAGCTGCAAGGCAAATTACACAAGCCTCAAAGTCAGCTCCAGCAACGGCACCAACGCGGCCGACGTCACCGGCTCCATCGACTGCGACACCAAGAGCGTGGCGCTGGTCTACCGTTTCGAGGGCAGCGACGAGCTGAAGATGGTCAATATCCGGCTGCGGCCGCAGCGCTGACCCGGGACATCACTCCCTGCCGCAGCCCGCCGGCCCACAACAAAGGAGCTCCCGTGCTGCTGCACGTGAGCTCCTCCGTTGTGGAACCACTTTATGGAGCCACTTTGTGGAACCACTTTATGGAACCGGCTTTGTGGAACCGGCCGGGCCCTTCGGGCGTGGGTCCTAGTGGTTAGTGGCCTTTTCGGCCCCCACGCCGGTCAGGGAACGGACCTCCATTTCGGCCTGCTTCGTGGGGTCTTCCTTCCGCTTGTCCAGGACGGTGCCGAGCCAGCCAAGGAGGAACGCGAGCGGGATGGAGACGATGCCCGGGTTACTCAGCGGGAAGATGGCGAAGTTGGCGCCGGGGATCATCGAGGTCTTGGACCCCGATACCACCGGGGAGAGCACGATCAGGATGATCGCCGCGGACAGGCCGCCGTACATGCTCCACAAGGCTCCCTGGGTGGTGAACCGGCGCCAGAACAGCGAGTAGAGGATGGTCGGAAGGTTGGCGGAGGCGGCAACGGCGAAGGCGAGCGCCACGAGGAACGCGACATTCTGTCCGTTGGCGAAGATGCCGCCGGCGATCGCCAGCAGGCCGATCACCACCACGGTGCGGCGGGCAACCTTGACCTCGGTGTCGGCGTCGGCCTTCCCCTTGGCTATGACGCTGGCGTAGATGTCATGGGCGAAGGATGCCGCCGCGGTAATGGTGAGGCCCGCCACGACCGCCAGGATGGTCGCGAAGGCCACAGCCGAGATGAAGCCCAGGAGCAGCGGGCCGCCGAGGTGAAAGGCGAGCAGCGGCGCTGCCGAGTTGACGCCGCCAGGAGCAGCCTTGATGGTGTCAGCACCCACCAGCGCAGCAGCGCCGTAACCGAGCACCAGGGTGAAGAGGTAGAAGATGCCAATCAGCCAGATGGACCACACTACGGACTTACGGGCTTCCTTTGCGGTCGGAACCGTGTAGAAGCGCATGAGCACGTGCGGCAGGGCTGCCGTGCCGAGCACGAGAGCCAGGCCGAGGGACATGAAGTCAAGCTTGGAGGTCTCGGTCTTGCCGTATTGCAGTCCCGGGTTGAGCAAGTTCGGGTTGCCCGAGGTTTCCACCGCGCCACCCAGCAGGTCGGAGAGGCTGAAGCCGTAGATCGCGAGGACCCAGAAGGTCATGACGGCGGCGCCGGCGATCAGGAGCATGGCCTTGATGATCTGGACCCACGTGGTCCCCTTCATGCCGCCGATCAGGACGTACATGATCATCAGGGCACCGACGACGACGATCACCAGGGCCTGTCCGCCCCAGTCGCTGATACCCAGGAGCAGGGAGATCAGGCTGCCGGCACCGGCCATCTGGGCAAGCAGATAAAAGAAGCAGACCGCCAGCGTCGAGATGGCCGCCGCGATACGCACGGGGCGCTGCTTGAGCCGGAACGAAAGCACATCGGCCATGGTGAACTTGCCGGTATTGCGGAGCAGTTCGGCGACGAGCAGCAGGGCGACGAGCCACGCGACCAGGAAGCCGATCGAGTACATGAAGCCGTCGTAGCCGTTGATGGCAATGGCACCGGTGATGCCCAGGAAGGACGCCGCGGAGAGGTAATCGCCGGCGATCGCCGTGCCGTTCTGCGGACCGGTGAAGGAACGGCCGGCCGCGTAGTAGTCGGCAGCAGTCTTGTTGTTGCGGCTGGCCCTGATCACTATGACCATGGTGATGGCGACGAACACGGCAAAGATGCCCATGTTTAGCAGGGTGGTGTCTTTGAGGTCGGTGACATTGACCGCGGGGACCATGAGTGTCATTTTGATGTTCCCCCTACCGGGTTGCCGTGCTTGTCGAATTCGTGCCCTTCGATTTCGTTGCGGATTTCGGAGGCAATGGGGTCCAGCTTGCGGTTCGAGTAGCTGACGTACCAGCCGGTGATGGCGAAAGTGGTGACGAATTGCAGCAGGCCCAGGATCAGGCCGACATTGATGTTGCCCCAAACCTTGATCGACATGAATCCCACCGCATAGTCGGCCAGCAGGACATAGGCGAAGTACCAGAGCAGGAATGCAATGGACATCGGAAAGACAAAGCTGCGGTGACGTTTGCGCAGTTCCTTGAACTGCTTCGTCGACTGGACTTCCTTGAAGTCCACGGCCGCCGCCGCGTCCGCTTCTTGGGCGTCGTGACCCATCGGTTCCTCCTCATTGAGACTGGTGAATCCACACCGGCTGCCGTGGTCTACTCGGAACAATCCTCCGGCCAATGTGACTGCAATCACTGTGTACCGTGACGTGCATTACCTTCCAGTGCCGGCGGTACCCGCGTAGCCCAACGGTCCCCATGCTGCGCCAAACGGCAGTCAAACGGTCCAGGACGTCGTCGCCCCTGGCCTCCATGCGGGCCAGCGCCGGCGGCCCCGGGACCGACGGTAGGCTGAGCACCATGCCGGACTCTCCCCTGTTCACTGCCGCCGCCGTAGCGGTGATCGCCATGGCGATCGCGGTGGTCGTCGCCGTCGGACTCAAGGTCCTGCGTTCCTTCCGCGACCTCGGCACCGATGCAGAGCGCGCCACCTACAAGACGCTGCATGCCGCATCCCGTGCCGGCCAGTACCTGCGGACCGGGCTGAACCCCGCCGGCGCGGCCAAAGCCAGCCGGCAGCTGCGCGGCCTCCTGGGCTGCGACGCCCTCGCCATCACCGATACAACCGGCGTGCTCGCGTGGGACGGTGCCGGCGAGGAACTCAGGCCGGCCCTGATGGGGCTCGCGTCAAAAGTGCTCGACGGCGGCCACCTCGCGGTCATTCCGGCGGGTGAACTCCAGTTGCTGGCCGCCGGCGGCGGGACCTTGGCACCGGAGGTGGAACGCGCCGTCGTGATCGCCCCGATCAAGACCGGCGCACGGGTGGTGGGGGTCGTGGCCGCCTTCGCGCCGGCCGCCGGCGCCGGACTCGTCCGTGCCACCGGCGAGGTGGCAGACTGGGTGGCCACCCAGGTGGAACTGGCCGAACTCGACGCCTCCCGGACGCTCCTGATGGAGGCCGAGGTCCGTGCCCTCCGCGCCCAGATCAGCCCGCACTTCATCTACAACTCGCTCAACGCGATCGCGTCCTTCATCAACACGGACCCCGAACGTGCGCGGGAGCTCGTGGTGGAATTCGCCGATTTCACCCGCTACTCCTTCCGCCGCCACGGCGACTTCACCACCCTGGCCGAGGAGCTGCGCTGCATCGACCGGTATCTGCTCCTGGAGCGGGCGCGCTTCGGGGACCGCGTCCAGGTAAGCCTGCGGATCGCTCCGGAGGTCCTCAGCACCGTGATCCCCTTCCTAAGCCTGCAGCCGCTCGTCGAAAACGCGGTCCGGCACGGCCTTGAAGCCAAAGAGGGTCCGGGCCATATTTCCATCACGGCGAACGACTCCGGCGCGTTCGCCGAAGTGACGATCGAGGACGACGGCGTGGGCATGGACCCGGAACAACTGCGGTCCGTTCTTGCCGGACACAGCGACGGCGAGCACGTGGGCCTGCGCAACGTCGACGCCCGCTTGCGGCAGGTGTACGGGGACGACAACGGCCTGGTGATCGAGACGGCGCCCGGCGAAGGGACGCTGATCACAATGCGCGTCCCCAAGTCCCAGCCCCGCCACGACGCCTGATGCCGGCCCCAGGCTCCCGGAAATGCCTGCGGCAGTAGGCTATTGCCATGATTAACGTACTCGTCGCCGACGACGAGCTCCCTGCCGTTGAGGAACTGGCCTTCCTGCTCGGCAAGGATGACCGGATCGGCGCCATCCACCGGGCCTCTTCGGGCGCCGAAGCCTTGCGTGCGCTGGCGGCCGAAGACGTCGACGCCGTCTTCCTCGACATCCACATGCCGGCGCTGTCCGGGCTGGATATTGCCCGGGCCATTTCCCGCAGCCCGCGTCCGCCCGCCGTCGTCTTCGTGACCGCCGACGAGGACTGCGCGCTGGAGGCGTTCGAGCTCGCGGCCGTGGACTATCTGCTCAAGCCCGTACGCGCCGAGCGGCTGGCGAAGTCGATCGGACGCATCAGCGAACTGCTCAAGGACGGCGCCCCGGCGCCGGAAATGATCACCGTGGACCTGGGCGGAACCACCAAGATGATCCGGCGGGAGGACGTCACGTACGTCCAGGCGCAGGGCGACTACGCCCGGCTGCACACCGCCGACGCGAGCTACCTCATCAGGGTTCCGCTGGCCGACCTCGAGCAGCAGTGGGCCGACGCCGGATTCCTGCGCATCCACCGCTCCTACCTGATCGCACTGAGCCATGTCGGCCACATGAAGCTCGCCGCCGCGCGGCCCAGCGTCACCGTGGCCGGCGCCGAGCTTCCCATCAGCCGCCGGCATCTGCCGTCGGTCCGGGAAAAGCTCGAGGCAACCCGCATCCGGCCGCAGGCATGACCAGGGTCCGCGTCACGGCGCCCCGCAGCCTCACGCCGACCGCCGTCCTGACCAGCGGGCGCTCCGCCGCGGCGCTGCGCGAAGCGGCGGAAGAGTCCGACGCCGGGCAGCTGTTTGTCCGTTCCCTCATCCGGTCCCAGCTCCGGCTCGCGCTCGTGGTGGCCCTGGGCTTCCTGCTGATCCTGCTGGCCTTTCCGCTCATGCTGGGGCTGGTCCCGGGCCTGGCGGACTCCACCATTGCCGGCCTTCCCTTTGACTGGGTCCTGCTGGGCGCCGGGATCTATCCTGTGATCGGTCTGAGCGCCTGGTTGTACGTGCGGACGGCTGCCAGGAACGAGGCCCGGTACCGGGACCTCGCCGGCGACAAGTGACGGGACGCATGTCCGGACTCATGAGGGGGCAGGTGACCGGCCCGACGGCGGGGCACCTGCCGGGACGGGCGGACGGAACGTGAACCCCGTCGTCGGAGTGGCCGCCTTCGCCGCTGTCACGCTCGCCACCGCCGTTGTCGGTTTCTACGGATTGAAAGTCTCGCGCACCACCGGGGACTTCTACGTCGCGTCCCGGACGGTCAAGCCGTGGTGGAACGCCTCGGCAATCGGCGGGGAGTACCTCTCGGCCGCGAGCTTCCTCGGTGTCGCCGGGCTCATTCTGCTTTCCGGCACGGATGCCCTCTGGTATCCGGTGGGCTACACGGCCGGGTACCTGATGCTGCTCTTGTTCGTCGCCGCTCCCCTGCGCCGCTCGGGCGCCTACACGATTCCGGATTTCACCGAGGCGCGTCTTGATTCGAGTGCCGTCCGCCGGGTCACAAGCCTGGTGGTGGTGGTGGTCGGCTGGCTCTACATCGTCCCGCAGCTGCACGGCGCGGCCCTGGCCATCCGGATCACCACGGGCCTGCCGGCGTGGGTGGGACCCGTGGCGGTGGTCGCCGTCGTCTGCATCACCGTGGTGGCGGGCGGGATGCGTTCCGTCACCTTTGTCCAGGCCTTCCAGTACTGGCTCAAGCTGACCGCGCTGGCGGTGCCCATCGTGTTCATCCTGTTGGTGCTGGGGGGCGCCACCGGCACCACCGCCCCCGCGGCGTCCCCCGCCGTCAATCCGTCGGCGCTGGCCCCCGCGGGCCCGTATCAGATCATTTCGCTGCTCGTGGCCCTGCTTTTTGGAACCCTCGGGCTGCCGCACGTACTGGTCCGGTTCTACACGAATCCGGACGGGCAGTCGGCGCGCCGGACCACGCTGATTGTCCTGGGTCTGCTCTCGGTGTTCTACCTGCTCCCCACGGCCTACGGCGTGATCGGTCGCGTCGTGGCTCCCGACCTCGCCGAAAGCGGCCAGGCCGACGCCCTGGTGCTCCTGCTGCCTGGCCGGGTGGTTGGCGGGATGGCCGGCGACCTGTTGTCGGCGCTGGTGGTGGCCGGGGCGTTTGCCGCGTTCCTGTCGACGACGTCGGGCCTGGTGGTCTCGCTGGCGGGCGTGATCAGCCAGGACGTGTTTGGCGGCAGTGTGCGCGGCTTCCGGCTGGCCGCACTCATCTCTTCGCTGGTCCCGCTCGGGATCGCATCGATGACCGAATCGATGGCGCTGGCCGGCAGCGTGGGTCTGGTGTTTGCCTTTACCGCCTCCACAATCTGCCCGGTCCTGCTGCTGGGCATCTGGTGGCGGGGGCTGACGGATGCCGGGGCGATCGCGGGCATGGTCACGGGCGGGGTGTTCTGCGGCAGCGCGATGGTGGCCGGTTCGGTGCTGGGCGCGGCAGCGACGCCGTCGTGGCTGGCGCAGCCCGCCGCCTGGACGGTCCCGGTCGCGTTCGCCGTCATGGTGCTGGTATCGCGGGCAACGCAGGGCCGGGTGCCCCGGACCATGACACGCGTCATGACCCGGCTGCACACCCCGGAAAGGCCGCTCGCAACGGAACGCTGACCCGACGTCGGGCCAGCGGGGCGGATTAGTCGATGGCGGCCATGAGCTCGACGGCACGCTCCAGGAACGCGTCCACCTGGCTTTCCTCATAGCCGTCCCGGCCCACGGCGGGACGGAACACCGCACGCCGGACGTTGTCCACGCTGAGCGGCTGGTCCTCCTCGAGGTAGCCGATCAGCTCGTGGCAGAGGTCATCAACGTCGGTGGTGTTGTAGCTGCGGGCCTTAGGCTTGGCCGGACGCCGGAACCGCTGGCCGTCCGGGCGGTGCAGGCGCCCGCGCAGGACCCCCGCGAGCCGGCCGATTTCGCGCAGCCAGGCTTCCTCGCCGCGTTCGGCCACCAGCTCATCGCGCTCCAGCCGGGCGAGGGCGTCTTCGAGCCGGTCCAGCGCGGCATCCACACCGGAGGCGGCGTAGCCGCCCTTCACGGGGTCGAAGGAGACGGCGCGGACGTCGGCGCTCTTGATGGCGCGTGCGGCCGTCGTCGGAGCTTCGAACGACACCCGTGCGCGCTGCAGGAAATCGTCGACCTGCTTGGCGTTGTAGCCGTACTGGTTCCGCTGCACGCGGTCAAAAGACGCAGGAATCTGCCGTTGAATGTCCACTGTTACTTTGTTCCTTCGATGCCGTTCGGCTGGTTTGCTCGGCACCATTCTAGGGGCCGGAGGGGCTGGTCCGGGATGCGCCTATGCGCCAGCGACGGCGGAGAAGAGAATGAACGCTGCCGGGGAGGCGAAAACGATCGAGTCCAGGCGGTCCATGACGCCTCCGTGGCCGGGAAGAATGCTGCTCATGTCCTTGATGCCGAGCTCGCGCTTGACCATGGATTCGGCGAGGTCGCCGGCGGTGGCGGCGGCCACCATGCCCACGGCAAGAACGACGCCGACCCACCACGGCTTGCCCAGTACGAAGACCGTGGCGAGCACGCCGATGATCACCGCTCCCGCGATCGAACCCGCGAAGCCTTCCCAGGTCTTCTTGGGGCTGATCTTGGGAGCCATCGGATGCTTGCCGAGGGAGGCGCCCACGAGATAGCCGAAGGTGTCATTGGCAACCACGAGGAGCAGCAGCGTCGCGATCTGCCAGGCGCCCGGCGGGATCACACCGCCGGGCCACAGCCCGACCGGTGTCTCGCCGTCGGGAGTATGCAGCAGCAGAGCCGCGAAGCTGATCATGAACGGCACCCAGGACAGGGTGAAGACCCCGGCAAAGATGCTGCGCGCCGATCCGGCCGCGCCCTCAAGGGTCCGCCACAACAGCACCGCCACGCTGCTGGCCAGCATGGCAAACAGCAGGCTCTCGAGGCCGCCGAAGTAGGCGGCGATGGGCATGGCCACCGTGCCGACCATCACCGGGACAATCGGCACGCGGGTGCCGGCGGCCTCCAGGGCGCGGAAGACTTCCCAGACGCCGAAGATGGCGAAGGTCATGGTGATCAGGACAAAGCCCAGCGGGAGGAAAAGCAGTCCGCCCAGGACACACACGAGCATGCCAACGCCCACCACGGTAGCGGCGGGCAGGTTCCGGCCCGCCTTGGGCGTCGGGTTTTCGCGTGGTTTCCCCCGCCTCCGGGCGCGCGGCCCGGAGGCCTCCTGTGCCTGATTCATCAGACCTCGAGCAGCTCAGCTTCCTTGCGCTTGAGCAGCTCGTCAATCCCGTCCACGTGCGCCTTCGTCATGGCGTCCAGTTCCTTCTCGCCGCGGGCGCCCTCGTCTTCGCCGGCTTCGCCGTCCTTGACGAGCCGGTCCAGCGTTTCCTTGGCCTTGCGGCGGATGTTGCGGATGGACACCTTCGCGTCTTCGCCCTTGGACTTGACGATCTTGACGTATTCCTTGCGCCGTTCGCTGGTCAGCTCCGGAATGGTGATGCGGATGACATTGCCGTCGTTGGAGGGGTTGGCGCCCACCTCGGAATCGCTCAGGGCGCGCTCGATGTCACGCAGGGCCGTCTTGTCGTACGGGGTGACGAGGATGGTGCGGGCATCCGGGACCGCGAAGGAGGCCAGCTGCTGCAGCGGCGTCGGGGTGCCGTAGTACTCGACGATGACCTTGTTGTACAAGCCAGGCGTTGCGCGGCCGGTCCGGATCGAGGCGAAGTCTTCCTTGGCTACCTCAACTGCCTTGTCCATCTTGTCCCCGGCTTCGAGCAAGGTTTCTTCGATCACGGTCTCTCCTCAGAAATTGGTGCGTCCCGGCGGCCGGGGCGCGGCACGTTTTCTTGTGCGCCTGTGCATTCCGCCTGGCGCCTGTGTTTTCCGCCTAGCAGCGGAAAGGTCCTGAAAACATCCTAGCCGTTGCTAGGGGGTGACGACGGTGCCCAGGTCTTCGCCGCGGATGGCGCGGGTGACGTTGCCCTCGCCTTCCATGCCGAAGACCACCATCGTGAGGTTGTTGTCCTTGCACATGGTCATCGCAGTCTGGTCCATGACCCGGATATCGCGGCGCAGAGCGTCGTCGTAGCTGAGGCGGTGGAGCTTCTCCGCCGTCGGGTCCTTCTTGGGGTCGGCGGTGTAAACGCCGTCGACGCCGCTCTTGGCCATCAGGACGACGTCGGCGTGGACCTCCATGGCGCGCTGGGCCGCCACGGTGTCCGTAGAGAAGTAGGGCAGGCCGGCGCCGGCGCCGAAAATGACAACCCGGCCCTTTTCCATGTGGCGGATGGCGCGGCGGGGAATGTAGGCCTCGGCGACCTGGCCCATGGTGATGGCGCTCTGCACGCGCGTTTCCACCCCGGCCTGTTCCAGGAAGTCCTGGAGAGCGAGGCAGTTCATGACGGTTCCCAGCATGCCCATGTAGTCGGCGCGGGAACGGTCCATGCCGCTCTGGGACAGTTCGGCGCCGCGGAAGAAGTTGCCTCCGCCGACGACGATCGCGACCTCGACGTCGGGAACAGCGGCCGCGATCTGCTTGGCTACGCCACGGACGGTGTCCGGGTCAACGCCCAGTTTCCCGCCGCCGAAGACCTCGCCGGAGAGCTTCAAGAGGACGCGGCGCCTGTTCTTCTTTGGCTGGGCTGAAGTGGTGACGGTTTCCATGGTGCCTTCCCGTTGGTGAACTCTGAGTTAGGTTATCGTGCTGGGGGCCCAAGGCGGCATTCCGGCTGTGGCCGAAACGGGTACCTCGTGCATGCATGCAAAAGGGGTGGCCACCGTGGTGACCACCCCCTTAGCATGTCTGGCTATTGTCCGACGTATGTCTGACCAGTGCCTGACTGTTGTCTGACTAGGAGCCGACGCGGAAGCGCGTGAAGGCAGTTCCCTTGACGCCGGCCTCTTCGAGGACCTGGGCGACGGACTTCTTGGCATCCTTGGCGAATGCCTGGTCAACGAGGACCTCGCCCTTGTAGAAGCCGGTAACGCGGCCTTCGACGATCTTGGTCATCGCAGCTTCGGGCTTGCCCTCGGCCTTTGCGGTTTCCTCGGCGATGCGGCGCTCGGACTCGACGAGCTCGGCCGGAACGTCCTCACGGGTGAGGTAGTTCGGAGACATGGCGGCGATGTGGACGGCAACGTCGTGGGCTGCGGTGGCAGCTGCTTCGCCTTCACCGTCAACAGCGAACAGGACGCCGACCTGGGCCGGGAGGTCCTTGGAGGTCTTGTGCAGGTAAGCGTCGACCGTAGCGCCCTCGATGCGGGAGAGGCGGCGGACAACAACCTTTTCGCCCAGAACGGCGCCCTCTTCGATGACGACCTCGGACAGCGGCTTGCCGTCAACCTCGGTGGCCAGCAGGGTCTCGAGGTCGGCAGCGCCGGACTCGACAGCCACGGCCAGAACCTTGTCGGCCAGCTGGATGAACTTGTCAGCCTTGGCGACGAAGTCGGTCTCGCAGTTGACTTCGATCATCACGCCGACGCCGTTGGCGACCTTGGCAGCAACCAGGCCTTCAGCGGTGGAGCGGCCTTCGCGCTTGGTAGCGCCCTTGAGGCCCTTGATGCGGATGATTTCGATGGCCTTGTCGGCGTCACCGTTGGCTTCGTCAAGAGCCTTCTTGACATCCATCATGCCGGCGCCGGTGCGCTCGCGCAGAGCCTTGATATCAGCGGCAGTGTAGTTCGCCATGTGAACCCCTCTGTCTAGAAATTTATGTGGTGTACGGACCGACAGGACGGCTGCTCACCGAGTGAGCGGCCATCCTGTCGGTACCCCCTGCGCCGCAGGCAGCTGCATGCAGCGCGAGGGGAGATCCAGATTTACTTGTCTGCCTACTTGGCTTCGTCAGCAGCCGGTGCTTCTTCGGCGGCCGGAGCAGCCTCTGCAGCCGGAGCTTCTTCAGCAGCCGGTGCTTCTTCAGCGGCGGGCGCTGCAGCAGCTTCAGCCTTGTTGCCCTCGAGGAGTTCGCGCTCCCACTCGGCCAGCGGCTCTTCCGGAGCTTCCGTGGTGCCGGTGGCGCGCTGGTTACGGGCGATGAGGCCCTCAGCAACGGCGTCGGCGACAACGCGGGTCAGCAGGTTGACGGAGCGGATGGCGTCGTCGTTACCCGGGATCGGGAAGTCGACTTCGTCGGGATCGCAGTTGGTGTCCAGGATGGCCACAACCGGGATGTTCAGCTTCTTGGCTTCGTCGACAGCAAGGTGTTCCTTCTTGGTGTCAACGATCCACAGCGCGGAGGGCGCCTTGGTCAGGTTGCGGATACCACCCAGGTTGGTTTCCAGCTTGGTGAGTTCGCGGCGAAGGAGCAGCAGTTCCTTCTTGGTGTATGCGGAACCGGCGACGTCGTCGAAGTCGATCTCTTCCAGTTCCTTCATGCGCTGGATGCGCTTGGAGACGGTCTGGAAGTTGGTGAGCATACCGCCAAGCCAACGCTGGTTGACGTACGGCTGGCCAACGCGGGTGGCCTGCTCGGCGATGGATTCCTGCGCCTGCTTCTTGGTGCCGACGAAGAGGACGGTGCCGCCGTGTGCAACGGTGGCCTTCACGAACTCGTAGGCACGGTCGATGTAGGACAGCGACTGCTGCAGGTCAATGATGTAGATACCGTTGCGCTCCGTGAAGATGAAGCGCTTCATCTTCGGGTTCCAACGGCGGGTCTGGTGTCCAAAGTGGACGCCGCTGTCAAGCAGCTGGCGCATAGTTACGACGGGCATGCCGACGCTCCTTCCGGCAGGTCATTCATGAGAGAGCCCCTGGCTCTCTTACCCTGCCCATAGTTGACGGTTATTTAGCAATCGCCCGGGACGGGCGTTGCTCCTGGCATCCACTGCGCTTCCCATCCGTGCCGAAGGGAACGGACCGCAGGAGGCGCAGTCCTCCGCAGCGGAAGTTTGAGGCTTCTTTTGAGGAGGGCTGGATACGCGTAGTCAGCTGCTGCTCCCCCGCACCCCTGAATGAGGCGTGCCGGCTTGAACAATCACGACGGCCGCGACGACCATCACAATGCCTAACACGGTGACTGTCGCAGTGGCTATCGCGGTGATCATCACAAGCGTGAGGGCACAGCAAACTGCTCCACCAAGTGTACTACAGCAGCCCCGCCCCGAAGGACCGCTTTCGCCGGGCAGCGGGGCCGCAATCCGGGGGCGGAGCGGGGGCCTGCCCGGGACGTGGACCGGGGACGGGCGGGGACTGCCCGGGACGTGGACCGGGGACGGGCGGGGACTGCCCGGGACGTGGACCGGGGACGGGCGGGCGCCGAGCCGGGACGGGACCATCGGGCGCCGGTCGGGGCGTGGACCGGCGGGCGCCTGGTCGGGACCAGCGGGTACCGGGTCGGGGCCGATGGGCACCGCCTCCGGGCTGTTGGTAGCGCCTCGGGGCCGATGGGCACCGGCGGCCTAAGCCCCGCCCGCCGCCCGGGCGACGCTCGCGCTTTTCCACATAGCAGCCGAGGACGATTCCGCCCCGCGAGCTGCCGCGGCAGTCTGGAGGCATGAAGATCCCCGTCGGCCTGGCGGCGTTGCTCCTGGCACTGCCCGCCGTGCCCACAGTTCCGGTCCCCCAGCGTTCTGCACCCGAGGCTTTCGTCACCGCCGGGCCGGTCGGTCCCGAGGTTTCGATATCCAGCGTCCGGGGCTCCTCGGGGGCACCGCCTGTCCCGGCACCCACCTGGGACTGGCCGCTCAGTCCGCGGCCGGCGGTTCTGCGCGGTTTCGTTCCCCCGGCAAAGCCGTGGCTCAGCGGTCATCGCGGTGTCGACATTGAGGCGGCATACGACGGTGCCCCGCTGTTCTCACCGGAGGCCGGGACGGTGAGCTTTGTCGGAGTCGTGGTGGACCGGCCGGTCATCACCATCGATCACGGCAACGGGCTGCGCAGCAGTTTCGAACCGGTAGCCAGCGCCCTGACGGTGGGGGCCGCGGTGGCAAGGGGCGACATCCTGGGCCGCATGCAGATCGGCCACTGCGGACCCGCGCCGCCCTGCCTCCATTGGGGCGTCCGCCGAGGCGAAGACTACGTGAACCCGCTGGCGTTCGTAATGGATCTGAGGCCCTCAGTCCTGCTCCCGCCCCTGGCCACCAGCCCCGGATGAGGGACCGGCGGGCGGGCGCCGGTTGTTCGGTGCAGGTTGCCCCGGGCAGGTTGCCCGGCGCCGGTTGCCCCGTGCAGGTTGCCCGGTGCCGACGCCGAGCCGGGGCGCCTTAGACGATCGCGGAAATTCCGGTAATCGCGCGGCCAGTCACGAGGGTGTTGATTTCGTGCGTACCTTCATACGAGTAAATCGCCTCGGCGTCGGCAAACACTTTCGCCATCTCGAAGTCCGTCACGATTCCGTTGCCGCCGAGGATGCTCCGGCCCAGGGCCACACTTTCACGCATGCGCGCGGTGGTGAACGCCTTGGCCAGTGCGGACTGCTCGTCTTTGGCCTCGCCGGCGTCCTCCAGCTGGGACAGCCGGACCATCATGCCCATGGAGCTGACGGCATTGCCAAGGATCTGCACGAGCTGGTTCTGGATCAGCTGGAAGGAGGCAATCGGGCGGCCGAACTGGGTGCGCTCAACGGCGTAGCGCCGGGCGACGTCGAAGGCCGCGAGCTGCTGCCCCACCGCCTGCCAGGCCACCGCAAGGCGGGTGACCTTGAGGACTTTGTTGGTGTCGCGGAAGCTGTTGGCGTAGGCGAGCTTGAAGAAGTCCGGCACCACCACGTTGTCGAGAGTGATGTCGGCGTTCTGAACCGTGCGCAGCGAGATCTTGTTCTCGATCTTCGTGGCGCGATACCCCTCGGTCTTGGTGTCAACGAGGAATCCCTTGACCTGGTTGTCGTTGACGTCCCGGGCGTAGATGACCACCCAATCGGAGAAAGTGGCGTTGCCAATCCAGCGCTTCGCCCCGTTGAGGATCCAGTTCCCCCCGTCGCGCCGCGCCGTGGTGCGCGTACCGCCGGCAACGTCGGAGCCGCCGAGCGGCTCGGTCAGGCCGAAGGCGCCGATCTTCTTGAGGGAGTAAATGTCCGGAAGCCATGCATCTTGCTGTTCCTGCGAGGCAAGGGCTTCGATGGAGCCGGTGAACAGCCCGTCATGGACGCCCATGAACGTCGCGATCGACGTGTCCGCGCGGGTGGCCTCGGCATGCAGGATTCCTGCGAAAAGGTTCGAGTAGCCCTGCCGTTTGACCGGACTGACGAGGTCGATTTCGGCGAGCTTCGGGATCAGGTCCATGGGGAACTCGGCGCGGTTCCAGCAATCGACTGCGATCGGCTTGACCTCGCGGGCGAGGAACTCGCGCACTTCGGACAGCCTGTCCCGCTCCTTGGCGCTGAGAAGCTGCTCGAAGGCGAAGAAGTCGCCGTCGGCGTAGGGCAGGTTGTGGATGTCGATTGCAGCTTTGGACATGATGTTCCTTCACTCGTGATCAGCAGCGACCAAAAGGACACGGGCTTCGCGCCTGCGCTATGTTACTCACCAGTAACTTACCGCAGTTCTGGGACTGCTGCAAGCAGCCCCGCCACGCAAAGGGAGCCGTGGCCGACGTCGGACGTCAGCCACGGCTCCCGTGGGTGCGGACCCGAGGAGGTATCCGCACAAATGTAGGGCTACTCGGACTTGAACCGAGGACCTTAGGATTATGAGTCCCGCGCTCTAACCAGCTGAGCTATAGCCCCTTGCGCCCGGAGCCAGGCCAGACCCGTGGGGGCCGGACTGCTTCCGGGCAAAAACACTCTAGCAATAGTAGACGCAACCCACGTGCAGGCCGCCACCGCGGCTGGCGGCCGACTGGACCCCCTGCACCGGGACTGGGCGCAGCTAGAGCGGGACAAGGCCGGAGGACACAGCTGGACGGAGGACACGGTCACACGGGGCACCGCCAGAGCAGGATGCAGTCTGCTTAGACGACCAGGTCGTCGTAGCTGGCGCCCCGGTAGATGTCTTCGAACGTTTGCAGCGTCCGCTCGATGCCGTGGCTCTCTACCATTTCGCGGCTGATTTTCCCCATCGCCTCAAGCTGGTCTTCGGGCAGCGAGAGCACGCGCGCCAGCTTGGTGGCGAGATCATCGCTGTCGTTGGGGGTAAAGAGGTAGCCGTTCTCGCCTTCGCGCACCAAGTGCGGCAGCGCCATGGCGTCGGCCAGCAGGACGGGGGTAGACGCCGACATCGCTTCCAGGGTCACGAGGGACTGAAGTTCTGCCGTGCCGGGCATGCAGAACACATCGGCCGCGATGTACGCCTCGCGGAGTTCGGCGTCGCTGGCCAGCCCGAGGAACTTGACCCGGTCTGTCAGCCCGAGCCGGGCGACCTGGGCTTCGAGGGCCGGGCGGACTTCGCCGCCGCCGACGATTTCCACATGGATGTCCAGGTCCTTGGGCGTCTTGGCGACGGCGTCGATCAGCACGTCCACGTGCTTTTCCTCGGCCAGCCGGCCGACGAAGAGCGCGGTGGGGCTGGCGTGGCGTTCGACGGTTTCGTCGGGACGCAGCTCGTAGGCGGCGGCGTCGATGCCGTTGGAGAGGGGCAGGACCTTGCGGAGGAAGGCGTGCTGGTGCATGGCCCTGGCAGCGAGCGGTGTGGGCGTGGTCACGACGTCGGCCTGGCTCATGACCTTGCCCATGTCCCGCCACGAGATCCGGCCGATGATGTCTTTGAACCACTGCGGGAACGGCAGGAACGGGTTCAGGTTTTCCGGCATGAAGTGGTTCGTCGCTACCACGCGGATGCCGCGCTTCACGGCCTCGTACAGGACGTGCTCGCCGATCATGTAGTGGCTCTGGATGTGCACCACGTCCGGTTCGATGCGGTCGAACAAGAGCGCGATTTCCTTCTTGATCTCCCAGGGGAAGGTGATCCGGAAGTACTCGTGCGTCGGCACGGAGTGGGAGCGCAGGCGGTGCACGGTGGCCTCTTCGCTGAACTCGGTGAAGCTCGGACCCTTGCCCGGGCGGCATGCCAGTACGTGCACATTGTGTCCGCGGGCTGTCATCCCCTTAGCGAGACGGTAGCCGAACTGGGCGGCCCCGTTGACGTGGGGCGGGTACGTGTCAGCGGCAATCAGGATGGTCAGCGGAGGCTGGTTGTCGGACATGGTCACGTGAAGAGCTCCTGGTGGTCGCTGGCGGGCAGCTGGATCAAAGGTGGCCGGCTGGCGGTCGGTGCAGGCGCACCGGGCCTGTAGCCGAAGTCTGGACGGACGCCCTAGGACCTGCCCGCAGCCTTCCGCGCGTCCTTCTTGCGCTTGGTGACTTCCGGGTGGTGCCTGGAAAGGGCTATTACTCCCACGATAGCAAGGGATGCCGCCGTCCCCATGGCAATGGCCATAACGGGTTGGACGTCGGGACGCAGTTCTCCCAGAATGACGATGCCGATCGCGATGCCCACAATGGGGTCGATCACGGTCAACCCGGCGATCACGAGGTCCGGCGGTCCGCCGGAATAGGCGTTCTGCACAAACCACGATCCCAGTACGCCGGCAGCAACGATCGCCACAAGGCTGTACCACGGCACATTCAGCAGGAACAGTCCGTTCGGGTCCAGCAGATGCCTGCCGATAATGCGGGTCAGGACCGCCACGAAGCCGAAGAGAACCCCTGCGCCCAGGATGTAGACGAAGGCGCTCATGCGGTGCTTGAACAGGAGGGCGAGCGTGCCGAAGAGCCCCACCGCCAGGGCCAGGAGCAGGACGATGGTCAACTCGTCCTCGCTACTGACATTGTGGTTTTCCTGGGTCACGTTGACGGCCAGCACCACGAACATGGCTGAGCCGGTCACGCAGGCCGAGATGGCGACGATGGTGGCCCGGTTCATGCTCAGGCCCTGGTCCTTGGTATTGACCACAGTGGTGATGACCAGGGCGATCGCGCCGATCGGCTGCACCACCGTCAAGGGCGCCATGACGAGGGCGACGGCGTTCATCGCCATCCCGACGCAGAGCAGCAGGAACCCAAAGACCCAGCGCGGATTGCGCACAAGCCGCAGCAGCCCATGGGTGCTCAGCGCCAGGCCGCCGGTATCGGCCTTAACCGCGCTCCCCTGGCGCTGGGCGCCGAAGGCCAGGCAGAAGGCGCCAAGTACCGCCAGCAAAACCGCAAGCCAGACCATCAGTCGGAGCCGCCGTCGTGCATCCGCAGTTCCCTGCCCTTGCCGATGATGGCCCAGACGTAGTTGTAGGCCGCGATCCAGTGTCCCACCAGGCCGAGGCCCAGGAAGATCCAGGCGACCGTGGCGTAGACCTCGGCGGCCGGCACCGGCAGTTTGGACAGGACCAGAAGCGGTGTGCCCACCAGCAGCAGACCCGTGCGGATCTTTCCGATGCGGCTCACGGGCAGATCCGGGTGGCCATGGAAGTAGAACAGTGACAGAGCCAGCAGGATCGCATCCGGGACCAGCAATGCGGCGAGATACCACCACTGGACGACGCCGGCGATCACGAGGGTCACGGCGACGGCGATCAGCGACAGCCTGTCGGCGATGGGGTCCATGACCCGGCCGAGGTTGGACATCTGATTGAAGCGGCGGGCAATGTAGCCGTCCACCCAGTCGGTGCTGGCCATAACGGCGAGCACGAGGGCAGCGTAGCCGTACTCCTGCTCCGCGAGGACGAGCCAAATGAAGAGGGGAACACCCAAAAAGCGCACCACGGTCAGGATGTTGGGAACCGTGAAGACCGCGTCGCGGTGGACGAGGGGCTGCCCGGGGCGGGCACCAGCGCCGATGAATTTCATCGATTCCCCCTTTCCGTGGACGGCAACGGTTTGGCGAGTGGGTTCAGGAATCTGCCTAGCCCTTGATCAGCTTGCGCAGGAGGACCGCTAGTGCGGCCCCGGACGCTGCCAGCACTGCAAGGGGCTTCCAGCGCTGTTTGATCTGGCCGGCCAGGCTCTGCCCGTCGGCGGATGTGGCCGGCGCTCCCGCCGAGGAACGGGCTGAGGCACGGGCCGCGCGGAAGCCCGCGATCTTGTCCTCGAGCTGCTCTTTGCTTTCCTGCAGCCGCGCCTGGGTGGCGGACAGCAACCCCTGGGCTTGGGTCTTGACGTCGAGTTCCCGCCCGAGTTCGTCCCGGACACCGGTGAGATGCGTGCGGCGCTGATCCAACCGGCGTCGGAGTTCGGCCTCGGTGGGGGCTGGGCCCAAGTCCGGCTTGGCGGCAGCCTTGGCTTCCTTCTCGGCCTTCGCCTTGGCGGCGGCGGCTTCCTTGGCGGCCTTTGCGGCCTTGTACTGTTCCGAGTTCGGGTCAAGGACGGCCGCGTCGAAGGCTGAGCCTTCCTTGGCGATGCCGAGATCGTGCTTGAGTCCCCGGAGAGTGTCCTCGGGGACCAGCGGCATGGCGGCCTTGAACTTGTTGACGCCGATGAGCGCCCCGATCGCGGCGATGATCAGGAAGAAGGCGCAGGCCAGCAGTGCGGCAAGCCAGGCCGGCATGATGGTGGCCAGGCCCATGATGGCGGCAACGACCAGTCCGATCACCAGCAGAGCGACAAAGATCAGGGCGACGGCCAAGAAGGCGCCGGCAACGCCGAGCTGGATCCCCTTGCGCTTGAGTTCGGCCTTGGCCAGAGCAATCTCGTCATTGAGCTGTCGGGGCGCGAGTTTGAAGATCATCTTCAGGGTTTTCGGCAGCGCGGAAATGCGCAGCCCGCCGCCTGTCCCGCCGCTGTGACGTCCGCTCATCGGTCCTGCCTAACTGGTGCCATCCGTCGTTCCGCTCCCGCGGGCTTGCCGGGTCTGGACAGCTTCGCACAGACCCCGGGGTCAAAACTATCATTTCGGCTCTTGGGGGGCCTTTTCGGGCAAGGTGTGGCGCGCCCGCGCAACCACCCGCCGGCCGTCCTGGCGGGCCCTAGGATGGACCTCTGTGAGCACACCCCCCAATCCCGGTGATTCCCTGAGCCGCCGACGTAAATTTCTCTACATCCTGACGCTGGGCGCTTTGACTGCCCTTGGGCCGTTCACGGTGGACCTCTACCTGCCCGCGTTTCCGGCCTTGGAGGAGAACCTTGGCGTTTCGGCGGCGGCCGTGCAGCTGACGCTGACCGGCACCACCCTAGGGTTCGCGCTGGGACAGCTGGTGGTGGGGCCGCTGAGCGATAAGTTCGGCCGGCGGATGCCCCTGATTCTGGCGACGGCGGTGCACATCACAGCTTCCCTGGGCGCCGCCCAGTCCACGGACATCGCCACGCTGGGCCTCTTCCGTGTGCTCATGGGCGTCGGGGCCGCAGGCGGCGGTGTTGTGGCCATGGCCATGGTCCGCGACCTGTTCAGCGGCTACGCGATGGTGCGGATGTTTTCGCGCATGGCCCTCGTCAACGGGCTGGCCCCGATCCTCGCCCCGGTCATCGGCTCACAGCTGTTGTTGCTGATGCCGTGGCCCGGCATCTTCTTGTTCCTGGCGGCCTATGGAACGTGCGTGATCATCGCGGCCTTGTTCGTGATCCGCGAAACTCTGCCGCCGGAGCTGCGCGGAAAGACCGGGCTGACCGCACGCCAGCGCTACAAAGTGCTGTTCTCCGACCGGATCTTCGTGGGCCTGCTGCTGGTGGGTGGCATGAACTTCGCGGGCCTCTTCACCTATCTGTCCGCGTCGCCGTTCCTGTTCCAGAATGTCTACGGCTTCACGCCCCAGCAGTACGGGCTGCTCTTCGGCATCAACTCCCTCGGCATCGTGGCCGGCGTCCAGACCAGCGCAAGGATCGTCAGGCACGTGCCGCCACAATGGATCCTGGCCTGCTCCACGGCCTGGATGTTCCTTATGGCCGTGCTGATTGTCATCTTCGACCAGCTGGGCTTCGGCCTGTGGGGCGTCCTGGTGCCTCTGTGGTTCTACATACTTGGTGCCGGTTTCACCTTCCCCACCGTGCAGGTGCTGGCTCTGGCCAAACATGGCGCCCAGGCCGGAACAGCCGCCTCCTTGCTTGGCGCGGCGACGTTCATGATGGCGGGCCTGATCTCCCCGGTGGTCGGCTGGCTCGGCGTCAGCTCCGCAACCCCCATGGGCGCCGTCCAGGCCGCCTGCATCCTGATGGCCGCCGCAGCCCTGTGGCTGATCGTGCGGCCCAGCACGGTGCCGCCGATCCAGTAGGCCCGCGCCTGCTCCAAGGGAACATGCCCATCTTTCAAGCCCTTCCGGCGCGGGACATGCTCATTCTTCGCACCCACCCGGCAGGACATGCTCATTCTTCGCGCCCGGGGGTGGGCATAGGGGCACTATGTCCACCCGTTGGGGTCAGAACTGAGCATGTCCCCCGGCCACCCCGCGCTTCAGACCCACCCGAGGGGACATGCCCATCATTTGTGCCCACCCGGCAGGACATGCTCATTCTTCGCGCCCGGGGGTGGGCATAGGGGCACTATGTCCACCCGTTCGGGCCAGAACTGAGCATGTCCCCCGGCCACCCCGCGCTTCAGACCCACCCGAGGGGACATGCCCATCATTCGTGTCCACCCGGCAGGACATGCTCATTGTTCGCGCCCGGGGGTGGGCATAGGGGCACTATGTCCACCCGTTGGGGCCAGCGCTGGGCATGTCCCACGGCTCGCCGATGCTGCAGCTGCACCCACGGGACATGCTCATTCTTCACGCTCAAGACTGGGCACAGTGGCACTCTGTTCGGCGCCCGTGGCGGGAGATAAAGTTGTTTCATGCCCGATTGGCAGGTACCTCAGCCCCTCCCCGCCACGTGGCAGCGGTGCGACACCGGAATCCTGCCCCTGTGGTGGGATCGCCTATGCAGTCAGACCAGCCCGCAGTCGGCGGCCATGTACGCGGCAGGCCTGTTCACCGAAGACCGGCGCCGCCCGATTGCGCAGTGGTACAACCCGGCCTCCGACTCCGCCCTCCTGGTGGCGCCGGAGACCTCCCCGGAGTGGCCCGTGCAACGGTTCGGTATTTTCTATGCCCCGCCAGGGGGCGGGTTCACCCAGGTGCACTCTGCGCCGCATGAATGGCATCCGCGTGAGCCGAGGAAGTCCCCCACCGAGCAAGAAGCGTTCGAGGCCGCCGTCGCCGAGGCCCAGCGCTTCCTCCAGGTGGAAATGTACTTTGTCTGAGGCCAGAGAGTCCGAGCGCCCGAGGTCATGTGGGCTGAGGCCCGGGCGACTTCACACCCGGCGTCGCTGAACGCCCGGCGTCGCTGAACACTCTGAACACTCTGGACACCTGAACGCTCGGCTCCTGAGCAGCACGGCCACCGAAGACTCTGGCCACCGGATGCCCCGGGTCACCCGGGTCCACGGGTGACCCGGGTCCACGGGTGACCCGGGTCCCCGACGGATCAGAAACCGGACCCGAAAAAATCCAATAAAAAAGGTCCCGCGGCTGGTTTTCACCGGCCGCGGGACCTGTCCGCTCCTCCTGCTGGACTTGAACCAGCAACCCTTCGATTAACAGTCGAATGCTCTGCCAATTGAGCTAAGGAGGAATGAAGCAGGTATGACATTAGCAAACGTTTTGCCGGTAGGGAAATCGACCGGCAAAGCCGTAAAAGCAACCCGTGAAATACCCCCTCCGGGTATAAAAAAAGTCCCCGTCCCGGGAACCCGGAACGGGGACTGCGCGCTCCTCCTGCTGGACTTGAACCAGCAACCCTTCGATTAACAGTCGAATGCTCTGCCAATTGAGCTAAGGAGGAATGAAGCGGGTATAAGCCTAGCAAACACCAGCCCGGGAAACGAAATCGGCGCCTCAGGCGTCCGAGCGCAACGATCTCCGCTGCATCTCCAGCTGCATGAGTTCGCGATTCAGCCGCTGGAATTCCTCGGGATCGGCCGAGGCATCCAGGCGCTGCAATTGCCCCATCTTCTCCGCCTTCACGCGGGTGATCTGGAGCTCAAACAGGCGGGCCAGGATGTCCCTGCAGTAGCGCAGAACGCCCTCGGGCGTGTTAGCCGGCAATGGCACCACCGCAAGTTCGGACACGAGCGGCCGCAGCGGCTCGGGAACCTCCTGCAGCAGCTGCTCCACCCAGCGCACCGGATCCCCCGCGGACCCGAGTCCGGTGGCTCGGATGGCCTCGTGGATGGCGAGATAGGCGGGCGTGGAGAACCGTGCCTCGGAGAAACGCTGCCACGTCTCGCCCTCCAGCATGCCGGGTTCCTGGAGCGCGACCTCGAGGGCCTGACGCTCCATCGCCGCGACCGGGTCCCGCGGATCGGGCCGGTTGAAGGACGGAAGAACGGCCGACGCCGGCAAGGGCGCCACGCCGGGACCCGGCCCCGCGTAGCCGCGGCCTGACCCGGCATAGCCCGGGGCTCCCGCCTGCCCCGGGCCATGCCCGGTGCTGGGTCCGCCGGCCTGGGCGCCGCCCTGGCTGCGGCCCGGGCCGCCGCCCGGAGTGGCTGGGGCACCTTGTGCGGCGCGCTTGGTCGCCACACCGACGGCCCTGCTGACCTCCTCGACGGGCATCCCCAGCCAGCCAGCCAATTCACGGGCATACGCCGGCCGGATACCGGCGTCGCGGATCTGCGCCACCACGGGCGCTGATTCACGCAGGGCCGCGATCCGGCCCTCGACGGTGTCCAGATTGTGCCGTTTGAGGGTGGCGCGGATGGCGAACTCAAACAGCGGGCGGCGACTGCCGATCAGGTCCCGGACCGCGGAGTCGCCCTTGGACTGACGGAGCTCGCACGGGTCCGCGCCGCTGGGCTCCACAGCCACGAACGTCTGCGCGACGAAACGCTGGTCCTCTTCGAAGGCGCGCAGCGCCGCCTTCTGCCCGGCGGCGTCGCCGTCGAAGGTGAAGATGACCTCTCCCCCGCTGCCATCGTCGGACAGCAGCCGGCGGGCGATCTTGATGTGGTCCGTGCCGAACGCGGTGCCGCACGTGGCCACCGCCGTCGGAATGCCGGCCAGATGGCAGGCCATGACGTCGGTGTAGCCCTCCACCACCACGAGTTGGCGGTCCTTGGCGATGTTGCGCTTGGCGAGGTCGATCCCGTAGAGGACCTGGGACTTCTTGTAGAGCACGGTTTCGGGGGTGTTCAGGTACTTCGGGCCTTGGTCGTCCTCGTAGAGCTTGCGGGCGCCGAATCCGATGGTGTCACCTGCGATGTCCCGGATGGGCCAGATCAGCCGGCCGCGGAAGCGGTCGTAGATTCTCTGCTGGTTGCCGGGTCCCCCGGCAGAGAACATACCGGTCAGCTTGAGTTCTGCGTCGGTGTAGCCGCGGCCGCGCAGGTGCTTGAGCAGCGCGTCCCAGCCCTGCGGGGCATACCCCACCCCGAACTGTTCCGCCGCCGCACGGTCGAAGCCCCGGCCGTAGAGGAAATTTCGGCCCTCCGCGGCGCCCGGGGTCAGCAGCTGGGCCCGGAAAAACTCGTCGGCCACCTTGTGGGCATCCAGCAGCCGCTGGCGCCGGCCGATGTCCTCCCGGTTGGGTCCGGAGCCGCCGTCCTCGTAGTGGAGTTCGAAGCCGATCCGATGGGCCAGCTTTTCCACGGCCTCGTGGAAGGAGATGTGGTCCAGTTTCTGCACGAAGGAGATGACGTCGCCGTCCTCGCCGCAGCCGAAGCAGTGGTACCGGCCTACCTGGGGACGAACGGTGAAGGAGGGTGAGCGCTCGTCGTGGAAGGGGCACAGGCCTTTGTAGGACCCGAGCCCGGCACCCTTGAGCGTCACGTAGCCATCGATAACTTCTTTGATGTCGGTGCGCTGGCGTACTTCGTCGATATCTTCACGTTTGATCAGGCCGGCCACAGTGCCATCCTAGTACGCCGGGCCGACACGGACCGGCCCGGCCGGGGACTAGCGCCGGCGCTGCGGGCCTCCGGAAGCAGGGTCCCGGAGGCTGAGAGCGAGTTTCGGGCAGAGCGAGACGGCGTCGCGCGCGGCGTCCGCGTCGCCGGGCCTGATGGGGACGTCGGTGCGCTCAGGACCCTGCCTTCCACGGGCCACCGGGTACCCCCAGTCGTCCCGCACGAGCACCCCGGCGAGCAGCTCCGTGCACAGGCCGCGGCCGTCGCACCTGGTCCAGTCGATGTGAAGGGTGGCCGTCATGGCGTCCAGCTTCCGGATCCGGAGCAGCGCCCGGTGAGATGGGACCGCACGTCGTCGGCGAAGACCTCCAGCGCACTGCTGATCAGCTGCGCTGTTCCGTCCGGGTGATGGCAGGCACCGCGTCCTGAGACAAGCGTGCCGAGCCGGCCCAGTTCCCCCGGCAGCCGCGGGTCCTGTTCCCCCGCTGCGATCCGGTTGAAGATTCCCGCCATGGCGGGCAACCCGAACATGCAGGGGCCACATTGCCGGGCGGACTGCCCGGCCAGGTACGCCACGATCCCCGCAGTGGCCCCAAGCCCGCACTCCTGCGCCCCCAAGGCGTGGATGACGCCCGCTCCGGGCCGGACCACGTGGCCGGCGGGACCGCCGGGCGAGAGGACGTAGGCCGCCGGCCGCACCCAGCGGCCGTGGTAGCCGCCGACGAGAACGGCCGACAGGGAGGCCGGGTCCATGCCGGCGGATTGAACGACGTCGGTGAGCCTTGCACCGCCGGGCACCTCCAGGACGACGTCCGGGCCGGGCCCTGGGCCGGACACGGACAGCAGCCGCGTGCCAGGGTCCGTGGGCGTCCCGACTTCGCGGAACCAGGCCCCGCCGAACCGTGCGATGAGGGCCACATGGGCCAGGGTTTCGACGTTGAGGACCAGGGTGGGGCGCCCCTTGAGCCCGGTGTCGCTGAGCCGGCGGCCTTTGTCGAGCGGGATCGCGGAGCCGGTGGCGATGCTGTTGACGACGGCGCTCGCCTCGCCGGAGATGAACGTTTCCGGTGACTCCACGAGCTGGATCCGGCCGCTCCCGGGGTGTCCAGAGAGGGCCTCCTGCACCCCGGGAAGGCTGGCGGCAGGCGCATAGAGGTACATTTGGGTGCCCGAGACTGCCCGCGTCACGGCCAGCAGACCGTCAATCACCAGGTGGGGGGCGTGCGCCAGGAGCGTACGGTCCTTGAAGCTCAGCGGCTCCCCTTCGGCGCCGTTGGCGATCACGACGGGCCGCGCGGGAACAAGGCGCTTCCGCTCGGATTGTGATGTCGCCAGCGCCTTGCGCCAGGTCGCGAAGGCGGCGCCGCCGCGTCCGGTCAGACCCGACGCGTCCAGCAGATTCAGCAGCCCGGGTGCGACGGCGTCGGGATCAAGAGGCCCGAAGGTGTCCACGTGCCGGGCGTACCCGGCCTCCGCGCCGGCGGCCAAAAGACGCGCCAGCGGCTGCGCATTGGGCAGCGGCGGTTGAGGGAGCACGCCGGGTATCGAGCTCATTGGAGGTTACTTCCACGGGCTCTGGCGGTTTCGAGGAACGTTGAAGAGAGCCGCCACAGCAGGGCACCGGCGATCGCCGCACCGGACGCTGCCGCCAGCAGCAGAAACCACTGGCCGGCGGCGTCCGTGCCGTTGCCGAGTGCGTGGGCCATCGCCACCGGCCAGACCGCGTAGGTGAGCCAGTGCACGGCCTTGAACGTCCGGTGCCCGATCCGCTGCCGCAGCAGGGCCGTCACGATGACGGCCGCGACAAGGTCCAGTGCCACGGTCCCCAGGCCCTGCCAGAACGGCCGGAACGAGCCAAGGAACGGCACAACGACGTCGACGGGCCGCAGCTTCGCGAAGGAGTCCAACAACAGGGACCCAACGTGCAGCCCCAGGAACACCGTGGCCAACAAGGCGATGTTCCGGTGCAGGATGCTGACGGAAAACCTCGGAAGCACCAGCAAGGGCCGGCCGGAGCGGGTGAGGATGCCCAACAGGACCGACACCGTGAACAGGGCAAGAGACATGAAGCCGCTCACCCTGCCGAACGCCCACATTGCCTCATCCACGGGACGCACGAACTTCCATGCTGTTGCTCTCCGCCGGCCAGCCGCCGGTGGTGACAATGCGTCCGCGGTGATCCACCAGCCGGGCCGTGACACCCGCGGAACGGAACCATTCGACGGCGGCGAAGCCGCGAACAATGCCGGCGGTGCTGAAGGCATTGGCTTCCAGGCACGTCGGAGCCGCCACGGTCACCGTCTTCCACACGGCCTCTGCGGGCAGTCCGAAGCGGGGATCCAGAATGTGGTGGACGTCCGCTCCCGCGTGCTTCCACCGGCGTTTTTGCGTGCTGGACGTGGCCATGGCGAATCCGGGGTCCAGGGCGATGTGATGGCTCGGGTCCGTGGGAAGGTCCTGGACCAGAATCTGCCACGGCCCTGCCGCTCCGGGGCCCGCGTCTGGGGCCGCAGCGCCGGGGCCCGCGCCGGGGGCCGCAGCGCCGGGGCTTCCCGGCCCCGGGCCGGCGGTCGCCAGGTCGCCGCCCAAAGAGACGAGCACCCCGCATCCCAGCTGCGAATGCACCTCGGCTGCAGCGCGGTCGGCTGCGGCTGCCTTGGCGGTGGCGCCCAGATCCAGCCGGATGTCCGCGGGAACGGTCAGGGTCCGCCCGTCAATCCTGATCCGTGACCACCCGGGAACGCGCCGTGCCCGGACCGAACCGGCCGGCGGGACCGGGTGCGAACCCTGCGGACGGGGATCGTCCGGGAGCACCTGCACGCTGACGATATCCCGGTCATACCCGAGGGCGGCCAGATCCGCGCCGAGGGTCGGATCGACGGCGCCGTCCGTCCACCGGGCGGCGGCCAGGGCCCGCTCAACCAGGTCGAGGAGTGTCGGACTGACGATCGCCCCGGCGGCCAGCTGCGGTTGGAGCCTGGTGAGTTCCGAGTCGTCCCGGAAGCGGCTGCAGGCGAGCTCGACGTCGGCAAGGACGCTCTGGACGACCTCCTGGGCCGCGGCGAGCATTCCGGCGTCGGTAACAGCGAGGGAAGCTTCAAGGCCCCAGACGGTCCAAGCTGCCTGCGCCTCCACCTTAGGACCCCGACGATTGACCGTGGGTGACGCCGCCGTTGCCCGGCTGGACGGGGGTGAATCCGTGCGAGCGGTTCGAGCCGTTATTCTGCGTGGCGCTGCCGCCGCCCGCCGTGCCGGAGCCGTGGCGCGCTGACCGTCCGGACGAGTTCGAGCTGGCGGTCGCAGGAGAAGTCTTTGAAGCGCTGGACGGCGTGGCGGAATACACGACGGCGGCGGCGACGCCCGCAGCCGCGAGGCTGCCGATGCCGACTGCCGCGGTGATGCCGCTGGCCAGTCGCCTGCCCTTGTCCCGGGTATCCACGCGTGTCCCCTTCCTCTGCGGTCAGGCCTGTGTTCCCATGATCCCCGGAGTTCCTTTGTAAACCCTTAGACATTCCTGTCTATTGGATGGTGGTCCTGGCCGCTGGCGGCTGGCTTGGTCACCACAGCGACGGCAGGCTGCCCACGAGACGCTCGTACATGGCCAGCGCCGAGCCGTCCGTCAGTGACGCGACCTGGTCGATCACGACGCGCAGCCTCCCGGCGTCGTCCCCCGCGTCGAGCCAGTCGGCGGCGAACATCGGCTCCAGGTGGCGGTCCTCCGTGGCGCTGAGGGCGGTGACGAGGGCGTGCAGGACCTCCCGCTGGCGCTCGTAGATGGGCTGGCGGTGCTCGGTGGTCATCACAAACGTGGTGGCCAGGCCCTTCATCACCGCGATTTCCATGACGGTCTCGTCCGGGACGATCAGTTCCGCGTGGTAGCGGGTGAGGTTCTCCGGGCCGTAAACGGCGCGGGTGGCTTCCAGCGCACTCTGGCAGAACCGGCCAATCAACTGGCTGGTCATGTCTTTGAGCGCCGCCATGGCCTTGCGGCTGCCGTCGGCCTCGCGCACCCAGACGCTCGTGGCCTCCAGCCGGGCCAGCGCGGCGTCGATCGCGGCGGGGTCGTTATGCGGCAGGTACCACTGCTTGGCGTACCCGACGACGCGGGCGCGGTGGTCCGGGTTGTCCATCCAGCGCAGCTGGAAGTGCCCTGCGACGATCGCGTCCTCGACGTCGTGCACCGAGTAGGAGATGTCGTCCGCCAGGTCCATGACCTGCGCTTCGAGGCAGGACCGGCGTTCCGGGGCGCCTTCGCGAATCCAGTCGAAGATGGGGAGATCGTCCTCGTAGGCGCCGAACTTGCTGGTCCGCTCCCCGTGGATGACGGGCGCGTTGACGGCGGACCACGGGTACTTGGCGGCGGCATCGAGACTCGCCCGGGTCAGGTTCAGGCCTGCCGGACGGCCGTCGGGGGCCAGGACCTTCGGCTCCAGCCGGGTCAGCAGCCGCAGCGTCTGGGCGTTGCCTTCAAAGCCGCCGATCGCGTGGGCGACCTCGTTGAGAGCCGCTTCCCCGTTGTGGCCGAAGGGCGGGTGGCCGAGGTCATGGCTGAGGCAGGCGGTGTCCACGACATCGGGGTCGCAGCCGAGGGCTCGGCCGAGTTCGCGGCCCACCTGGGCCACTTCGAGGCTGTGCGTGAGCCGGGTCCGGACGAAGTCGTCGGTATCCGGGGCGACCACCTGGGTCTTCGCGCCGAGCCGGCGCAGGGCCGAGGAGTGCAGGACTCTCGCACGGTCACGTTCGAAGTCCGACCGGTAGGTGGTCTTGGGCGGCTCTTCGACCCACCGGGCGGAGTCGCGGGAGGTGTAGCCGTCCAGGACGGGGGCGGTGGTCCGGGTCTCAGCCACCGGAGACATCCAGTTCGGCGAAGGAGATGTCGCGGCTCTGCTCGTCATCCAGGGTCCGGTTCAGCAGCCAGTCCTTGGGCAGGGCGGGCTTCTTGGGCGAGCCGGCGCGGCCGCGCGGGCCCTCGGCGTCGACCCCGGGGTACGGAGAGTCGAGGTCCAACTGGTCCAGGGTTGCGCGGAGCACCTCGAGGCTGGTGACGAGCGCCAGTTTGGTCCGCAGCTCGCTGCCGACCACGTAGCCCTTGAAGTACCAGGCGATGTGCTTGCGGATTTCGCGCAGGGCCTTGCCCTCGTCCCCGAACGTCTCGACCATTAGCTCGGCGTGCCGGTAGACGCTTTCGGCCACCTGGCCCAGATCCGGCCGGTGCCGCTGGTCGCTGCCTTCGAACGCGGCCATGAGATCGCCGAACAGCCACGGCCGGCCCTGGCATCCCCGGCCGACGACGACGCCGTCCACGCCCGTTTCGCGGACCATCCGGACCGCGTCTTCGGCGGACCAGATGTCGCCGTTGCCGAGGACCGGGATGTCCGGCAGCGCCTCGCGGAGCCGGGCGATGGCGGACCAGTCGGCCTGGCCCGAATAGAACTGCGCGGCCGTGCGGCCGTGAAGAGCGACGGCGGCAACCCCGGAGTCGCGGGCGATCCGGCCGGCATCAAGGTATGTCAGGTGGTCCTCGTCGATGCCCTTGCGCATCTTGATGGTCAGCGGGATGTTGCCCTGAGAGGCTTCCTTGACAGCGGTCTGGACGATCGAGGTGAAGAGGTCGATCTTCCAGGGCAGGGCCGAGCCGCCGCCGCGCCGGGTGACTTTGGGGACCGGGCAGCCGAAGTTGAGGTCGATGTGGTCCGCCCGGTCTTCCTCGACCAGCATCCGGACGGCCTGGCCGACGGTCACGGGGTCCACTCCGTAGAGCTGGACGGAGCGGACTTTCTCGTCGTCGTCGTGCGAAATGATGCGCAGCGACTCCGGTGTGCGTTCCACGAGGGCGCGCGAGGTGACCATCTCCGCGACATACAGGCCGCCGCCGTATTCACGGCACAGCCTGCGGAAGGCGGAGTTGGTGATACCCGCCATGGGGGCCAGGATCACGGGGGTGTCCACGGTGATCGGGCCCAGCTTCAGGGGCGGGAGTTCCAGCTTGGGGGCGGGAGGCGTTGCTACAACAGTCACCCGACCATTGTCTCAAAGACGGGCAAATCGGTCGGATCCGGCGTCGGTTATGTGGAAACGCCGGGCTGTGTGGAAAATCCGGGTGCCGCCAAACGCCGTATCAATCGCGCAGGGCGGCACGCCGCCCCCGGCGCGTGGCAGTCCCGGCGGCGTCCGGTTCGGTCCCTCCCGATGCACCGGGCGCGCTGTCCGCCGCCCGGCGACCGGCGGACCCGCCCGGGTACTGGCCGACGTCGGCCCCAGCGGAGAGCCCGGCAAGCCCGCCATCCCCAACGCCGGCGAGCGCGGGCACGCCGACGTCGGCTGCACCGACGAGCGCGGCCGCGGGGTCTGCGGTACTGCCCTTGATCCCGGTGGCCTTGACGACGAGCACGGCAATGAGGGTGGTGACCGGCACGGCCAGGACCAGTCCCACCGAGCCGACGAGGGTGCGGATGACTTCCTCGGAGAGTTCGGCACTGGTCAGGGCATCCCCGAGCGGGCGCTCGTAGAGCATGACGAGGATCAGGACAGGCAGGGCCGCGCCGGCGTAGGCAAACGCGATCGTGTAGACCGTGGAGGCGATGTGGTCCCGGCCGATCCGCATCGCGGAGGCAAAGAGCTGCCGGGCGCTGGTGTCGGGGGCGAGTTCCCACAGTTCCCAGACCGCGGACGACTGCGTGATGGTGACGTCGTTCAGCACGCCCAGGCCGGAAATGATCAGCCCGCACAGGATGATGCCGGAGATCGAGATGTTGTCGGAAATGTTGGTGAGCGTGGCGGCGTCGTGGCTGCCCACGCCGGCGAGGTTCGCGGCGTCGGTGGCCCAGGCGGCCAGCAGCGACGTAATGGCGAGGCCGAACATGGTCCCCAGCAGCGCCGTCGAGGTCCGGGCGGAGAAACCGTGGGCGAAGTACAGCACCCCGATCATGATCACCGTGGACCCCACCAGTGCCAGGAGCAGCGGCGGCTTTCCTTCGACCAGTCCGGGCAGCATGAAGGAGACGAGTACGACGTAGGCCCCGACGAGTCCGATCAGGGCCCGCAGGCCTCGCCAGCGCGCCACCGCAATCACCACGACGGCGTAGAGCACGGCCAGGAAGATGATCGGTAGCGTCCGGACGAAGTCGACGAAGACGTAGGCGGGTGCGCCCTGGGCTGCGGACGCACCCTGGGCCTGGGAGAGGTTCAGGTAGCGGATGTTGTCTCCGGGTTTCACCCCGTGGGATTTCGCGATGTCAGGGTTGATGACCACTTTCACCGGGTTGCCGCCCTTGTCCGGCTCGGTGTAGGCAAACGTGCATTGTGAGCCCGTCTGCGACGGCTGGACGGCGGCGTCAGCCCCGGATGCGCCCTGCTGGGCAGCGGGGTCGCCGCTTGTCTGCGCATCCGAACAGCTGCCGACGACCACCCGCTGGATCTTGCCGGTATCGAACGTCACGCCCGGGGCCGCCGCATAGGGACTGGCCAGCGTGATGCCCTCTTTGCTCCCCGACGGCCACAGGAAGGCCATGGCCGCCAGGGTCAGCAAAGTCAGCGGGATCAGGATGGCGGCCAGGATCCAGTTTGCCTTCTTCCGTGCCGCCAGCATCCGGGGCGTCGGCTCCGCGTGACCGGCACCGGGGTGCCCGTGGGAGTGGGAATGTCCGGCGCCCATCAGCAGTTCAACCTCATGCCGAAAACTCTACGTCGCGGTCGGCGCCGCTCCGGACAGATGACGCCGCACGCTCCCGGCGGCCTGAGGCCCGGTGCCCGGAGCTCCGGCGCCACGGAGGCGGGCTGGTCAGGCCGGGGTGATGTTCTGGTTTACGTGGAAGAGGTTCTGCGGATCGTACTTGGCTTTGATCTCCCGCAGGCGGCTGTAATTGGGTCCGTAGTTCTCGGCGACCTTGGACATATCATCACCGTCCATGAAATTGATGTAGCCCGCGGTCTCGGAGTAGGGCTGCAGCGCCGCCGCGTAATCCCGTACCCAGGCGATGTTCGCCTCGCTGTCCGCGGGGTCCTCCCAGTGGCAGGCTATAACCGGGGAGAACCTGGCGTTCCGGTTGGGGAAGGCCGTGTCCGTCACTCCCACACGGTGCACAGCGCCGTCAATCGGATAGATGTGCACGGCTGTCTGCAGGCTGGGCACACGTCGGCCAAATTCAAGGTGTGCGTCGATGGCGCCGTCGTTGAGTTCTGTCAGGAAGGCCGCCTTCCAGTAGGCCAAAAGCCCCTTGGGATACATCGGGTCGAACGCCGAGTTCAAGGCCGGATACGGCATCGGCCCCACCATGGATCCGGCCACCGGGGCGACGTCGAGGAATGGTTGCCAGCGGGCCGGCCCTTCGGCGAGGTCGCCCGTCCACATGCCGACCACAATGCAGACCGGCTTCCCGTGCCACTGTTCCGGAAGGAACGGAACCGGGGGTCCCTGATGGAAAGCGAGGAACGCGCCGAACTCTTCAGGGGCTGCCGCCAGGTGCTCGCGGTAGAACTTCGCCACGGTTTCGGCGTGCTCGGCCGGGTAGATGATGATCCCTGCGTGGACCATGTCCACAGGATGCAGGCGGTATTCCAACGAGGTCACGACGCCGAAGTTGCCGCCCCCGCCTCGCAGCGCCCAGAAAAGGTCGTCATTCTCACTTTCGCTCGCAGTGAGGAATTTTCCGTCCGCGGTGACGACGTCGGCCGAGAGGAGGTTATCGCAACTGAGCCCGTGCTTCCGGGAGAGATAGCCAATGCCCCCGCCGAGCGTGAGTCCGGAGACGCCGGTTGAGCCGATGATGCCCCCGGTGGTCGCAAGTCCGAAGGCGTGCGTGGCGTGATTGAAATCGGCCCAGGTTGCGCCGGCCTCGGTCCTCGCCGTCTTGTTCGCCGGATCTATCCGGACGCCGGTGGTGGTGGAGAAGTCGATGACAACAGCGTCATCCCAGGTGCCAAAGCCCGGACCGCTGTGGCCGCCGCCGCGGACGGCCAGATCCAGGGAGTTGTCGCGGGCGAAGTTGACGGCCGACATGACGTCCGCCACCTGGGATACACGGACCACAGCGGCCGGGTGCTTGTCGATCATGCCGTTGTGGACTGCCCGGGCCGCGTCGTAGTCCGCGTCGCCGGGCGTGATGACCTGCCCGCGGACTTGCTCGCGCAGGGTATCGAACTTTGTTCCGTTCATTTTCAGTACCGTCGATTTCGTCGTGAGATTCGACCCGGACGGTTCTCTGCGCTCCCAGCCGGCGTGGCGTCCGGAGGTTTACGTGCACAGGCATACTCCTCCCGCATTCCCCCGTCAAGGGTCCGGCACGAGCCGTACCCATCGCCGGGGGCTCCGGCTCCGAATCCACATCAGGCAGCGATTCCCTTGACGGGCGGAGGCTGCAACCTATGGTTGGTAATTGACGGACGAAGTACGGGAAGGACACGCGTGGCCAAGCGCAAACTAGACGACCGCGAACCGGAGGCGGGCCGTTCCGGACCTGCCGCCAAGGCCGTGCTGTCCATCGCCGAGGCGGCCGGGGAGACCCGCGGAGTCGCCCTGGTCCTGCACGGCGGACGCGCGGACAGCTACGATCCTGTCCGCGGCCGGCACCTGAGCCCGGCCCGGATGCTGCCCTTCGCCCGGGCGCTGAACCGGCAGGGCGGACCGCACGGGCTCGCCGTCTGGACCCTGCGCAACCGGTACAGGGGCTGGAACGGGGAGGACATGTCCCCCGTTCAGGACGCCCGCTGGGCGCTTTCCCGGATCGGCCAGGAACATCCCGGCGTGCCGGTGTACCTGCTGGGCCACTCCATGGGAGGCCTCACGGCACTCTGCGTGGCCGACGATCCGCAGGTGGAGGTCGTCGTCGCCCTCGCCCCGTGGCTCAATCACAAGACGCCGGTCCAACCCGTCGCCGACCGCCGGGTCCTGATCGTGCACGGCACGGAGGACCGCTGGACCAGTCCGTCGAATTCGCTGGACTACGCACGCCGGGCCGACGGAGTCGCCGCCTCTGTTGAGTACGTCTCCCTCACGGGGGCCGGGCATTTCATGTTCCGCCGGGTGGCGCTGTGGAACTCGCTCGCCGATGACTTCATCCTGGACGCCTTCGGGGAAGCCACAGGGGCTGACGTCCCCGGCGCCACGGACGCCCTGCGCAGCCTTCTGCCGGCCGCCGGAACGCGCATGCCGGTGGTGCTGTGATGCAGCCGTTCCCGCTGGATGCCTTCCTCGCCAGCCTGCCGTGGGTCATCGCGGGACTTGCGGTCCTGCTGGCGCTGACCTTCGCCGTTGCCGTGCGGCAGAACCGCCATTCCGTCATCGACACCGTCTGGGGCCTCGGGTTCGTTGTGGTCGCGGCCATCTCCTGGGTACTCTCCGCCGGCCACGGCGACGCCGGCCGCCGGCTGCTGCTTCTGGCCCTGGTTGCGGTGTGGGGCATTCGCCTCGCGGTCCACATCGGTGTGCGTGCACGCGGCGGCCACGAGGACCCGCGCTACGTGGACATGCTCTCCGCCGCACCCGGATCACGCAACGTCTACGCGCTCCGGCGGGTCTACCTGCCCCAGGGCGTGGTGATGTTCTTCGTCTCGCTCACCATCCAGGTCGGCATGTTCGCCACTGGCAGCTTGGGCTGGCTGGCGTTCCTCGGTGTTCTGTTCTGGGTTCTTGGCTTTGTGTTCGAGACGGTCGGGGACTGGCAGCTGACGCAGTTCAAGGCCGATCCCGCCAAGCGCGGCACGGTCCTCAACACCGGTCTGTGGCGCTACACCCGCCACCCGAACTATTTCGGCGACGCCGCGGTCTGGGCGGGCCTCTTCCTCGTGGCCGCCGATTCGTGGCCCGGTGTCCTGACCATCCTCTCCCCCGCCCTGATGATCTGGGCACTGGCGGGCCGCACCGGGAAGCCGCTGACGGAAAAAGCGATGTCTGCACGGCCCGGTTATAAGGAATACATCGAATCCACGTCCGGATTCCTGCCCTTGCCGCCCCGGCGGCGCGCAGGCGGGCACTGATATGGCGGGGGCTGATATGGCCGGCACTGGCGCTGCGGGACTGGCGCGGCGGGCGCCGGCATGGCAGGTGCCCGGACGAGCCGGCGACCGATGAAGTGGAGACCAGGGCCCAGCGACCGCTTCTACCGGTTCATCGTCCGCACCGGTCTGGCCCTGCGCTGGCTGTTCCGGATCCGCGTCCTCGTCACCGGGCGGGAGAACCTGCCCCGGCCCGGACCGCCCACTGAGTCCCCCCAGGCTTCCCGCAGTGCCTCCCGACGCGGCCCGTCCCGCCGGGTGGTGCCCGGCCAGGGCGCGGTCGTCGCGATCACGCACTTCGGCTACCTCGACTTTGCCTTCGCCGAGATGATCCTGTGGTGGCATAACCGTGCCCAGATGCGCTTCCTCGTGACGCAGGGAGCCGCCGACCACTGGTTTGCCGGGCCCGCTGTCAGCGCGGCCGGTCACGTGGTGGTCGGTTACGAATCCGGAGTCCACGCCTACGACGCTGCGGTCGCCCGGCTATTGGCGGGCGAGTACATTGCCATCCTTCCGGAGGCCGGGGTAAGCCGCAGCTTCACCGTGCGCGAGTGCAAGACCGGCGCTGTACGGATGGCCTCCGAAGCCGGTGTGCCGATCATCCCGGTCTCCGTCTGGGGCGCGCACCGGCTGATGACCCGCCACCATGGATTCTCGCCGCGGCGCGCCTGGCGCGCCCCGGTCCGGATCCACGTGGGCGAGCCGATCCTGCCGGGCTCGCTCCCGGACCCGGCCCACGACGCACAGCCGGCCACCGCGCAACTGGCCAGGACCCTCCAGCACGGGATCGACGTCGGCATGGCGGACTTCCCGCTGAGACCGGACCCCGGGGCCTGGTGGATGCCCGCCGCGCTCGGCGGCGGCGCCCCGACCGAGGAGGAACGGCGCCGCCTCGACGCGGCCGACGGGCCGCGGCGCCCCGGTGCACACCGCCGACAAGCATCGTCCCGCAAATAAACCCGTCCCGCAAATAGGCGCGTCCGGCAAATAGGCGCGTCCGGTAGATGGCCCCGTCACGCCGACAGAGCTGCTACCCAAGCTGACAGGCCCGTTAACCGGGCTGACCCGCAGCACGTGTGTCGTTTTCACGGGTCACAACGCGCTGCGGGTCAGTGCTGCGGGTCAGTGCTGCGGGTCAGTTGGCTTGAGTCCTAGGCCGGGTCCGCAACGACGAGCGTTTCGGAGCCCTGGACGTGGGCTTTGCCGGTCTCGAGCAGCGGTTCGACGACGGCGCGCAGGGCGGTCATCGCATCGTCCAGTTCCAGCATTACCGGGTGCTGGTAGGCGATCAGGGCCAGGAGATCGCGCACGGCTGCGCGGGCCTCGTCCTCGCCGAGCTTTGGCTCGTGCCCGAGGAACACCTCAGTAGGCGCAGCGGGCCCGGCAGAACCGGTACCATCGGCGTCGGCTCCGGTGCCTGGAGTGCCCTGCGCGTAGCTGATGGCGAACCCCTCCAGCCGGCCCTTGCGGCTCGCCGCTATGCCGTGCCCGAAGGCACTGGCTTTGGGTGCCCGCAGCACGATCGCGCCATGGGCGCCGCTGAGGTCATCCAGGAACAACCGCTGCACCATGGCAACGCTCAACTCCCCCGGGCTGTCCCAGGTGTGCACGGCCGTGTAGTACCGGCCAACGACGTCGCTGAGCTCCACCGAGCCCGTGGCCAGGTCTTCGACCTGGTCGCTGGCCGCCGACTCGGAACCGTCGCCGAACACCGGCAGTTTCAGCGGCGCCGGGTCCACGATGATCAGGCGGGAGCGCTGGATCGGGGCCATGCCCGCCGCCTCGGCAAACGCCGCCCCGGGCGTGCCCGGCTCCACCTTGCAGCGGAGCTTGGACACTCCCGACGGCGACTTGGCGGCCTCGTGCCGAAGCATGGTCAGCAGTGTGGACCCGATGCCGGCGCGGCGGTGGTCCCGGGCGACCTCGATATACGCCCAGAGCCGTTCCGGGTGCAGCGAGGCCTCGTGGACCACGGCCGCCGCCACGGGAATGGCGACGCCGTCGACGACGTCCTCGGCCACAATGCAGCGGCGCCACGGGGCATTGCCCGAGGGCGCCAGCGTGCCGCGGAACTGCCCGGCCTGCACGGTCTCCGGGCCGCCCCAGATTTCCAGCAGCGCGAGGTCGTCGCCCTCCCGCCATTCCCGGTATTCGATGGCCATGATCAGGCGCCGACCAGCCGCGCGGCCAGGTAGCCCTCCACCTTGTCCAGGGAGACGCGTTCCTGGCTCATGGTGTCGCGTTCGCGAATGGTGACGGCCTGGTCCTCGAGGGTCTCGAAGTCCACGGTGATGCAGAACGGGGTGCCGATCTCGTCCTGGCGGCGGTAGCGGCGGCCGATGGCGCCTGCATCGTCGAACTCGATGTTCCAGCTCTTGCGCAGCTGGGCGGCGAGGTCCTTGGCCTTCGGGGACAGGTCCTCGTTGCGGCTCAGCGGCAGGACGGCTGCCTTCACCGGCGCCAGGCGCGGATCCAGCTTGAGCACCGTGCGGATGTCCACCCCGCCCTTGGCGTTGGGGGCCTCGTCCTCGGTGTAAGCATCGATCATGAAGGCCATGAACGAGCGGGTGAGGCCGGCCGCAGGCTCGATCACGTACGGGGTGTAGCGTTCGTTGGTGGCCTGGTTGAAGTAGCTTAGGTCCGCGCCGGAAGCCTTGGCATGGGTGGAGAGGTCAAAGTCGGTGCGGTTGGCGATGCCTTCGAGCTCGCCCCACTCCGAGCCCTGGAAACCGAAGCGGTATTCGATGTCCGTGGTGCCCTTGGAGTAGTGGCTGAGCTTCTCCAGCGGGTGCTCGAAGAAGCGCAGGTTCTCTTCGCGGATGCCCAGGCCCGTGTACCAGGACATGCGTTCCTTCATCCAGTACTGGTGCCACTGCTCGTCGGTGCCGGGCTCGACGAAGAATTCCATTTCCATCTGCTCGAACTCGCGGGTGCGGAAGATGAAGTTGCCCGGCGTGATCTCGTTGCGGAACGACTTGCCGATCTGGCCGATGCCGAACGGCGGCTTCTTCCGCGAGGTGGTCAGGACGTTGCTGAAGTTCACGAAGATGCCCTGGGCGGTTTCGGGCCGCAGGTAGTGCAGGCCTTCCTCGCTGGCGACGGGGCCGAGGTAGGTCTTGAGCAGGCCGGAGAATTCGTGGGGCTCGGTCCACTGGCCGCGGGTGCCGCAGTTGGCGCAGGCGATGTCCTTGAGGCCGTTTTCGGCAGGACGGCCCTTCTTCTCCTCGTACTCTTCCTCGAGGTGGTCCGCGCGGTAGCGCTTGTGGCAGGACAGGCACTCCACCAGCGGGTCGGAGAAGACCTCGACGTGGCCGGAGGCTTCCCAGACCTGGCGGGGCAGGATGACGGAGGAGTCGAGGCCTACGACGTCTTCGCGGCCGCGGACCACGGACTGCCACCACTGGCGCTTGATGTTTTCCTTGAGCTCGGCGCCGAGGGGCCCGTAATCCCAGGCAGAACGCGAGCCACCATAGATTTCACCGGCCTGGAAAACGAACCCCCGTCGCTTGGCGAGGGAAATGATCTGGTCGAGGACGGATTTTGCTGCCATGGTAACTCCAATTTCTACAGGGCCGCTGGGTGCGGTCCGCGGCGTCAGCCCCGGGTCGCCGGCTGGTTGCCGGACGGGGTCATACGAACAGTGCGATGCAAACTCCAAGCCTACCGGCCCGCTACCGCTTCAGCGCGCCCCGCGGCCAAGGCAGGGTGGCCAGGATGATGGCACCGAGCGTCAGCAGGGTGCCCAGGACGGTGGGCAGCGCGACGACGGTCCCGGGGACCGGGAAAACCAGGTCCAGCCCTAGGGATCCCAGCAGCTGCCCGGCGATCATCCCGAGGCCCGTGACCAGCACGCCCAGGCTGCGGACCAGGAGGGCGCCGACGCCGATGAAGACGCACCCGAGCGGGCCGCCAAGGTAGTACCACCACTGCCCCGGCAGCGGATTGCCGGCACCGGACACGGCGAGCTTGACCAGCCACGCCGCCCACAGCAGGACGGCCCCGGCGATGAAGTTCACGAGGGTCGCGGCGATCGGGGACCCGTAGTGGACGGTGGCGGTGCCGTTCATGGCCTGCTGGAAACTCATCAGGAACCCGGCCAGAAGCGGCAGCAACACGGGAAGAAGCAGTTGCAGCACGGATTCTCCGGCGCTGAACCTCGGCGACACCGCCCACGCGACGGCGGCGACGGTGAGCACGCTGCCGAGCACGCGGATACCGGTGATCGGCCTCTTCCCCGCGGGCCCGATTCCCATCCGGTCCACCAACAGCCCGCTGAGGGTCTGCCCCGTCACGGCGGCCACAGTGAATAGGGCAACGCCGAGCAGCGCCACGGTGAAGGACTGGGCGAAGACGAAGAGCGCCCCGATGCAGCCGGCCAGGACGTAGTAGCGCGGAAACTGCCGTTCGCGCACGGCCGGCAGGATCCGGGCCAGCCCGGCCCGGCCTTTGGGCAGCGCCACGGACATGACGACCATCACCACCAACCCGGTGCTGAAGCTGACGACGGCCGCACCAATGCCGTCGCCGAGCTCCGCCCCGAGCGCGCCGTTGATCCGGCCCTGCAACGGTATGAACAACCCCGCCGCGACGGCCATGGGCAGCCCCGCGATGAGCGGGAGCCGGGGTGTGTGCGTCATTGGTGCCACCTTAGGTCAGGCATCATTGCCTATATGAGCAATCCGGAAATTGAAGACATCACCATCCGCGACACCATGATCCGGCTGGGCCAGCTGCTGAAGCTCGCGAATTTGGTGGAGGACGGTGTAGAGGCCGCGGACCTGATCAAAAACGGGCTGGTCAAGGTCAACGGCGAAATTGACGAGCGCCGCGGGCGGCAGCTTCACGACGGCGACACCGTCACCGTGAACGGCCAGACCGTACGGATCAGCGCGCCCGCAGGATCCTAGCCGGCTTACCCCCGGCCAGCCGTCCGGGCGGCTAGTTCCTGGAGTTGAGGACCGCGTGCGTGAGGAACTCGGAGACGTGGCCGATTTCCTGCTGGTTGATGCCGTGCCACATGCCGGTGTACAAGACCTTGGTGAGCTTCACGTGCTTGCGCACCCAGCCCATGGTGAACTCGATCTTGTCCGGGGTGATCACCGGATCCTGCTGGTCGCGTCCCCAGAACATCGGCACGGTGCCGTCCAGTTCGCCATCGCGGAAGCTGAGGTCGCCGCCGGCGTCGACGGCAAAACCTGAAAGCCCGACGACGGCGGCGAAGTCCGCCGGACGCTGCCGCAGCAGCGTGGTGGCCATAGCCATGCCCATCGAAAATCCGAGCAGCGTCACCGAGGGATGGTCGGCCTTGACGGAGTCGATCCAGTCCTGCACGTACGCCGCGGCGGCCTTGACGGCCTCGAGCGAATAGTCGATGGACGCCGTCAGCGGGAACCAGGTGAAGCCCGGTCCCATGGCGATCGGGGCGCGCACGGAGGCTACCGCGAATTCCTGCGGGAGCAGGTCCGCCAGGCTGAGCAGATCCTGTTCGTTGGCGCCGTAGCCGTGGAGCAGGACAATCAGCGGTTTGCCCGCACGTTCCTGCTCCGGCTTGGACCATTCGACGACAGGGGCGGGGAAGGCATCAGCGTGAGTCATGGAACCATTCTTACAGTTACCCGGCGGTAACAACCTACGGTGGCGTAGCTTGACAGGAAGAGTGCAGGATAAGAAGGTGAGCGAAACCGAAGCCATGGAAAATTCCCCGGAGACGTCGGCGGACACCGTTGTGACCCACCCGTGGACCCGTTACGTGGCCATGGGCGACTCGTTCACGGAAGGCATCGGCGATCCGGAGCCGGCGAGCCCGGGCGGCCACCGGGGCTGGGCCGACAGGGTGGCCGAGGAGCTCAGCCGCGGCCACAACGACTTCGCGTACGCCAACCTGGCCGTCCGCGGCCGGCTCCTGCAGCAGATCGTGGACCAGCAGTTGGCGCACTGCCTGTCGCTCAAACCGGACCTCATCACGCTCTCCGCGGGCGGCAACGACCTCATCCGCCCGGGCGGGGATCCGGACGTGCTGGCCGAAAAGCTGGACTCGGTGGTGCAGATCCTGAGCCTGGGGGGCGCCACCGTGGTCCTTTTCAACGGCCCGGACACAGGCTCCACGGTGCTCGGCCGGATCCGCAGCAAGGTGGCCATCTACAACGAAAACCTGCGCACGATCGCCGCGCGCCACGACGCCGTGATCGCGGACATGTGGTCTCTGCGCCAGCTTAATGATCCGCAGATGTGGGACGTTGACCGGCTGCACTTTTCGCCGTTGGGCCACCATACGATTGCGGCGATGGTCTTGGATTCGCTGAACGTCGAACACACCCTGGAGCCGCTCGCCCCCAAACCGATGCCGCAGCGCAGTTGGCGGGAGGCCCGCAGCGGGGACCTTGTGTGGGCCCGGGAGTATTTTGTTCCGTGGGTGGTGCGTCGGCTGCGGCACCGTTCCTCGGGCGACGGCGTGACGGCCAAGCGGCCCCTGCCGGGGCCGGTGTTCGGGCCAGGCGTACCGCTGGGCTCGGGCGAAGGCCCGCCGGGCACGGAGGACGCGGTACGGTCCTGAGCCTGCGGGGCCTAAGCTGGAGGCACACTCCTCAGGCCCCGCAAGTGAAGAGGCCCAGCAGCTGAAAGGCCCCGTACCGTGAGCAGTATGTTCTTCTGGATCATTGTGTTGTCGTTCCTGATTCCCATGGGAGTGCGCCTCTACCGGAGGTCCGTCCGCGGCCGGAACCAGAACATGCCGGGCCAGTTCGGCGGGTTCCCCGGAAACCAAGGCAACCCGCCAAACCAGAACAACCAGCCGCGGGACGGGTACACGCAGCAGGACTACTTTGGCGGCTTCGGCCAACTGGGCGCGCCGAAGCAGCCCGGAGGAGCCAACCAGCCGTATCCCGGCCAGCAGTACCCGAACCCGCAGAACCCGGGCCAGCCGTATCCGGGCGGGCAGATCCCGGGCCAGCCGTATCCGGGCCCGCGGTTCCCGGACCAGCCGTTCCCGACCGAGCCGTACCCCGGACAGCAGTATCCGGGGCCGGCCGGCTACGGATCGCCCGTTCCCTACGAGGACAGCCCGGAGTACCTAAACCACCCGCCTCAGCCGCAGCGGCACGAACCCGCCCCGGGCGCAGGGCAGCCGCAGGCGCCCCGGACGCCGTCGGCCCCGCAGGGTTACCGGGCCCGCAAGCTCGCCGAGCTGGACCAGCAGTATAGCGACGGCAAGCTGTCCATGGAGGACTACATGTCCCAGCGCGCTGAAATCATGAAGGGCTAGGCACACAAGAAGCTGGCGAAGTCGATATCGGCCGCGTTGACGGTTCCGGCCGTCCGCCCCGGAGCCTTGTGGTGCTGCCAGTACAGATTGGTGTGGGCCACCACGAGTTCCGGCGCCGGCGCGCCATATTCGCTCAGGTCCTCGGTGGTGTGGGCGTCCGCGACCAGCGTGACGTCGTAGCCTCGGGTTATCCCGCCGTGGAGGGTCGAGCGAATGCACTCGTCCGTCTGCGCGCCGGCCATGAAGAAGCGGCCGATGCCGCGCTCTGCCAGCACGGACTCCAGGTCCGTAGCCTCGAAGGCGTCGCTGTACTCCTTGGGCACAAGCGGCTCCGCATCACGCCGCGCGAGCTCGGGCACGTACTGCCAGGCGTCGCTGCCCCGCGGGAGCTCCCCGCCGCCGTGCTGCACCCAGATGACGTCCACGCCGGCGTCGCGTGCCCTCTTCACGAGGGCGGCGATGGTCGCAACGACGTCGTCGCGGCGGTAGGCCCCCGCGACGACGCCGAGCTGCATGTCCACCACGACCAGTGCCGTGTTGGGTCGGTTGACGAGCGTGGTCACAATGCCTCCCGGATCCTGGGCTTGCCTGCCTGCCCACTCTAATCCCCGCGCCCCAAGCACTGCGGAGATCATGAGCAGCGTTAACGCCGGCGGCCCGGATCCGCGCCGTGCGCGAATCCGGGCCGCCGTCCCTTCAACAGGTTTCCCCGGGCCCTGTTTCCCGGGACCGGCGGCTTACCGTTTGCCGGCGGCGAGGAGGTCTGCGGTGCCCTGGGCGTCGGCGGCGTCGACGTCGTGGAGCGAGACGCCGCGGGTCTCCTTGAGGAAGAACACGGCGACGGCGGTGACCGCGCAGGCGATCAGGAGGTAGATGGCCACCGGGACGGAGGACTTGTACTGGCTCAGCAGCGCGACGGCGATGATCGGCGCGAGCGAACCGGCCACGATCGAGGTCACCTGGTAACCGAGGGACACGCCGGAGTACCGCATCCGGGTCGGGAACATCTCGGCCATGATGGCCGGCTGCCCGGCGTACATCAGGGCGTGGAAGAGCAGGCCGATGATGACCGCGGCGAGGATGATCAGATCGTTTCCGGTGTCCATCATCGGGAAGGCGAAGAAGCCCCAGGTCGCACCCAGAACGGCGCCGGCCATGTAGACGGGCTTGCGGCCCACCCTGTCCGAGAGCCGGCCGACCATGGGCACCACGGAGAAGTGGATGAAGTGGGCCACGAGCAGGAGCAGCAGGATCCGGGCGGTGTCGGCATGGACCACCGTCTTGAGGTAGGTGATAGAGAAGGTGACCACGAGGTAGTACAGGATGTTCTCCGCGAAGCGCAGGCCCATCGCGGTGAACACGCCGCGGGGGTAGCGGCGGAAGACCTCGGCAACGCCGTAGCCCTTGTGGCCTGCCTCAACTTCCTTGCGTGCTTCCAGGAAGATCGGGGCGTCGCTGACCTTGGTGCGGATGTAGTAGCCGATGAGGACGATCACGGCGGAGAGCCAGAAGGCGACCCGCCAGCCCCAGCTAAGGAAGTCCGCCGAAGACAGCACGGAGGACAGGATGAACAGCACCGCGGTGGCGAAGAGGTTGCCGAGCGGAACAGCGGACTGCGGCCAGCTGGCCCAGAAGCCGCGGGACTTGCTGGGGCTATGCTCAGCGACGAGCAGGACGGCGCCGCCCCATTCCCCGCCGACCGCGAAGCCCTGGGCGAAGCGCAGGAAGACCAGCAGCGCCGGGGCCCAGTAGCCGATCTGCGCGAAGGTGGGCAGGCAGCCCATCAGGAACGTGGACACGCCCACCAGGATGATGCTGAGCTGGAGCAGCTGCTTGCGGCCGAACTTGTCGCCGAAGTGGCCGAAGACCATCCCGCCGATCGGGCGGGCAACGAAGCCGACGGCGTACGTGAGGAACGCCGCGAGGATTCCGTCCAGTTCGGTCTGCGAATTCGGGAAGAAGGCCTTGCCGAAGACCAGCGTGGCCGCGGATGCGTAGAGGAAGAATTCGTACCATTCCACCACGGTGCCGGCCATGGAGGCCGCCACCACCTTCTTCAGGCCGGACGTCTTGACGTCGGGCTCGCCTGCGCGCGTCGCAGCAGCGTTTTCCGTGCTCATGAGAACTCCTTCGGTGTCGCCCTCGACACCCTGTGGACCATTGGGCTGAGATGTTGTGTGAGTTAGCACACACAGCGTTATTCTCAACGAGTATGGGTCCCGGTGCCGTGAGCCACAACGACCATTCGTGCAGAGAGCATCTGCAAAAATGCACAGCCATGAGCGGCTGCTAGGCGAAGAAATTGCTCCGCAACTGGCCGCTGAGCTGCCCGATTTCGGTGAGGAAGCCGTCGTGGCCGATCGGCGCCTCGATGATGTGCAGCTCGGGGCCCCCCGGCAGAGCCTCGGCCAGTGCACGGGACTGGGCGGGGAAGTACAGGCGGTCCGAGTCCACGGCCGCCACCAGGAACTCGGCCGTGGCCGGGGCCAGGGAGTCCCGGAGGCTTCCGCGCCCGCGGCAGACGTCGTGGCTCATGAGCGCCTCGGTGATGGCGATGTAGCTGTTGGCATCAAAACGCCGGACCAGCTTGTTGCCCTGGTGGTCCAGATAGCTTTCGACTTGATAGCGTCCGCGCCCGGCCAGCGATCCGGCCGCCAGGGGCGCCTCGGACTCCTGGGCGTTCCGGCCGAACCGGCCGTCGAGCTCGGCCGCAGAGCGGTAGGTGATGTGCGCGATCCGGCGGGCGAGGGCGAGCCCCGCTTCGGGTTCCGGGCCGCCGTAGTAGTCCCCGCCGTTGAAGTTCGGGTCCTGGCGGATGGCCAGGGTCTGGGCCTGCGCGAAGGCAATCTGTTCGGCGGTGCTGCTGGCGCCGACGGAAATCACGGCGCAGCGGCGGACCCGCGAGGGGTAGGTCACGGCCCACTCAAGGGCGCGCGCGCCGCCGAGCGAACCGCCCAGCACGGCGTACCAGCTGTCGATGCCCAGGGCATCGGCCAGCCGCGCCTCGGCGGCGGTCGTGTCCCGGAGTGTCACGAGCGGGAACCTCGATCCCCAGGGGCGGCCGTCAGGGGCCGGCGTGGAGGGTCCCGTGGAGCCGTAGCAGCCGCCCAGGATGTTTATCGATACGACGAAGTACTTGTCCGTGTCCACGGGGGCCCCGGGTCCGGCCAATTGTTCCCACCAGCCGGGTTCCTCGCTGGCGCCGCGGGTCACATGGGTGTCGCCGGTCAGGGCATGTTCAATGAGGACGGCGTTGGAGGCATCGGCATTCAGGGTCCCCCACGTCTCATAGCCGAGGACCACGTCCGGCAGCTGGACCCCGGATTCGAGCTGCAGGTCCCCGATCCCGAGGTACTGGACGGTCCCGTCCGGTACCCTGGCCGCTTGGGCGGCGGGGCTGGCGGAAACGGAGTTCCGGGTTGGTTTGGTTTCGGGTTCACCGCTGCGGGTGACGGCAATCGTCATATGAGGACCTAACTTCGCGCTTGCCTGCCGTCAGCTGACCGGCAGGCCAGGTCTTCACCCGGGGCACCCCGCCGCAAATGGAGGGTTGCCGGCCAGCAAGCCGGGGCTGTCGCTGGCACTCATGACCTTGTATGAGTGTACGAAACAGCGTGCGGAAATGACGAAGATTGTGACTTCCGTGTGACAGCCGGCGGCCGGCACTCCCCGTCCGCGGGAGGCCGGCCGCCGGTTGTCCGGTGGAGCTACGCGCTCTTGGCCGCGCGGAATCCGGCGTCGAGGTCCGCGAGGATGTCGTCAATGTGTTCCAGTCCGACCGAGAGCCGCACCAGGCCGGGGTTCACGCCCGCCACGGCCTGCTGCTCGGTCGAGAGCTGGCTGTGCGTGGTCGACGCCGGGTGGATCACGAGGGAGCGGACGTCACCGATGTTGGCGACGTGCGAGTGCAGCTCGAGGGCATCGACGAAGCGTTTGCCTGCCTCCGCTCCCCCGGCGATGTTGAACGCGACGACGGCGCCGGTCCCCTTGGGCCCGTACTTGCGCCCGCGCTCGTACCAGGGGCTGGACGGCAGCCCGGCGTAGGCGACGGATTCGACGTCGTCCCGAGCCTCCAGCCATTCGGCCACCTTGGTGGCGTTGGCCACGTGGCGTTCAACCCGCAGGCTAAGGGTCTCGATACCCTGGGCGATGAGGAAGGCGTTGAACGGGGACACGGCGGAGCCGAGGTCGCGCAGGAGCTGGACCCGGGCCTTGAGGATGTAGGAGAGGTTGGCCCCGAGCGCGCCGCCGGCGCCGAGGTCGCGGGCGTAGACCAGTCCGTTGTAGGTGGGGTCCGGGGTGTTGAAGCCGGGGAACCGCTCGGGGTCCTTGCCGAAGTCGAACTTGCCCGAATCCACGATCACGCCGGCGATCGCGGCGCCGTGGCCGCCGAGGTACTTGGTGGCGGAATGGACCACGATGTCCGCGCCCCACTCGATCGGCCGGATGAGGTAGGGGGTGGACAGGGTGTTGTCGACAATCAGGGGCACGCCGGCCTCGTGGGCCGCCTTGGACACGCCCTCGATGTCCAGCACGTCCTGGCGGGGGTTGGAGACCACTTCGCCGAAGAACAGCTTCGTGTTGGGCCGGACGGCCTCGCGCCACTGGTCCAGGTTGTCGGGGTCCGCGACGAAGGTCACGGAGATGCCGAACTTCTTCAGCGTGTGGGCGAGCAGGTTGTAGGTGCCGCCGTAGAGACTGGGGCTGGCGACCACGTGGTCGCCGGCCTCGGCGATGTTGAGGATCGCGAAGGTCTCGGCGGCCTGGCCGGAGCTGAGCAGCAGGGCAGCGAGGCCGCCTTCGAGGCTGGCCACGCGCTGTTCCACCGCGTCCTGCGTGGGGTTGCCGATCCGGGTGTAGATGGGGGCAAGTTCGGCGAGGGCGAAGCGGTTCGCGGCACTTTCGGCGCTTGGGAACACGAACGACGTCGTCTGGTAGATCGGGAGGGACCGGGCGCCGGTGGCGGAGTCCGGCTCCTGGCCGGCGTGGATCTGGCGGGTTTCGAAGGACCAGGCAGTGGACATTGTTGCTCCTGTCGGGACTGGGCACAGCACCGCCCGGGGCCATCGGCCCGGGCCGGCACGGGCGCCGCGCTTGCCCTCCGGCGGGCGCCGGACGGCCAGGTCTTCACCCGGGGCACCCCACCGCGATACGAGGGTTGCCGGCCAGCAAGCCGGGGCTGTGCGCTGGCACTCATGACCTTGCTTCAGTCTAGGAATGGCGGCAGGCCGCTGGATAGCTTTATGACGAACATGACGACGACGGGCACGCTGGCCTGCAAACATCCCATGACGGTAAGGCAAGCCTAAGCTGAGAGGTCCATCACAAAGTGCCAAGATGAGGGCATGCGCATGGATCACGTTTCTTACGCCTGTGAACACGATGGCTTGGCAGCCACCACTGAACGTATTGCGTCTGCCCTCGGCGTCGAAGCCGTGAAGGGTGGAGTGCACCCCCGTTTCGGGACACGCAACATGATTATCCCGCTAGCGGGACACAAGTATGTAGAGGTCGTGGAGGTCCTGAACCACCCGGCATCGGACAAGGCCCCCTTCGGCCAGGCAGTCCGGGCACGCTCCGAGGCCGGCGGCGGCTGGATGGGCTGGTGCGTCGAGGTTGACGACCTCGGCCCGTTCGAGGAGCGGCTGGGCCGCGCCGCCGTGAACGGCAACCGGAAGTTCCCCGACGGCCGCGAACTGGTCTGGAAGCAGATCGGCATCCTGGGCCTCATCGCCGACCCGCAGGTGCCCTACATGCTCAAGTGGGAGGGCGACCCGGAGCTTCACCCCTCCAACGCCTACGCAAGCGACGTCAAGATGTCCGCGCTGACCATTGCCGGTTCGGCAGAGCGCGTCACGGAATGGCTTGGCGAGCCCGTGGAAAAGCCTCTGGAAGACGTGGCCGTGAACTGGCTCGCGCCGCACGGAACGCCCGGAATCCTCTCCGTCACCTTCGAGACCGCCTCCGGGGCCGTCACGATCTAACGCTCCGCCTGCCCCACACTTCGGCCGCCATCCCGCGGGTGCCAATGATGTCACCCGCGAGATGGCGGCCGATACTATTTTAAGGGCGCCTGCGGCTGTCCGGCCCGGGCGGAGGCCCGTCTGCCCGGGGCCGTCAGCCCAGGCCCACGGCCTTGCCGAACAGGCTGAATCCCACGAACGCCACGGTATCCAGGATGGCGTGGGCGATCACGAGGGGCATCACGCGCTTGGTGCGGGTGTAGACCAGGGCGAAGACCACGCCCATCACCGCGTTGCCGATGAACGGCCCGAACCCCTGGTACAGGTGGTAGCTGCCGCGAAGGAGGGCGCTGGCGGCGATGGCCGCCGGCGTGCTCCAGCCCAGCTTCCCGAGCCGGTCCAGGAGATAGCCCACCACAATCACTTCCTCCACGATCCCGTGCCGGATCGCGGACAGGACCAGCACCGGCACCGTCCACCAGTAGGCGTCCAGGGCGCTGGGGATGATCGCCGTCGTGATCCCCAGCGCCCGGCCGGCGGCGTAGAGCGCCAGGGACGGGATCCCGATGGCGGCGGCGAGTCCCAGTCCCTGCAGGAGGTCCTTGCCGGGACGGGCGAAGTTGAAGCCGATCCTCCGGAACGCCGAGGTGCCGTGTTCTCCGGCCGGCCAGCGCTCGGTGAGGAAGTAGATCACCAGGGCCACCGGGACCAGGGCGAAGAGGATGTCCAGTAGCTGGTAGGTGAGGTCGAAGTATTCGCGCGTGCTCTGCGAACGGTTCAGCGTCGACGTGCCCTGGGCCAGCGGCGCCGTGGTCATCTTGTCCAGCAGCTGCACCACGGAGTACACCGCGGACTGCCCCAGCGACAGTCCCAGGACAATCAACACTTCGAACCGCAGCCGACGGCGGGAGGGAACCAACATGTTCCTATCTTGCCTGCCGTTGCCGATAGTTTGCTGGTGCCCCACCTGTTGCCCGGGCGGTGGCGGCCGTGCGGGGTTTTGCCTGCGGCACCCGCTTCCGGGAGCCCTATGCTTGGGGTTTATGAGTGCGCCCCGGAAAATCATCATGATCCGGCACGGCCAGTCCGCCGCCAATGCCGACACCTCGATCTACAACCGTGTTCCGGACTACCGGATTCCGCTGACGCCGCTGGGGCTGGAGCAGGCGACGGCGGCCGGTGAGGAGATCCGGCGCCAACTGGACGGCCGCCCGGTGTGCGTCTATGTTTCCCCGTACTTGCGTGCCTACCAGACCCTCGAGGCGCTCAACCTCGGCCCGCTCGTGGAACGGGTGATCGAGGAACCGCGGCTGCGGGAGCAGGACTGGGCCAACTTTCAGATCGCCGGCGACATCGAGGACCAAAAGGAGCTCCGCAACGCCTACGGCCACTTCTTCTACCGCTTCCGCGAGGGCGAGTCCGGCTCCGATGTGTATGACCGGATTTCCTCCTTCATGGAGACCCTCTACCGGCACTGGTCAAAGCCCAGCTATGCCCCGAACGCGCTGTTCGTGACCCACGGGCTGACCATGCGCCTCTTCTGCATGCGCTGGTTCCACTGGTCGGTGGAGTACTTCGAATCCCTGAACAACCCGGAGAACGCCGAGGTCCGCACCCTGCTGCGCACCGCGCGGGGCAAGTACGAGCTCGACAAGCCGTTCACGCAGTGGGAAAAGAGGCGCGTGGACGAGACCGTCCTGGACGCCCCGCCGATGTTCTTCTAGCCGTTCTTCTAGACGGTCCGGCCCGGACTACCGCACTGCCTGGGCGACCCCTGCGCGCCACACGGCGCGGGTGAGCGGAATGCCGGGCCGGTAGGCCAGGTGCGTGGCCGAGGGCGCGTTGAGCAGGTGCAGGTCCGCCCGGTGTCCGACGGCGATCGAGCCCACGGCGCGTTCGCCGTCGACGTCGTTCCCGGACTCCCGCCCCAGGGCCAGCGCGCCGCCGTAGGTTGCCGCGCGCACCGCCTCGTGGACGCTGAGCCGCATCTGCAGCACGGCAGTGGTGACACAGAACGCCATCGAGCTCGTGTAGGACGTACCCGGGTTGCAGTTGGAGGCCAACGCGAGCTGCACGCCGGCGTCGAGCAGTTCCCTTCCGGGGGCCAGCGGCTGCCGGGTGGATAGGTCGCAGGCCGGCAGGCACGTCGCGACGGTGCCGCGCTGTCCCTTCCCCTGGGCGCCGGTGACCTGAGAACCGGTGCCGCCGGCGTCCTGCCAGCCGGACCAGCTGCCGGCGAGGGCGTCGATGTCCGCGGCCGAAAGGTAGTTCACGTGGTCCACGCTCGCGGCGCCGAATTCCACGGCCAGCCGGACGCCCGGGCCTTCGCCGAGCTGGTTGCCGTGGACCCGCAGTCCCAGCCCGGCGTCCTTGCAGGCCTGCAGCACCCGGCGGGACTGGTCCTCGTTGAAGGCGCCCTGCTCGCAAAACACATCGGCCCAGCGTACGTAGGGCAGAACCGCGGCGAGCATCGGCCCGCAGACCAGCTCCGTGTAGTCCTCGGCGTCCATGCCGGCGGGCACGAGGTGCGCTCCGAGGTAGGTGACCTCGTCCGCGACCGTGGAGGCGATCCGGGCGCTGCGGGCCTCGTTCTCGACGTCCAGGCCGTAGCCCGTTTTGGTCTCGAGGTAGGTGGTGCCCTGAGAGACGGCTTCCGCGATGCGGCCCATCGCCAGCCGGGTGAGCTCGAAGTCGCTAGTGCTCCGGGTGGCGCCGGTGGTCACGGCGATCCCGCCGGCGCTGTAGCTCTCCCCTGCCATCCGGGCCTCGAATTCGGCCGTGCGGTCCCCCGCGAAAATCAGGTGGGTGTGGGAATCGACCCAGCCCGGCAGGAGCGCCCGGCCGCCGGCGTCCACGGCTTCGTCCGCCGCCGGCGCGCCGGCCGCGGGACCCAGCCAGGATATCCGCTCCCCCTCGATCACCACCGCCGCGTCGCGGAGGACGCGGTGTTCCGCGTCCTGGGTCATGAGTTCGGCGATGTTGGTGATCAGGGTGCTCATGGATCCATTCTTCAGCGCCGGATGGACCAGCGGGTCGCGGCCAGCGCCTCCGCTGTCCGGGATGCCGGACTGGTCTCCGCGGCCGTGCCTGCGGCCGTGCCGGAAGCGGTGGCACCCTGCCCGGCCAGGATCAGCCCGGCGGCCAGTTCCGCGATCGCCGAGGACGTCTGGAAGCCGTAGCCGCCCTGCCCGGCGAGCCAGAAGAATCCGGTGGCCTCGGCGTCGAATCCCACCACCGGGACACCGTCCGCGGCTTCGGTCCGCAGACCGGTCCAGGCTTTGCTGACGCCGCGGATCCCGAGCGTCGTGATCGTGTTGAGCCGGGCGACGAGACCTTCGATGTCGCCGGGGTAGGGCCGGGCGTCTTCGGCTCCGCTCGGGACGTGTTCCGCGGGCGAGATCAGGACCTGGCCGTCGTCGGGCCGGAAATAGAAGCTGTCATCGGCCGCCGCCACCATGGGGCAGGTTGCCGGGAGGGGATGCCCGACGTCGACGATCGCGGCGGTGCGGCGGTACGGCTGGAGGCCGAGCTTCTCGACGCCGCTGAGGACCGCGAGCTCGTCCGCCCAGGCGCCGGCCGCATTGACAACGACGGCGGCCTCGAAGCCTTCCTGTCCGGCGCCGAGTTCCCAGCCGGTGCCCAGGCGCTGAGCCGAATGGACCCTGGCCCCGGTGATGATGTCCACGCCGCCGGCTTCGGCCCGCCGACGGTGGTCCTCGAGCAGTATCGGGGCGTTGCAGGCGAAGGATCCGGTGTCCAGGCCGGCGGCGCTGAAGGATTCCGGAACCAGGACAGGGCACAGTTCCAGCGCCTCGGCATGGGTGATCCGGTGCATGTGGCCGCTGGCTTCGGCCCGGACGGTGGCGTCGTCGCCGATCAGCATGAAGCCGCGCGGCGTGAGCACCGGTGCCGGACGTTCGAGGTCGCCGGCGGCGATCAGCTCCAGCGTCCGGACCGTGAGTTCCTGGACGACGGGCGGGCCGTAGCTGGGGATCAGCTGCCGGGCCGAGCGGGCCGAGGTGTGGTACGCCAGGGTCTGCTCGGCCTCCACCAGGGCCACGCTGCAGCGCCCGGCCAAGGCGGAGGCAAGGGACAGGCCGGCGATGCCTCCGCCGACAATCACGACATCGTAAGTTGCTGACATGGTCCCATCCTTGCAGACGGAGCCGCGGCACGGGGAGAGACTCGGGTTACGGCACGGGGTGCGGCGCAGTCAGGGGCGCCGCACCCCGTAGCCCGTTTTCTAGGCCGCGACGGCGGCCCGGCTCCGGACGAACGCCTGAACGCAGGCCTCGACGTCTTCGTCGCTGTGCGCGGCGGAGAGCTGGACGCGGATGCGGGCCGCGCCCTTGGGCACCACCGGGTAGCTGAATGCCGTGACGAAGACGCCGTTGTGGAGCATAGCGTCGGCCACCTTGGCCGCCATGACGGCGTCGCCGAACATGACCGGAACAATCGCGTGTTCACCGGGGAGAAGTTCGAAGCCTTCCTCGCTCATGCGGTTGCGGAACAGTTCCGCGTTGGCGAAGAGCTTGGTGCGCAGTTCACCGGAGTTCTCCACGAGGTCCAGTGCCTTGAGCGTGGCCGCGACGATGGCCGGGGCCAGCGAGTTGGAGAACAGGTAAGGGCGGGCCTTCTGGCGGAGCATGGCGATGACCTCGCGGCGCCCGGAGACGTAGCCGCCGGAGGCGCCGCCGAGGGCTTTGCCGAAAGTTCCCGTGTAGATGTCCACGCGGTCCGAGACGCCGGCGTGTTCGGGGGTGCCCGCACCGGAGGCGCCCATGAAGCCCACCGCGTGGGAGTCGTCCACCATGACCATGGCGTCGTACTTTTCGGCGAGGTCGCAGATCGCTTCGAGCGGGGCCAGGAAGCCGTCCATCGAGAAGACGCCGTCCGTGACGATGATCTTGCGGCGGGCCGGGTTCTCCTGTGTGGTGGCCTCGACCAGCTTCGATTCGAGGTCCGCCATGTCCTGGTTGGCGTAGCGGAAGCGCTGGGCCTTGCAGAGCCGGATGCCATCGATGATGGACGCGTGGTTCAGGGCGTCGGAGATGACGGCGTCCTCCGGGCCGAAGAGGGATTCGAAGACTCCGCCGTTGGCGTCGAAACAGCTGGAGAACAGGATGGTGTCCTCGGTTCCGAGGAACGTCGAGACACGCTTTTCCAGGTTCAGGTGCAGGTCCTGGGTGCCGCAGATGAAGCGGACGCTGGCCATGCCGAAGCCGCGCTCGTCCATCGCGGCCTTGGCGGCGGCGATGATCTCCGGGTGGTCCGCGAGGCCGAGGTAGTTGTTGGCGCAGAAGTTCAGGACGTCCGCGCTGGACTCCCCGATCTGCCCGGCTTTGATGTGGTTGGCCTGCGGCGAGTCGATGTGCCGCTCGGTCTTGAACAGTCCGGCGCTGCGGATCTCGTCGAGTTCGTGCTGCAGCTGGTCCTTGATGGTCGAATACATGGGTTGGCTCCTCAGCTGGTTGGATGCGGGGGCGAAATGCTGGTTCGGAAAGGGGCGCCTGGAAAGCGGCGGCCCGGAGAGGGCGGCCTAGAAGACGGTCCAGTCAAGGACCACTTTGCCCCCGACGCCGGCGCGGGCAACCTCGAAGCCTTTTTCCCAGTCGGTGGCGGGCAGCGAGTCGGTGACGACGGCGGAAATGTTGGCGTGCAGGACCGGGTTGGAGGAGAGCATGGCGCTCATCGCGTACCAGGTCTCGAACATTTCGCGGCCGTAGATGCCCTTCATGGTCAGCATGTGCGTGACCACCTTGCCCCAGTCGATGTCGATGGACTGGCTGGGCAGTCCCAGCATTGCGATCCGGCCGCCGTGGTTCATGTTGTCGATCATCTCAGGCAGCGCGGTGGGGTGTCCCGACATTTCCATGCCGATGTCAAAGCCTTCGCGCATCCCGAGTTCGCGCTGGGCGTCCTTGACCCGCATTTTCGAGACGTCGATCGCGAGGTCGACGCCGAGCTTCCGGGCCAGTTCCAGCCGGGGAGCGGAGACGTCGGTGATGGCGATCTTGCGGGCGCCGGCGTGCCGGGCGACGGCGATGGCCATGAGCCCGATGGGCCCGGCGCCGGTGATCAGGACGTCCTCGCCGACCAGCGGGAAGCTCAGGGCGGTGTGGACGGCGTTGCCGAAGGGGTCGAAGATGGCGCCCAGTTCCGGGGTGACGGAGGGATCCTGGTGGACCCAGACGTTGGTCTCGGGGATCACCACGTACTCGGCGAAGGCGCCGTCGCGCTGGACGCCGACGCTGACGGTGTTGATGCACATCTGCTTGCGGCCGGCGCGGCAGTTGCGGCAGATTCCGCACACGATGTGGCCCTCGCCGGAGACACGGTCCCCCACTTTGACGTCCAGGACGTCCTCGCCGATCTCCACGACCTCGCCGTAGAACTCGTGGCCGGCGATCAACGGGGCGTTGATGATGCCCTGCGCCCAGGCGTCCCAGGACTGGATGTGCAGGTCCGTGCCGCAGATGCCGGTGGTCATGACCCGGATCTTGACGTCACCCGGGCCGGCCTCGGGCTCCGGGCGGTCGACGAGTTCGAATCCTGCGTGGGCACCGGCCTTGTAGAGAGCCTTCATGGACTTTCCTAACTGTGTTTTGCTCCGCGTGTAGTGCCCCGCCCGGTCTATTCCGCTGTGCGGCGCGGGCATGTGGGACAACTCACCCCATTAGACCCACCGAAAAAGCATTAGCACAACCGAATTCTTCTCAATCGACGATTTAGAAGTTGCTGTTGCATAGAATGGCTGGCATGGAAATCCACCAGCTGGAGATGTTGCGTGAGCTCGGCGCCCTGGGCAGCGTCAAGGCCGTCGCCGAAACCCTCCTCGTGACGCCCTCGGCCGTGTCCCAGCAGCTGGCCGCGCTGCAGAAGACCGTGGAGGTTCCGCTGACCCGCAAGGAGGGCCGGAACCTGGTGCTGACGGAGGCCGGACAGGTGCTCGCGGACGCCGGGGCCGCCGTCGTGAGCGCGATGGCGGACGCGAAGATGGCGATCGGCGCCTATCACGGCTCGCCCGTCGCGCCGGTGACGCTCAGCGGTTTCCACAGCGCCGGGCAGGCGCTCTTCGCGCCGCTGGCCCGGCTCCTGGACGCACCCGGACAGCCGCGGATCCTACTTTCGGACGAGGACGTGGCCCAGCAGGATTTCCCGGCCCTGACGGCGCGCTATGACCTTGTGCTGGCGCACCGGATGGATCACAGCCCGCGGTGGCCCGAGGAGCGCGTCGCGGTGATCCCGCTCGCGCATGAGCCGCTGGACGTCGCGCTGCCGGCCGGGCACCGGCTGGCCGGCCAGCGCGCGGTGACGGCGGACGACGTCGTCAGCGAACCGTGGGTGACCAGCCGCGCCGGCTACTCCCCCGCCGACGTGCTGTCCGCCGTCGCGGCCGTCTCCAGCCGGGAGCTGAATATTGTGCACCGGATCAACGACTATTCGACCGTGGCGGCTCTCGTCGCGGCCGGCGGCGTGATCGGCCTGCTGCCCCGGTACACGGCGCGGCCCGTGCTGAATCCGGGCATCGTGCTGCGGCCGCTGGAAGGCATCAGCACCCGGCGCAGGATCGATGTCCTCGCCAGGCCGGAGAACCTTAAACGCACATCGGTCATGATGGTCTGCGAAGCACTGCAGACCATCATGACCGAACTGGTCACCTGATTCGTCCGCTTAACCCAAGTAGCTCGCAGTTGTGGCCGTTTTGAGCGCTCAAAACGGCCACAACTGCGAGCCAGTTGGGCAGGGCGGGGGCGCTTAGCCTTCGACGCCGAGGCGCTGAAGGATCAGTTCGCGGACGCGGCCGGCGTCGGCCTGCCCGCGGGTGGCCTTCATGACGCCGCCGACGATCGCACCGATCGCCTGGACCTTGCCGCCGCGGATCTTGTCCGCGACGTCGGGCTGCGCGGCGAGGGCCGCGTCAATGGCTTCGAGCAGGGGGCCGTCGTCGGAGACCACGGCGAGGCCGCGCTTTTCAACGATCTCCGCCGGGGTGCCTTCGCCAGCAAGCACGCCGTCGAGGACCTCGGAGGCCATCTTGTTGTTGATCTTGCCCTCTTCCACCATCTTGTTCAGTTCCACGATGGTGGCCGGGTTGACGCCGAGCTGGCCGGGATCGACGTCGGCGTTCTTGGCGCGCCCCACGATCTCGCCCATCCACCACTTGCGGGCCACCGTGGGGGTGGCGCCGGCGGCGATGGTTTCCTCGATCTCGTCCATGACGCCGGCGTTGACGACGTCGCGGAACTCCAGGTCGGAGTAGCCCCAGTCGGCCTGCAGGCGCTTGCGGCGGGCGGCCGGCGGCTCGGGCAGCGTGGCGCGCAGCTCCTCGACCCACTCGCGGGACGCGGTGATCGGGACGAGGTCCGGTTCCGGGAAGTAGCGGTAGTCGTCGGCGTCGGACTTGGCCCGGCCCGAGGTCGTGGTCCGGGTGTCCTCGTGCCAGTGCCGGGTTTCCTGGATGACCGGCTCCCCGGAATCCAGGACGGCGGCGTGGCGCTGGATCTCGTAGCGGACAGCGTGTTCGACGGCGCGCAGCGAGTTGACGTTCTTGGTCTCGGAGCGGATGCCGAAGCGTTCGCGGCCGTGCGGGCGCAGCGAGACGTTGGCGTCGCAGCGGACATTGCCGCGTTCCATCTTGGCGTCCGAGACGCCCAGGTTCTTGACGATCTCGCGGACGGCGGCCACATAGGCCTTGGCGAGTTCGGGCGCGCGGCTGCCGGCGCCCTCGATCGGCTTGGTGACGATCTCGACGAGCGGCACACCGGAGCGGTTGTAGTCCACCAGGGAGTAGTCCGCGCCCTGGATGCGGCCGGTGGCGCCCCCCATGTGGGTCAGCTTGCCGGCGTCCTCTTCCATGTGGGCGCGCTCGATTTCGACGCGGAAGACGGTGCCGTCGGAGAGCTCGATGTCCAGGTAGCCGTCGTACGCGATGGGCTCGTCGTACTGGGAGGTCTGGAAGTTCTTCGGGGTGTCCGGGTAGAAGTAGTTCTTCCGGGCGAAGCGGCAGGTCTCGGCGATCTTGCAGTTCAGCGCGAGGCCGATCTTGATCGAGGATTCGATCGCGGTCTTGTTGACCACGGGCAGGACGCCGGGCATGCCGAGGTCCACCTCGTTGACGTTGGTGTTGGGCTCGTCGCCGAAGACGTTGGGCGCGGAGGAGAACATCTTGGTCTTGGTGTTGAGTTCCACGTGGACCTCGAACCCCAGGACGGGATCGTACTTCTCCATGGCCTCTTCGAAGCTCAGGGTTGCGTCAGTCATTAGTGTGAACCTCCGTGGCTCGCGGGGGCGCCAGCAGCAACCGCCGGTGCTGAATCAGTCGGTGAGGGGGCCGTCAGGGAGGGGGCACGGTCCAGGAGCGGGCCGCCCCACTGCGCCTCGAGCAGGGACTCCAGCACGGCGCCGACGCGGTACAGCCGGGCGTCCTGGCGGGCCGGGGCCAGCAGCTGGATGCCGACGGGCAGTCCGTCCTCGTCGGCCAGGCCGCCGGGCAGGGAGAGCCCGGGGACGCCGGCCATGTTGGCGGGGATGGTGGCGACGTCGTTGAGGTACATTGCGAGCGGGTCGTTGAGCTTTTCACCCAGTTTGAAGGCCGTGGTGGGGGCCGTCGGGGAAATCAGCACGTCGACCTTGGCGAACGCGGCCTCGAAGTCGCGCTGGATCAGGGTGCGGACCTTCTGGGCCGAGCCGTAGTAGGCGTCGTAGTAGCCGGCGCTCAGCGCGTAGGTGCCCAGGATGATGCGGCGCTTGACCTCGTCGCCGAAGCCGGCGGCGCGGGTGGCGCCCATGACGCGTTCGATGGTCAGCGGTCCCTCTTCGGGAAGGACGCGCAGGCCGTACCGGACGCCGTCGAACTTGGCCAGGTTGGAGGAGGCCTCGGAGGGCATGATCAGGTAGTAGGCGCCTAGGGCGTATTTGAAGTTGGGGCAGGAGACCTCGACGATCTCGGCGCCGGCTCCCCTGAGCAGCTCGAGGGACTCGTTGAAGCGGTTCTCGACGCCGGCCTGGTAGCCCTCGCCGTGGAGTTCCTTGATGATGCCGATCTTCATGCCCTGGACGTTGCCGGTCCGGGCCGCGGCCACGAGGTCTTCAAGCGGGTCCGGCAGGGAGGTGGAGTCGCGGGGATCGTGGCCGCCGATCACCTGGTGCAGCAGGGCCGAGTCCAGCACGGTGCGGGAGACCGGGCCGATCTGGTCCAGCGAGGAGGCCATGGCGATGGCGCCGTAGCGGGAGACACCGCCGTAGGTGGGCTTGACGCCGACGGTGCCGGTGACGGCGCCGGGCTGGCGGATGGATCCGCCGGTGTCCGTGCCGAGGGCCAGCGGGGCTTCGAAGGCCGCGACGGCGGCAGCGGAACCGCCGCCGGAACCGCCGGGGATGCGGTCCAGGTCCCACGGATTGTGGGTGGGGCCGTACGCGGAGTGCTCGGTGGAGGAGCCCATGGCGAATTCGTCCAGGTTGGTCTTGCCCAGGATCGGCATCTTGGCGGCGCGCAGGCGCTCCACGACGGTGGCGTCGTAGGGGCTGTACCAGCCTTCGAGGATCTTCGAGCCGGCTGTGGTGGGCTGGCCGATGGTGACGATGAGGTCCTTGACGGCGATCGGCACGCCGGCGAGGGCGTGCAGTTCCTCGGCGGCGGCGCCTCCCGCGGCGCGGATCGCGTCCACTTCGGCGGCGACGGCAAGGGCTTCCTCCGTGTTGACGTGCAGGAAGGCGTGGACCTTGCCGTCGACGGCGGCGATCCGGTCCAGGTAAGCCTGGGTGACCTCGACGGAGGTGACTTCGCGGGCGGCCAGCTTGTCGGCGAGCGCGGCGGCGGAGAGGCGGATCAGTTCGTTGTTCTCAGTCATGCTCTTAGTCCTCATCCAGGATTGCCGGGACCTTGAAGCGGCCTTCGTACGCGTCGGGGGCACCGGAGAGGGATTGCTCGGCGGTGAACGTGTGCCCCACGACGTCCTCGCGGAACACGTTGGTCAGCGGAATCGGGTGCGACGTGGCCGGGACGTCATCACCGGCAGCTTCACTGACGGACTTCACTGATTCGACGATGACGGCGAGTTCGCCGGCCATCCTGTCGAGCTCTTCGGCACTCATCTCGATGTGCGCGAGTTGCGCGAGATGCGCGACGTCGTCGCGGTTGATCGCAGCCATGGATCTCCCCTGCAAGTAAAGGATTATTTTCCGTCCCAGTCTACGTGGGTTGAACGGTTGCCACCGTCCGCCGCCAGGCCGGCTGTGGCCGCCTATCGGCGGCGGGCCGGACGATCCTCCGCGTGCTCGCTCGTTCATCGCTTAGACGCACGCTTCCGGATGCCCGTCCCGTCGCCGATGTGCCGCGCTCACCTTCGGCGATCGCGGGCTCTCCCTCACCACACGAGGAGGCAGGGTGCGGAAAATCTTCCGCACCCTGCCTCCTTTAGTTTTCTTTGGGGGTCAGCCGATGCCGATGGCTCCGGTGAGGACTCCTACGCCGAGCATGACCAGGGAGATGACGGCCGTGCGCCAGAGGACTTTCTTGTGGTGTTCGCCGAGGTCGACCTTGGCCAGGGAGACCAGGAGCAGGATGGCCGGGACCAGGGGGCTCTGCAGGTGGAAGGGCTGTCCGGTGATGGAAGCACGGGCCATTTCGGCGGCGCTGATGCCGTAGTGGGCTGCCGTTTCGCTGAGGACCGGCAGGACGCCGAAGTAGAAGGCATCATTGCTCATGAAGAACGTCATCGGGATGCTCAGGACGCCGGTGATGACGGCCATGAGCGGTCCCATGTCCGCAGGAATGATCTGGACCAGCCAGGTGGACATGGCCTTGACCATGCCGGTGCCGTTGAGGACGCCGGTCAGGACCGCGGCGGCCATGACCATGCTGACGACGGCGACGATCGACGGTGCGTGCGCGATCAGCTGGGCGCTCTGGTCCTTGACCTTGGGGAAATTGACCAGCAGGGCGATGGCCGAGCCGACCATGAACACGAACGGCAGCGGCACGAGGTCCGCGACCAGCAGGACCATGATCGCGACCGTCAGGCCCAGGTTGAACCACTGGAGCTTGGGGCGCAGGGTAGGACGGTTGGGGTCCAGGGCGGTGTCCGCCATGGCCGAGTCGCGCTCGTCCACGAGGTCCTCGGCGCGCTCCAGGACGGCGACGGAGGAACCTCCGGTTGCAGGGCTTCCGACGGCGGTAGTTCCGCCGGCGGGGCCGGACACCTTTCGGCCGAAGCCGAAGCGGCCGGTGCCGCCGCGGGAGGTGCCGGCGTCGGGCATCCGGGCGTCCCCGGTGCCCCAGATTTCCGGGGCGACGGCGCGGAGGCGGTTGCGCTCCTGCAGGCCCAGCAGCCAGGCGAAGGCGAACACGACCACCAGGCCGGCGATGAGGGAGGGGATCATCGGGACGAAGACCTCGGACACGCTGATCTTCAGGGCGGAGGCGGCGCGGGCCGTGGGACCGCCCCAGGGCAGGATGTTCATGGTCCCGTTGGCCAGGCCGGCCACGCAGGTCAGTACCACCGGGCTCATCTTGAGCCGCAGGTAGACCGGGAGCATCGCCGCGGTGGTGAGGATGAAGGTGGTGGAGCCGTCGCCGTCGAGCGACACCGCGGCGGCCAGGATGGCCGTGCCGAGGACCACCTTGGCGGGGTCGTTGCCGAGCTTGCGCAGGATGAACCGGACCAGCGGGTCAAAGAGGCCGACGTCGATCATCAGGCCGAAGTAGATGATGGCGAACATCAGCAGCGCGGCCGTGGATGTCATGGACTTCATGGAGTCCAGCACCATGGGGCCGATGCCGAGGCCCGCGCCGGCGAAAAGTCCGAAAATCGTGGGAACGATGATGAGCGCCAAAACAGGCGTCAACTTCTTCGTCATGATCAGCACCATGAATACCGCAATCATGGCGAATCCTAGTAATACCAGCACGGCCGGCTCCTTCTTCATTGAATGACACCACTCCGGTGTGATGCGCACTACAGACGTTAGAGTGGGATCCGTCACGGCTGGGTCTTTGGCTCAATTGATTGGCATACTGCTTATTGGATGCATTTTGCGCATTTTGCTCACGTCCGAACCGGTCCGTACGAACACCCAGGCAGGAGCCCGATGAAGCGCCGCACAGCCCTGCCTGCCCTGCGCTTTTCCACCCAGACGCTGATCCTGCAGCTCGGTGTCGTGGCGCTGGTGGTGCTCCTGAGCAGCGCCGTCCATGCCTGGCTCACCTACAACCGGCTGGGGCGCGAGGCGGAGAACCAGGCGCTGACCCTGGCCCGGACCGTCGCTTCGGACCCGACCGTGCGGGCAGAGGTCCAGTCCATCAGCGCCCTTCCCGCTGCTCCCCCGGCGGCCGAACTGCTGGCCGGGCCGCTCATGGCTGCCGCGGAGGGTGCCCGCACCCGCACCGGGGCGCTGTTCGTGGTCATTACGGACGAGACCGGCATCCGCCTGGCGCACCCGGATGCGGAACGGCTGGGCGAGAAAGTGAGCACCGACCCCTCCGAAGCCCTCGCCGGCAAGGAGGTCACCACCCGGAACACGGGCACGCTGGGGCCCTCCGCCGGCGCCAAGGTCCCGGTGTTCGCCCCGGAGTCCACGGCCGTGGTGGGTGAGGTGAGCGTGGGCTACTCGACCGAAACGATCAGCCAGAGCCTGGCCCGGGACATCGCTCCCATCGCCGCCACGGCCGCCGGGGCGCTGCTGGCCGGGGTACTGGCGTCCTTCCTGCTCCGGCGCCGGCTTCAGCGGCTCACGCTCGGGCTGGAGCCTGAGGAAATCAGCACCCTCGTGCACGACCAGGTGGCGGTACTGCAGGGGGTCGACGACGGCGTGATCGGCGTTGCGGCCGATGACCGGGTCAGTGTCTTCAACGCCGCCGCCCAGCGGCTGCTCGGTGTTCCCGACCTCTCCGGCACCGCCTGGGGTACCGCGCCGGTGCCGGCCCAGCTGAAGGCCCTGACCCGGGCCGACGCGGCCGAGGGCGACGCCGTGGAACTCGTGGCCGGCGGCCGGGTACTGGTGGCCAGCGCGCGCAAGGCCCTGCACGGTCGCGAGGACCTGGGCTGGGTGGTGATGCTGCGGGACCGGACCGAACTCCAGCAGCTGACCCGGCAGCTCGACGCCGTCGGGACGATGTCCGCGGCCCTGCGGGCGCAGCGCCACGAGTTCGCCAACCAGCTGCACACGATCGCCGGCTTCATGAGCATCGGCAAGCCCCAGCAGGCCCGGGACTATCTGGCCAGACTGGCAGCCACCGGGCCGCTGACCTTCCCGGTGGACCAGGCCGAGCTGCTCCAGGACCCGTATCTGCAGGCCTTCCTCGGCGCCAAGGGTGTTGAGGCGGACGAGCGCGGCGTGAGTCTTCGGCTCGGCCCGGAATCGGTGGTCCGCGGCCGCGTCGCTGAGCCGCAGGATGTCACCACCGTCCTGGGGAACCTGATCGACAACGCCGTGAATGCCGCCGTCGCCGGTTCCGCGCCCGAGCGCTGGGTGGAAGTGGAAGTGCTGGACGAACCCGGCGTCAACGGCGGCGCCGGCACCCTTCACATTGTCGTCGCGGATTCCGGCGACGGCCTGGGACCGGGGGTTGCGGCCGCAGGGGCCGAGGCTGTGTTCACGGAAGGCTATACGACGTCGGAACGGCCGGCGCGGGCGGGCGCCGGGCAGGGGCTGGGGCTCGCGTTGTCCCGGCAGCTCGCGCGCCGGCGCGGCGGCGACGTCCGGGTGCTGGACCCCGGCTCCCCCGGCGGCCCGGGCGCCGTGTTCGTCGCCACCCTGCCAGGGACAACAGAACCAACCGGAAAGGACACCGATGCCTGAGGATGTCAGGGTGCTGATTGTCGACGACGATTTCCACGTCGCCAAGCTGCACGCCGCCTATGTGGATTCCGTGGCCGGTTTCCTCGCGCTGCCGCCGGCCGGTTCGGCGTCGCAGGCGCTGCAGGCCATCCACAGCCTGCGCCCGGACCTGGTGCTGCTGGACGTCTACCTGCCGGATGCTTCCGGGCTGGACCTGCTGCACCAGCTGGACGTGGACACCGTGATCCTCAGCGCGGCCTCGGACACGGCCTCGCTCCGGCTCGCCTTCCGCCGCGGCGCCCTGGGCTACCTGCTCAAGCCCTTCACGGCCGAGGCCCTGTCCCAGCAGCTGCGCTCGTATGCCCGTTACCGCCGTATCCTGGCCCAGCCGGGATCCGTCAACCAGGAGACCGTGGAACGCGCCAAGCGGGCCCTGATCGCGGGCGACGTCGCCCCCTCCGCGCGGCCCCGGTCCGCCACCGAGGCCGCGGTGCTCGAATCCCTGGTTCCCGGTGAGCAGTATTCGGCCGCCGACGTCGCTGCCCGGGTGGGGGTGTCACGTGCGACCGCCCAGCGGTACCTGTCCTCGCTCGCGGACGACGGCGCCGTGGACATCCAGCTGCGCTACGGCACCACCGGCAGGCCCGAGCACCGCTACGGACTCCCCGCGGGAACCGGCCACTAGCCCTCCGCAAAGCAACGCGGCGTCACTTACGGCCCATCACGACCGCCCCGATGGACCGTGAGCGACCCCGCGGTGGTTCTAGCCGGTGTCCGCCCGGCCCCGTTCTGCGGCCGCCTGTTCCGCCTCGACTGCCCTGTGGATGTTGCCGTGGATCTTGTCCGCCCCGATGAGTTCGATCACGCCGTCGCGTTCCAGGATGGCCCGGACCGCCGGCTTCAGGCGGGTGAGGCGCAGACTGACGCCGGCGTCCCGGGCCAGGATGACGACGTCCGCCATCTTTGCCGCGCCCTGAGAGTCCACGAAGTTGATCCCGCCGCAGTCGATCACGATCCCGGTCAGTTCCGGTTTTGCATGGATGACGTCGCGCAGGCGATCCTCCAGGGCGTCGGCGGTTGCGAAGAACAGGCCGCCGTCGAACCGGATCACGGCCACGCCGGGGAGGATCTCGTCGCCGGGGTGCCCGTCGGCTTCGCGGAAGACCTGGGTGCCCGGTTCCCGGCCAAGAGCCGGCATCGCCGGGTGGGTGGCGACCGCGACCAGCCAGATCAGCGAGAGTCCGATGCCGATGATGACCCCCGCGAGTACGCCGAACACCAGGGTTCCGAGGATCGCAGCGATCGCGATCCAGAAGTCCACCTTTTGTACCCGGGCAAGCCGCCGCATCTCCGGCACGTTCATCATGCCCATGACGACGGCCTCGATGATCAGAGCCGCCAGAACGGGCTTGGGCAGGTTGGAAAAGAGCGGCGCCAGGATCAGCAGTGTAAGCAGGACGGTGACACCCGAGGTGAGGGAGGCGAGCCCGGTCTTCGCCCCGGAGTGGTCGTTCAGCGAGCTCGCTGAGAGGCTGGTCGAGACCGGCATGCCCTGGAACACGCCCGCGGCCAGGTTGGAGAGTGACTGCGCCGTCGATTCCTGGTTGATGTCGATCTGGTAGCGGTGCTTGGCGGCGAACGCGCGCGCATCACCCGCGGTCTGGGAGAAGCCGATCAGGACCAACGCCACCGCGGCGACCGCAACCGTGCCCGCGTGGTCCCACATGAGCTGGCCGTCCGGGATCTTCAGCGCCGGCAGCCCCCGGGGGACGTCACCCACCAGCGCCACGCCCTTGGCGCCGAGATCAAACAATGCCGCCGCGAGCAGTCCGCCCACCACAAGCACCAGGGCGCCGGGGACCTTGGGAGCGATTGCCTTGAGCCCAAAGACGACGGCCAGCGCAATCACGCCGACGATCACCGTCGCCTGGTGCGCCTCGCCGAGCGTCCCCAGCCATGACCACAGTTCCTGGATCGGATTGGAACCGGTGACCTCGGTCCCGGTGAGCTTGGGGAGCTCCCCGATCACGACGTCGATCGCCGCACCGAATAGGAAGCCGGTAACCACGGCCCGGGAGAGGAACTGCGCGATCCAGCCCATCTTGAGGACGGCAAGGAGCAGGAACAGGACCCCCGAGGCAAGGGTGATACCGGCGACGAACGAGGCGATATCGACGCCGTTGGTAATGCCTGCGGCGAGCACGGCGCTCGCGGCCACCGCCGCCAGTCCCGAGCTGGGACCCATCGAAATTTGCCGGCAGCTGCCGAAGATCCCGTACATGAGCGCACCCGCCGCAGCCGCGTACAGGCCGTTCTGCAGCGGAATCCCCGCGATGCCGGCGTACCCCAGGTTCTTCGGGACAATCAGGGCTGCGACGGTGACGCCGGCGATCAGATCGCCACGCAGCCACGCCCGGTCATAGGAACGAAGCTGGCCGAAAATGGGGACCCGGCTGGGGCCCTGTCCGTGTGCCCTGGTCATGCGCCAGTCTTACCCCAAGTCCGGCCGTTCCGCCAGAGCTCCGCCCGGCCCGGGCACCGGCAAGGCTTCTAGCTGGCGCTCTTCTGGGCGACGAGTTCGATCTCGACGAGCATCTTCGGGTCCAGGAACGGCAGCACGTGGACCAGGGAGAGCGTCGGGCGGATGTCGCCGAAGACCTCGCCGTGGGCGCGGCCGGCCTCTTCCCACTTGCTGATGTCCGTCAGGTACAGCTTGGACTGCACCACGTCCTCAAAGGCGAAGCCGGCCTCGGCCAGCACTGCCCCGAGCTTCTGCAGGATGTAGCTGGTCTGGGTGTAGAAGTCCTCGCCCACGATGCCGTCCTCGCCGCTGGCGGCGGTGGCGGAGATGTAGAGGGTGTTGTCCACCTGGACGGCCCGGGAATAGCCGAGCGTCTGTTCCCAGGTGGAGCCGGTGCCGAAGGTTTTGCGCATGGGGTGCCTTTCGCAGTTGCCGCAGGGATCGGCACAACTCTAGGGCGGATGGCCGGCAGGCCGATAAAACGCGCGCCTTTGTGTCAGAGGGCCTGGCGGTAGACGAGCAGTTTGATGTCCGTGCCCGGCACCAGCCAGTCACGGTCCGGTGCCCGGACGAAGCCGGTTTTGCGGTAGAGGCCGTGGGCGCTTTCCCAACTGATGCCGGTGGTGAGGGCCACGGCGTGGATTCCCGGCAGGGACCTGGCGTGTTCGATGATGGCGTGGACCATGGCCTTGCCGGCGCCGCTGCGCTGGACAGCAGGGTCCACCACGAGCATGCGGAACTCGAGCTCGTCGCTCCGGGCGATGTCCGCATAGGGCTCCCCCGCGACCGCCAGCGTCACGGATCCGAGGATGCGGCCGTCCCGCTCGGCCACCCAGATCGTCGCGTCCGCCGCCCGCGTGGCGACGTCTTGGATCTGCCGCATATAGGGGTGGTCGGCGCTCTCAAAGTAGCCCGCCGCCAGGTAGGCGTCCCGGGTGATGCGCGCTATGGCGTCGAAGTCGGCCGGAACGGCGGGGCGAATGAGGATCTGCGAAGGCACCTGTCAATGGTACGGGCGGCCGACGCCGGCAACGTGCGCACGGGCCGTTTCCGTGACTGAACTATCACTATTGCCGGGACCGGGCGTGATGAGCACCCGTCAGAGCGGAAACTTACCGGAGAGTTCCAGCGAACCGGCACACGTCCAGGCCGCCAGACGCTCGTCGTCGGACGGACCGCCGGCCAGCGGGCTGGTGAGCCGAGGCCGCCGCACCCAGCAGCCGGCCTCCTCCGCGATCAGCGCACCGGCGGCGAAGTCGTGCTCGTTGAGCCCGCGTTCGCCGTAGGCGTCGTGGGTGCCGTCCGCCACGAGGCAGAGGTCCAGCGCCGCCGAGCCCAGGCGTCGCATGTCCGCGAAGCCGTCCATCAGGCCGCCCAGGCCGCCGGCCTGTTCCGCCCGGACCCCGGCATCGTAGCTGAAGCCCGTCGCAAGGATCTGTCCGGTGCGCCCGGGGACGGGGCCGAGCAGGGCGGTCCGCCGGCCCTGCTCCTCGAGCCAGGCCCCTTCGCCCCGGGAGGCGAAGTAGGTGCGGCCCAGCGCCGGGGCGCTGACGACGCCGGCCAGCCAGACGCCGTCGGGGTCGGCCACCGCGACGGAGGTGGCGTAGTAGACGATGTTGCGGATGAAATTGGTGGTGCCGTCGAGGGGATCGATGGACCAGCGGTAGCCGCTGGGCTCCGCCGGCAGAACAGTCCCGCCTTCCTCCCCCGTGATGATGTCGTGCGGCCGGGCGGCGGTGATGACGTCCCGGACGGCGGCTTCGGCGGCGAGGTCGAAGGCCGTCACCCAGTCTCCCGAGTCGCCCTTGTTGCTGACGTCGAGGGCGGCGGCCTTTCGGGTGGCCAGGACCGCGGCACCCGCGGCTGCGGCCGATTTGGCCAGTTCCAGCAGCGCCACGGTGCCGGGCTCGGCCTCGGTCGGGACGGAGGGGTGGGAGCTCATTGAGCCGCCGCCGCGTCGACGCCAGGGGCGGCGCCGTCGTCGTCGTCCATGTCGCGGCCCGAGTCAAGGTCCGTGTCGCTGTCGGCCGCACCGGCCGGGCCGTTGGCCAGCAGGGCCCGGAAGCCGTCCTCGTCCAGGACCGGGACACCGAGCTGTTCCGCCTTGTCCAGTTTGGTGCCTGCGTTGTCGCCGGCCACCACGTAGCTGGTGTTCTTGGAGACCGAGCCGGCCGCCTTCCCGCCACGGATCAGGATGGCCTCCTTGGCCTCGTCCCGGCTGAATCCCTCGAGGCTTCCGGTAACCACGACGGTCAGCCCCTCCAGGGTCCGGGGTGTGGACTCGTCGCGCTCGTCGGCCATCCGGACGCCGGCGGTGGCCCAGCGGTCCACGATGTCGCGGTGCCAGTCCTCGGCGAACCATTCGGTCAATGCCTGGGCAATCACCGGTCCCACGCCGTCCACGCTGGCGAGCTCTTCCTCGGTGGCCTGCCGGATGGCGTCCATGCTGCCGAACGCGGTGGCCAAGGCGCGGGAGGCGCGCGGGCCGACGTGCCGGATGGACAGCGCCACCAGGACGCGCCACAGCGGCTGGGACTTCGCCTTCTCAAGTTCGCGGAAGAGCTTGTCCGTGGTGGCCGTGGGCTTGGACGGGGTCTTGGTGGTGGCCTTGGTGTAGAAGTAGGGCACGAGTTCGAATTCGCCCGTTGCCACGCCTTTGGAGCGCTTCTCCCGGCGGACGCGGACGTCCGCGAGCTGCTCCGGGGTGAGCTCGAACAGGGTCGCCTCGGTGGTCAGCGGCGGCGTTTCGGGCTCGGCTGGCTGGGTCAGGGCGATCGCGGCTTCCCAGCCGAGGGCCTCAATGTCGAAGGCGCCGCGGCCGGCGAGGTGGAAGACGCGTTCACGCAGCTGCGCCGGGCAGGATCGGGAGTTGGGGCAGCGGATGTCCACGTCCCCTTCCTTCCCGGGGGCCAGCGGCGTGCCGCAGGCCGGGCATTCGGTGGGCATGATGAAGTCGCGGACGGGCGGGTCCTGCTGGTCCCGGAGCGCCAGGACCGGGCCCACAATTTCCGGAATGACATCTCCGGCTTTGCGCAGCACCACGATGTCGCCGATCTTAACGCCTTTGGCCTTGACCACTTCCTGGTTGTGCAGGGTGGCCATTTCCACGGTGGAGCCGGCGACCTTGACCGGTTCCATGATCCCGTAGGGGGTGACCCGGCCGGTGCGGCCGACGTTGACGGCGATGTCCAGCAGCTTGGTGTGCACTTCCTCGGGCGGGTACTTGTACGCGACGGCCCAGCGCGGCACGCGGGAGGTGTAGCCCAGGGCGCGCTGCGTGGCGAAGTCGTCGACCTTGACCACAATGCCGTCGATCTCGTGCGTCAGGCTATGGCGTTTGTCGCCGTAGCGCTTGATGAAGTCCAGCACGTCCTGCAGCCCGGCGAGGACCTCGAAGTACGGGCTGGTGGGCAGGCCCCATTCGGCCAACTGGCGGTAGGTGTCTGACTGGCTGACAGTCTGGAGTCCCTCGCGGGCGCCGATGCCGTGGACGTACATCCGCAGCGGCCGCTTGGCGGTTTCCGCCGGGTCCTTCTGCCGCAGCGAACCGGCGGCGGCGTTGCGCGGGTTGGCCAGCGGCGCCTTGCCGGCCTCGATCAGGGCCTCGTTGAACTCCGCGAAGGCCTTGGACGGAATGAAGACTTCACCGCGGACTTCCATTTCCGCCGGGAAGCCCGTGCCGCTGAGCTGCTGCGGGATTTCCTTGATGGTCAGGACGTTGTGCGTGATGTCCTCGCCGGTGGTGCCGTCGCCGCGGGTGGCGGCCCGGACCAGCATGCCGTCGCGGTAGAGCAGGTTGACGGCCAGGCCATCGATCTTCAGTTCGGTGAGCCACACCGGCGGGTTGCCGCCGTTGCCGATCCTGACGATGGACGCCTCGGCCTTGGCAATCCACGCCTCAAGCTCCTCGAGGGAAAAGACGTCTTCCAGGCTGTACATGCGCTGCAGGTGTTCGACGGCGGCAAACGCGGCGGACACCTCGCCGCCCACTTCCTGCGTGGGCGAATCGTTGGCCACAAGCTCCGGATGCATGGCCTCGAGGGTTTCCAGCCGCCGGTAGAGTTCGTCAAACTCGGCGTCGGAGATGATCGGCGCGTCCTCCTGGTAGTACGCAAAACGATGTTTGCGGACTTCCTCCACGAGGTCTTCGTACTCCGCGCGGACATCCCCGGACGGGACCTGCTCCCCCTCGGGACGTTCAGGATCCGTGACGTGCCCCTGGGCTTCGTCGGCTGCTTTTTCAGTCTCTGCTGCGGTCTTTCCTGTGCTCACAGACCTATCCTGCCCTAGATCATTGCCATTGTCCGATCAGCAGTCTGTCCGGGCGGCAGCCCGCCGGTCAGACGGGCGCATCCCCGTCGGCGGTCCGGGCATCGACCACAATCGCGGTGACGTTGTCCCGTCCGCCGCTCCGCAGGGCGGCCTGGATCAGTTCCTCGACCGCCGTCTGGGGATCCGGCTCGGATCCAAGGATGCCGGCAATCCGATCGTCGCTCAGTTCCCCGTTGAGCCCGTCCGAGCACACCAGCATTCGGTCACCGTCCTCGAGCGGAATCAGCCAGTAGTCGGCCTCGGATTCGTCTCCGGTGCCCAGCGCGCGGGTCACCACATGCCGGCGGGGATGGACAGCGGCCTCGGCTTCTGTGATCTGGCCGGCGGCCACCAGTTCCTGCACTTCAGAGTGGTCCACGCTGACTTGGGTGAGGCCGCCGTGGCTGTACCGGTAGGTGCGGGAATCACCGATGTTCAGGACCAGCCAGTACGGGCCGTCCGGCTGCTCCACCACTATGACGCCGGAGAGCGTGGTTCCGGCGCGGGAGTCCGTGGCCTGGCGGATGCCCTCGTCGGCTATGAGCAGATAGTCCTGGACGAGGCCTGCCGTTGCGTCCCGGCTGCCGGTCTTCACCTGCGGAAGCTCCGCCAGGGTGCGCACGCAGATGCTGCTGGCGACTTCGCCTGCCTCGTGGCCGCCCATGCCGTCGGCCACCGCGAAGACGGGCTCGGCGGCAATGAAGGAGTCTTCGTTCATCTCACGGCGCAGGCCCCGGTCCGTGCCGCACCCCCAGCGCAGGCGCGGTCCCCGCGCCCCGACCGAAGCGGGAAGCGGGGCATCTGAGGTTGGGTTCATGGCCGTCCTAGCTGAAGTGGTGCTCGCGAAAGTTGGCGGCGGTCACACACCCGGCCGGATGGCAGCTGCCGGTCCGACTATTGCATATGCGCCGCACAACTGAGAAGCCCGTGCCCTTAGTCCTGCGCGTGGCGGGTGATCGACGCTGCGCGTAGTCCTGCGGTCAGTCCAGGACGAGGCCGCGGCCGCTGCCGGGCTGCAGCTGTACCGGGTGGATTTCGCCGAAGCCGCGGACGTCCTCGGCCGGGCGGGGCACCAGGACGAAGCGTTCGTCGTCGTCCAGGGCGGCCGCGGTCATGGAATCCACCAGCACGGTGCCGGGATCGGCGAGGGCGGTCAGGCGTGCGGCGAGATTGACGGTGGGTCCGTAGATGTCGCCCAGGCGGGACAGGATGCGGCCCCAGACCATCGCCACGCGGGCCTGCGGCAGGATCTCGTCCTCCGTGAAGGCACGGGACAGGGCCAGCGAAATCTCGGCGCCAGCCGCCGGTGTTTCGGCGATGTAGAGGACTTCGTCACCCACCGTCTTGACCAGCCGGCCGCCGCCGACGGAGATGATCTCGGCGCACTTGTTCTCGAAGCGCTGCACCAGCTGGGCGAGCGTCTTCTCATTCATCCGCCGGGACAGGCTGGTGTAGGACACGAGGTCCGCGAAACCTACGGCCCGCGCCAGGGGCAGCGGCGCGTCGTCCTCGTCTCCTTCGCGGCCCTCTTCGCTGGACTGCAGCCCGGCCTCGGCCCGGACCGCCAGGCGCTGGACGCCGGCGTTGAGCTGGCGGCGCCAGGAGTACACGAGCATCTCCTCAAGGGCGTCAATGAGGTTCGGAAGCTCGCTGACAAGGCGCTTGCGGGCGACGGCATCCGGCACTCCCTGCTTCTGGACCATGTCCTCGACGAGGGCCTCGATCTGCCACACCACCATCCGGTCCGTCATCTGGCCGATGGCCCGCGTGATGGAAATGGCGGCTTCCTCCGTGAGCTTGCCGGCACGCACCAGATCCACGATCGTGGACAGGGCGGACTGGTCGCGTTCGGTGAACGCGACGTCTTCATCACCGAGGTTGGGAAAGCCGAGCGCGCGCCAGAGTTTCCGGGCGGACAGCAGGGAGAGCCCGGCACCGGCGGCGACTTCACGGCGTTTGAGCTTGCGTTCGCCGCCCAGCAGACGGGCTTCCAGGGCCTTGGCGGCGAGCCGTTCGGCGGACATGGTTCCGGTGGGCGGAGCGACGGGTTCAGCGGCATCGGACGCGGCCGGTTCGGCGGCCGGGTCAACGTGCGCGCTGGCATCGGCGCTGGCGTCGGCGTCGGCAGGCTCTACGACGGCGGGAGCGTCGTCGATGCCGGCGGCACCAAGTCCGGAGCCGGCGTCGCGGGTGGCCTCAGTCGTTGGCGCCGGGGTGACGGCCGCCGGCTCCGAGATGACGTCTTCGGGCTCCCGGGGCAAATCCGGGGCGGCGAGGTCGGTGTCCTGGTGGACGTTCTCAGCGTTCATCTCTTCCACCTTCTCTCATCTCCCACGGCAAGTCCTCGCCCGGGTTGTTCGTCGTGCCCTCGGCCCCGAAGGCGTCGCCCCTGGGGAGATCGCCGATGGCGTCAAGAATGAAGCTTCGGAATGTCGCGACCTCTGGAACGTCGGGAACCATGGTTCCCAAGGGGTACCCGGTCTCCAAGGATATATTCCCGGAGCGCAATAGGCGCTGCAACAACGATTGCTCAATGGCCACATGGCGGACGGCGGCGAGCGGGATCTGCTGATCGCGCCGCCGTAACATGCCGTAGCGGGTAACTAAGCGCCGGCTGGTCAGGATGTAGCGCGTGGCCTGCCATGTGATGACCCTCGGGAGGCAATAACCGAGCAGCACCCACGCCGCCAGCCCCAGGCACACGGCGATCAGCCAGGGTGTCCATTCCTTGGGGATGAGGGGCACAAGCTTCGCCGGGCCGCCCTTGACGACCCAGGCGCAGGCGTAGGCGGCCAGTGCCGGAACCACAACGAACAACAGCGCCGGGACAATCAGCATCCTGGGCTGGGGCCGGGTTACAACAATCACTTGCTCACCCGGCAGGAGCACTTTACGCATAACCGCTTTCTGCTCCGCCGCGGCCTTCTCCGCCCTGTCCGTCTGCTGCGGCCGGGGTCCACGGCCTCAAGTGCACGACGTCCCCGGCGGTCACCACATGTTCATGGCCCGTCGCGTCAACCACCAGGAGTGAACCGTATTCGTCCAGGCGCGTGGCGTGGCCGATGATCTCGTGGTCGCCGGGCAGCTGGGCGCGGACCTGCTTGCCGAGGGTCGTCAGCAGGTGTTCCACCCTCTTGTGCAGCGAAGGGCCGCCGGCCATCCCGGCGGCGGGGTCGCCGTCGGCGTTGCAGAAGCTGCGGTACAAGGTGGCGAAGCGGGACAGGTAGCTCTTCAGGAGTTCCGTCCGGTCCACTGTGTCCGGGTTCTCCAGCAGCACGGACGTGGCGGTGGGCACCGGGAGTTCCGGCTCCGTGAGGGTGACGTTCAGGCCGGTGCCGAGGATGACCGGCGGCGTGCCGACGCCGCCGAGCGGGCCAAGCTGGGCCAGGATTCCGGCGATCTTCTTACCGCGCACCAGGACGTCGTTGGGCCACTTGAGTTCCGCGGGAATGCCCGCGGTTTCCGTCAGGGCTTCCCGCAGGGCAAGGGCGGCGAGCAGGGAGAGCCACGAGTAGCTGTGGGTCGGCAGCGGCCGGCCGGTCGAGTTGACCGGACGCAGCACGAGCGAGACGGAGACGGAGCTGCGGGCCGGGGCCTCCCAGTGCCGGTCGAGCCGGCCGCGCGCAGCGGTCTGGTATTCGGCGGTGAGCACCGACAGGTCCGGCCAGGCGCCGGGATCCTCGGTCACGCCGCGGAGGAGATCGGCGTTGGTGGAGCCGGTGGACTCCACCACTGTCAGGCGCGGAATCCCGTTGGCGGACAGGAAAGCCTCATCGCTCAGGGCGTTGAGGTCCAGCGGCGGACGGTCCGGGGTTTCCTGCACGGCTTCCATCCTTGAATCCTACCGAGGAAAGCGCGCCCCGGCTCCGGCGGCGTTGATTCACGTACCTCCGCGGGTACTCCCCACCTTTGGCCGGCGCAGCCGGCGTGTCGGCGCGACACGCCGGAGATTCCCGGCGTCGGGTCCGCGAACGAGGGGAAATTCCGCGGGGCATGCCGCCGAAAACACTCAGCAAGCTCAGAGGAAGATGTCCGGGGCCAGCCTGTCCTCCGGCGCGCCGAGGCTGTAGGGACTGAAGTCGGTCACGCCGGCCGCCGCGAGGACCTGCTCGTCGGTGTAGAAGTTGCCGCTGCGGCTGCCGTTCGCGGGGACCGCGTTGCTGCCGGTCAGCACGGCGTGTGCGGCATCGGCCATGATTTCGGGGCCGCGGGCGCCCTTGACGATCATGTCGCCGCCGGGCATGTTGCGGATGGCCGCGGTGTCGATCAAGGTGCACGGCCAGAGGGAGTTCACGCGGATGCCGTCGACCTTGAGCTCCTCGGCCAGGCCCAGGGTGGTCAGGCTCATGCCGTATTTGGCCATGGTGTAGGCCAGGTGCATGCCGGCCCACTTGGGGTCCAGGTTCAAGGGCGGGGAGAGCGTCAGGATGTTCCCGGCGTCGGAGGCCCGCAGGGCGGGGAGGGCAAGCTTGGAGAGCAGGAAGGTGCCCCGGACGTTGATGTCCTGCATGAGGTCGTAGCGCTTCATGTCCACGGCGTCGGTGGTGGAGAGGTCGATCGCCGAGGCGTTGTTGACGACGACATCGATCCCGCCGAAGCGGTCCACGGCCGCGCCGACGGCGCCGGCAACGTCGGCGTCGTTGCGGACATCGCCCACCAGCGGCAACGCCCGGCCGCCGGCAGCTTCAATCTGTTCGGCGGCAGTGTAGACCGTGCCCTCCAGCTTGGCGTGGGGCTGGCCGGTCTTGGCCATCAGGACGATGTTGGCGCCGTCCCGGGCCGCGCGGAGCGCGATGGCCAGCCCGATGCCGCGGCTGCCCCCGGAGATGAGGATGGTGCGGTCCTGAAGGGAACCGGCGGCCTGATACGGCCCTGCAGCGGCGCCCGAAGCATCATTGCTTGAAGTCATGAGCCCACTCTAGCCGACCATTGTTACTGGCGGGTAACAAGGAGATGCGGGAGCGTTGCGGCGCGAAAATTGTAGGTTCCCTACAGCGGCACCGGCCAATACCGTCACTAGACTTGCCAGCAGAGCCCTGCTTTTGTGGAATCCGACCAAAGGACGCCGCGAGCCGGGCACCGAACAACCTAGCGACAGAGCCGGAGACACTTGATGAGCCACGATCTGACCACGACTGCGGGAAAGCTTGCAGATTTCCGCGACCGCCAGGCCCGTGCCGAGCAGCCCTCCGGCCCGGAGGCGGTGGTCAAGCAGCACGCACGCGGCAAGAAAACCGCCCGCGAGCGCATCGACCTCCTGCTGGATGCCGGCTCGTTCGTCGAGTTCGACGCGTTGGCCGTGCACCGCTCCACCGCGTTCGGCATGGAGAAGAAGAAGCCGCTGGGTGACGGCCTCGTCTCCGGCTACGGCACGGTTGACGGCCGCCCGGTGGCCGTTTACAGCCAGGACTTCTCCGTCTACGGCGGATCGCTGAGCCAGGTCAACGGCGAGAAGATCGTCAAGGTCCAGGAATTCGCACTGCGCAACGGCTGCCCGGTGGTCGGCATCCTCGACGGCGGCGGTGCCCGCATCCAGGAGGGCGTCGCCTCCCTGGCCATGTTCGCGGATATCTTCCGCAACAACGTCCACGCGTCCGGCGTCGTCCCGCAGATCTCGCTCATCATGGGTCCCTCCGCCGGCGGTGCGGCCTACTCCCCCGCCCTGACTGACTACGTGGTCATGGTGGACAAGACCTCGCACATGTTCATCACCGGCCCGGACGTCATCAAGACCGTCACGGGCGAGGACGTGGACATGGAGACCCTGGGCGGCGCGCGCCAGCACAACGCCAACACCGGCACCTCGACCTACCTGGCCTCCGACGAGGCCGACGCTGTGGAGTTCGTCCGCGAACTGCTGGACTTCCTGCCTTCCAACAACCTCGCCGAAGCCCCGGTGCTCGAACACCAGCAGGAGCTGGAGATCGACGACGACGACCTCGCCCTGGACCTGCTCATCCCGGACTCGGCCAACCAGCCCTACGACATGCGCAAGGTCATCGAGCAGATCGTGGACGACGCCCACTTCCTGGAGATGCAGTCCCTCTACGCCCCGAACGTGATCATCGGCTACGGCCGGGTGGAGGGCCACACGGTCGGCATCGTTGCCAACCAGCCCATGCAGTTCGCCGGCACCCTGGATATCGCCGCGTCGGAAAAGGCCGCCCGCTTCGTCCGGCACTGCGACGCCTTCAACATCCCCATCATCACCCTGGTCGACGTCCCGGGCTTCCTGCCCGGCAAGGACCAGGAGTTCCAGGGCATCATCCGTCGCGGCGCGAAGCTGCTCTACGCCTACGCCGAAGCCACCGTGCCCAAGCTGACCGTCATCACCCGCAAGGCCTACGGCGGGGCCTACATCGTGATGGGCTCCAAGAAGCTCGGCGCGGACCTCAACCTCGCCTGGCCCACGGCCCAGATCGGCGTCATGGGCGCCCAGGGCGCGGTCAACATCCTGTACCGCCGCGAACTCGCCGCGGTGGCCGAGGCCGGCGGCGACGTCGAGGCCAAGCGTGCCGAGGTGATCCGCCAGTACGAGGAAGAGCTGCTCAACCCCTATCAGGCGGCCCAGCTGGGCTACGTGGACTCGGTCATTGCCCCGTCCGAGACCCGGGTGCAGATCATCAAGGGCCTCCGCGCGCTCCGGGACAAACGGGCCGCCCTGCCCGCCAAGAAGCACGGGAACATCCCGCTGTGACCCCCGTGCACGAACCCGCTGAACCGCTGGAACCGGCTGAACAGCCGGGCAGCGATGCGTCGCCGGCACTGCTTTCCGTCGTCAAGGGCGAGCCGACGCCGGAGGAGCTGGCGGCGCTGACCGCCGTCGTGCTGTCCATGGGGCAGGCCCCGCAGGCGGCACCGGAAGCTCCCGGCGTCCGGCACTGGGTCCGCCGGCAGCAGCTGCGGCTCGCACCCAAGCCGGGTCCGGACGCCTGGCGCCGCAGCCTCGGCTAAACGGCCCGGCTGGGCCGCCACCGAAAAAAGTTCAGCGAGTCTTTCATAACCACGACGGCCGGGCTAGTCTCGTCGGGTGACTACCGAAACCATAGCCTCAGACAACTCGGCCACCGCGCGCCAGCAGACCGCCATTGACGCCGTCGCCGACGCCTACACGGACACCCTCATCCGGCTTAACCCGAGCTTCGCTACCGAGCTCGGCCTGCCCGGGCACGAAACCGAATACCCGGACTTCTCACCCGCCGGACACGAGGAATTCGCGGCCGCGGCGCGCGAGGCACTCGCGGCCCTGGACGGTCTGGAGCCGGCGGACGACGTCGATGCCGTCACCCTCCACGCCATGCGGGAGCGGCTGGGCCTGCAGCTGGAAATCCACGAATCGGGCTGGGACGCGGCCGACCTGAACAACATCGCCTCGCCGTCGCAGGACATCCGCGCGATCTTCGACCTCATGCCGACGGATACAGCCGATCAATGGGACCACATCGCAGGCCGGGCCCACAACGTCCCCGCCGCGATCGACGGCTACATCGAATCGTTGCGTTCGGCGATGCAGGACGGCAAGGTGGCCGCAGCCCGCCAGGTATCGATCGTGATAGAGCAGGCCACCAAACACGCAGCCGAGGACGGCTTCTTCGCGAACCTCACGGCCGGCGCCACGACTGCGGACGGCCCGCTCCCGCCGGAACTGCAGTCCAAGCTCGACGCCGGCACGGCAGCCGCCCGGGTGGCCTACGCGCGGCTTGCGGGGTTCCTCGAGTCCGAACTCCTCCCCGTCGCCCCGGCCAAGGACGCCGTCGGGCGCAGCCGCTATGCGCTGGCCTCACGGTCCTTCCTCGGTGCCACCGTGGATCTGGAGGAAACCCACGCGTGGGGGGTGCAGGAACTGGACCGCCTGATCGCCGAACAGGAACGGGTGGCCGGGGAAATCCGGCCCGGCGCCACGGTCGAGGAAGCCAAGGAGATCCTGAACAACGATCCTGCCCGTCAACTCAAGGGCACCGACGCCCTCCAGGCCTGGATGCAAGAACTCTCCGACAAGGCCGTGGCGGAGCTCGCCGGCGTCCACTTCGAGATCCCGGACGTCATGAAGACGCTGGAGTGCAAGATCGCCCCCACCGATGAAGGCGGCATCTACTACACCGGCCCCTCGGAGGACTTCAGCCGGCCCGGCCGGATGTGGTGGTCCGTGCCGGCCGGTGAGGACACCTTCACTACCTGGGCCGAAACCACCACGGTCTACCACGAGGGCGTGCCCGGCCACCATCTGCAGGTCGCCACCGCCACCTACCGCCGTGAGCTGCTGAACAAGTGGCGCCGGAGCGTGTGCTGGACCTCGGGCCACGGCGAAGGCTGGGCCCTGTACGCGGAGAAGCTCATGCAGGAACTGGGCTACCTGAAGGATCCGGGCGACCACATGGGCATGCTCGACATGCAGCGCATGCGGGCCGCCCGCGTGGTGTTCGACATCGGAGTGCACCTGGAGTTGGAGGTGCCCGAGCGTTGGGGGTCGGGCACCTGGACCCCGGAGAAGGGCTTTGACTTCCTCCGCGCCAACCTGCCGATCAGCGAGGGGCAGCTGAAGTTCGAGTTCACCCGCTACCTCGGCTGGCCGGGACAGGCCCCCTCCTACAAGGTGGGCCAGCGGCTGTGGGAGCAGATCCGGGCCGAGCTTGAATCCCGCCCCGGCTTCGACCTCAAGGCGTTCCACACCAAGGCCCTGAACATCGGCTCGGTGGGCCTCGACACCCTCAAGCGCGCGCTGCTGGGGTAGGGCGGTTCCCGTCCCGGGGCCCCGCCAGAACGGATGCCTGCTCCCCCGGGCCATGCTCGAGTGTGCAGTTCGCGGCAGTGTTTTCGAAAAACATTGCCGCGAACTGTCAACTCGCGTAACCGGGACCGCCGTGTGACGAGACAATCGCCACACCGCGGACTGGAATAACTTCACAAGAGTCCTGAACTGCGCGGAAATCATAGGTATCGGTGCGGCGGGGCGGACGGTGGGCCAGTAATATTTCTCAACATCCTTTCGCCGTGCTATCGGCGCTGGTCCTAGCGTGTTCCGGTGAGCATTCAGACAAGCACCCCCGCACCCGCTGGAAAGACCGGGTTCCAGCTACCCAAATGGGCCGGCTCGTTCGGCTTCCAGATCATCGCCGCCCTGATCGTGGGCCTCGGCCTTGGCCTTCTCGCCAAGTACACGGGCAGCACCAAGGCCAACCCCAATGCGCTCGGCACCACCCTGCAGACCATCGGTTCGAGCTACGTCTCGCTGCTGCAGACCGCCGTGGTCCCCCTCATCTTCACCGCCGTCGTCAGCTCCATTTCCAACCTGCGCGCGGTCTCCAACGCTGCCCGGCTCGCCTGGAACACGCTGCTCTGGTTTGCCATCACGTCGCTGATCGCCGTGCTGATCGGGATCGGACTCGGCGTGCTGCTGCAGCCCGGCGCCGGCACCGGCATCAACCAGGAAGCCAAGTACGCCGGCAAGTCCGGCGACTGGTGGGCCTTCCTCACCGGGCTCTTCCCCAAGAACTTCCTGGGTCTGGGCGCGACCACCACCGTCACCGACGGCGTGGCCACCACCGCGGTGAGCTTCAACGTGCTCCAGATCCTGGTGATCGCGATCGCCGTCGGCATCGCCGCACTTAAAGTGGGGAAGGCCGCCGAGCCGTTCCTGAACCTCAATGCCTCCGCCCTCGCCGTGATCCAGAAGGTCCTCTGGTGGATCATCCGGATCGCGCCGATCGGCACCGTCGGCCTGGTCGGCAATGCCGTGGCCGTCTACGGCTGGGACACCATCGGCTCGCTCGGCAAGTTCACGGTGGCCATCTACATCGGCCTGGCGCTCGTGCTGTTCGTGGTCTACCCCGTCCTGATCCGCAGCCACGGCCTGTCCGTCAAGCAGTACTTCTCCGGCGTGTGGCCCGCCGTGCAGCTGGCCTTCGTCTCCCGCTCCTCGATCGGCACGCTGCCGCTGACCCAGCGCGTGGCCGAACGGAGCCTGGGCGTCCCGCGCGCCTATGCCTCCTTCGCGGTGCCGCTGGGCGCGACCACCAAGATGGACGGCTGCGCCGCGATCTACCCCGCCGTCGCCGCGATCTTCGTGGCCCAGTTCTTCGGCATCCAGCTTGATTTCACCCAGTACGTGTTGATCGCGCTGGTGTCCGTGCTCGGCTCGGCCGCGACCGCCGGCACCACTGGCGCCGTCGTGATGCTGACGCTGACGCTTTCCACGCTGGGACTGCCGCTGGCCGGCGTGGGGCTCCTGCTGGCGATCGACCCGATCCTGGACATGGGCCGCACCGCCGTCAACGTGGCCGGCCAGGCCCTGATCCCTGCAATCGTGGCCAAGCGCCAAGGCATCCTGGACGAGACCCTCTACAACGCGCCGCGGAACGGCGATCCGTTCAGCGACGACCTCACCGACGCTTCCGCCGGCGCTGTGGCCGCGCCGGCTGCTGATCCGGCCGCAGCGCGGCCGACGGCGGAGCGCGAACTGGCGGACGCCACGGCCTAGCCGGTCCGGTAGGCATAAGTGCAACGGCGAAGTCCCCGGAATTTCCCGGGGACTTCGCCGTTTCTGCCGTTGAATGGGCCGGGGGCTGGCCCTTAGCGCCCGCCGATCACGCCCTTTTCCGCCGCCTTGGTGACGGCATCCGCTTCGGCCTGGGTCAGGGTTCCGTCCTTGACGGCCTGGTCCAGCCGGGGCTTCAGCGCGGCGGCGTGCTGGGCCTGCTCCGCGGTCCGGATTTCCTCCAGGGCGGCAGTGACCTTGGCTTCATCGATGCCAAGGGACTTCGCCAGGGATGCGGCCAAAGCCTTCTCCATCGCGGCGCGGTCCGGCTTCTGCCCTTCGGCCGGCGGGGTGGTCGGCTTGTTCGCGTCGCGGAAGGCCTTCAGGGCGTCGGTGACCTTGGCCTCGTCAACGCCGAGTTTGGCGGCGAGGTCCTTGACACGGGTGCCGAGCTCGGCGCCCGCAGGTCCATGGCCGTGGCCGTGGCCGTGGCGCCCACCGTGCATGCCGTGCCCGCCGGAGAAGGTGCCACCCGGGGCGCTGGGGGACGGGGTGGGGCTCGGCATCGTCGTGGCAGAGGCCATCCCGGCGACTCCGAGCCCGGCGCCGAGTGCCACCGCCGCGGCCCCAAGGCCGAGCGCGATTTTGGTTGTGCGTGACATGTGTGTCTCCTGGATCTGCCGCGCGGTGACGGCTTTTGTTGCTGACGGCTCTCCTTGGGAAGTCGGTACCACCAGCGTCTTCAGTCTGCACCCGCCTGAGCAGAGATAGCTGTCTCCCAGCTTTCAGGTTCCTGTGAATCCTGCTGTGAATCCGGCAACGGATCCCCCCTGGCGCAGACCTCTACGACAGCCGGCAGCAGGTCATGGCCCGGATGGTCTCCGAAGCCGAGCAGCGCGGCGCCAACGCCATTGTCGCCATGGGCTTCGACACGTCAGCGATCGGGCCCAACTGGACGGAGATCTGCGCGTACGGCACGGCCGTCTTTGCCATTCCACTCTCACACAACGAGCCCGGAGCGCTTGAGCGTTGAAAATACTTGCCCAGAGTGCAAACATGCACGTAGTGTAAGGGCGTGTCTTCACTACCATCCTCTGCCGGCGGCCAGGCTGCCGCATCCGGTGAACCAGGCGTCCCGTCACGCCGCGAACTAAATAAGGCGGCCACCCGGCAGGCCATCACTGATGCCGCACTAAACCTGCTCCGGTCACGGGGCCCCGGAAACTTCACGGTGGAGGACATTGCCGACGCCGCCGGGATATCCCGCCGCACCTTCTTCAACTACTTCGGCAGCACCGAGGCGGCGCTGGCCTCGGTGACATTCGGATTTCTTGACACCGCGCTACAGCAGTTCCGGCTGCGTCCGGCCGACGAACCCATCCTGGACTCGGCGCGGGCAGCCCTCGTTGAACTGGCCGATCCCATGACGGTTGCACCAGTGGCCGAGATTTACAGCCTGGGCCAGACCAATCCCCAGCTCAGCCGCTCCGAACTGGAAGCCTGGGACCACTGCACCGAACAAATCATCGAGGCCGCCCGCGAACGCTTTGCCCGCACGGCCGGCCGCGACATCGACGAACTCTATCTGCGTGCCCTCGCCGGTTCGGTCATCTCCTGCGGCAAAGCAGCCCTGGACGTGTGGTTCGCCCGTTGCGGCGGCGACCTCAGCCCGGATTCCCTGTCCGTCCTCCGCCAGCTCCTGATCGAATCCATGGGCCTGCTGGGCTCCGGTTTCGCATCCCAGTCCCCCGCCACCCCTTCCCCAGATCGGCACTGACATGGCCCTATTGCTTTACCGTCTCGGCAAGTTCTCCTACCGTCACCGCTGGCTCGTCATCGCCCTCTGGCTCGCCGTCATGGTGGCCGTCGGTGCTGCGGCAGCCGCCTTCCACGGCACCCTGTCGAATAACTTCCAGATTCCCGGCACCGAAACCCAGCAGATGGCGGACAAGCTCAAGAGCGAGCTTCCCTCGTCGTCCGGCGGCTCCGCGAGCGTCGTGTTCGAAGCCAACGATGCCCAGTTCAGCCAGGCCGGAAAGGATGCGGTCACGGCTGCGCTGGCAAAACTGAAGACCCTGCCCGATGTCCAGGGCACGGTTGATCCGTTCGCCACCCAGGCGCAACTGGACAAGGCCGCCGCCGACCTCGCCGCGGGCAAGGAGCAGTCCGCTGCCGGCAAAGCCCAGCTGGACCAGGCCGCGGCCGAGCTGGCCGCAGGAAAGGCCAAGCTGGACGCTGCCGAGCAGCAGATGACGTCGGCCGGCATGCCGGCCGCCGTCATCGAGGCGCAGCTCGGCCAGCAGAAGGCGGCCCTCGCCGAAGGCCAGGCAAAGCTCGACGCCGGCACCAAGGAACTGGAAGCCGGCGAGGCAAAGCTGGCCCTGGGCACACGTCAGCTGGAGGCATCGAAGGGCCTGCGCTTCGTCTCCGAGGACGGCAAGGCCGCGATCGCACAGCTCCAGTTCAAGACCTCCATCAACGGGCTCAAGCCTGAGGTCCGGCAGGAAGTCCAGAACATCGTCAAGGAGGTTTCCGCCGCCAACGTGACCGCCCTGCCCAGCAAGGAGATCAGCGAGGACATTTCCGAGATCTTCGGCACCGCCGAAATTCTCGGCATCGCCGTGGCAGCCCTGGTCCTGATCATCATGCTCGGGACCCTGATCGCTGCCGGGCTTCCGCTGCTGATGGCCATCGTCGGCGTCGCCGTCGGTGTTGGCGGCACCTTCGCCCTCAGCGGTGCCATGGATATGAGCTCCATCTCCCCGATGCTGGCGCTGATGCTCGGCCTTGCCGTCGGGATCGACTACTCCCTGTTCATCGTCAACCGGCACCGCGGCCAACTGCTCGGCGGTATGGACGCCGAGGAATCAGTGGCGCTGGCCACCGGCACGTCCGGCAACGCTGTGCTCTTCGCCGGCCTTACTGTCATCATCGCCCTCGCGGCCCTCGTGGTCCCCGGCCTTCCGTTCCTGGCTGTCATGGGTCTCTCTGCCGCCGCGACGGTAGCCGTTGCCGTCGTCGTTGCCCTGACCCTGACGCCCGCTGTCCTCTCCCTTGTGGGCCGGAAACTGATCTCCAAGCGAGCATGGGCCAAGGCGGAGAAGCACAACGCCGCCCCGGGCCACGAAACCGAGGACCGGGCCCGCGACGAACGCCGCAGCACCCGCGGCTGGGGTGGCCTCGTCACCCGGCACCCGGTCCTGACCCTGCTGGCCGCAGCCCTGCTGCTGGGCATCGTGGCTCTGCCGGCGAGCCAACTGCGGCTTGCCCTGCCCGATGCCAGCTCCGAACCGGTCGCCTCACCGGCCTTCAAGGCCTATGACGTGACCAAGCGGAGCTTTGGCGAGGGCATGACCGGCCCGATCATCGTGGTGGGCGAGCTCCCCGAAGGACTCAGCGAAGCCGACGCCACGGCCAAGCAGTTCGACGTCGCGGACATCCTGCGCAAGACCGAGAATGTCACCGCCGCCGTGCCCCTGGCCCTGAGCGAGGACCGCCGCACCGCCGTATTCCAGGTCATCCCGACCGAGGGTCCGGCCAGCGCGAGCACCGTCCAGGTGGTCTCCGAACTCCGCGCCGAAAAGGCCCAGATCAAGGACTCCACCGGCGTCAGCATCGGCCTCACCGGACAGACCGCCGGCAACGTCGACGTGTCCACCAAGCTCGGTGACGCGCTGCCGCCATACCTGGCAATCGTGGTGGGCCTCTCGCTGATCCTCCTGCTGCTCGTGTTCCGCTCTATCTGGGTGCCGCTGCTGGCCACCGGCGGTTTCCTGCTCTCGCTCGCCGCCGCCTTCGGTGCCGTCGTCGCCGTCTACCAGTGGGGCTGGCTGGGGGGCGTGTTCGGCGTCGAGAATCCGGGTGCCGTGCTGAGCTTCCTGCCGATCATCCTGATCGGCGTGCTGTTCGGCCTGGCCATGGACTATCAGGTGTTCATTACCTCAGGCATGCGCGAGTCGTTCATGCACGGTGAATCGGCCAAACACGCGGTTCGCACCGGCTTTAGCCATGCCGCGTCCGTGGTCACCGCTGCCGCCATCATCATGGTCAGCGTGTTCTCCGGCTTCATCTTCTCGCACCTGAACATGGTCCGGCCGTTGGGCTTCGCCATGGCCTTCGGCGTGCTGGTGGACGCGTTCGTGGTCCGCATGACGATCGTCCCCGCAGTGATGTACCTGCTCGGCGAGAGGGCCTGGCGGCTTCCCCGCTGGCTGGACCGGATCCTACCGGACGTCGACGTCGAGGGCGCCAAGCTCCACCAGCCGGCACGCGCCGCCTCGGCAGTGCCCGAAGCCGAGCCCGAAGCCGAGTCCGAAGAGGTCGCAGCGCGCTGACGTTCGCCAGCGCGATACGACGGTAATGCTCCGCCCGCTAGAGCAACGCGGGGTCACATAGCGCCCATTAGTCCCCTTCGGACGGGCGCTAAGTGACCCCGCGTTGCTGTGCTGCCGGCTCCCTCAGCGATTGCGGTAGTAGTCCTTCCAGACCAAGCGGTGAAGGGGAATCCAACGCGGCAGCGACCTCAGACCGGGGATGAACGGCAGCAGGGTAAGCAATGCCGTGAGCACGAACATTGTGACGACAACCAGCGCATCGGCATTCGGCGCGGACTTGAACGGTTCCACCTGGTAAAGGAGCGAGAAGAGCCACAACCAGGACTGCCCCGGCGTATCGCCGGTTTCGTTCATCACGCCCCACTGATCCCCGGAGAGGTGCTGGCTTGCCGCGAGACCCGGGAAGTAGCTGCCGTCTCCCAGGAACAGGAGGCTGTGCGTGTAGTCCGTGTTGTAGAAGCTTCCGCCGTTCTGCAGAACGCCGTCCAGATTTCCTTGGCGCGCCATGTTCAGCAAGGCGCCGGTCAGCGCAGGGACCGGGCCGTAATCACCGTCGGCCACCTTGGCGGGGTCGTTATCGGGCGCGGCGGCGAGGGCGTCGGAATAGGCGGCTGCCCAGCCTGAGCGCTGCTGGTCTGTGGCCGCCATCCAACGTGCCAGGTCTGCCGGCGGAGACGGCAGCGTCGCCAGCGGGGCGATCACGAAGTCATTGGCGTTGTCTACGGGAAGGCGGACGCCGGAGAGGCTTTGCAGGTCCACGGGGCCGATCGTCTGCGACGCACCTGGGGTCGAGGTGTAGGGCGGCCCGTACCCCGCAGAATCGCTGGTACCGGCCAGTTCTTTTGCCGCGGTGCCAACGAAATCCGCCGGGGCGGCCGTGGCCCACGCTTTCAAGCTGATGCTGGGCTCATCAGGGGACCCGAAGAGGGCGGATACGCCGAGCACTAGCAGGCCGACCACCACAACACCGATGATCAGTTCCTTGATGAGGTCATATTCGCGGACGCTGCCCGTCCAGGGCCGGCTGGCAACGTCGTCCGTCTTCCGCCAGGAGATACTGTTGGTTTTCCTGGTCATCGCACTGCGCCCCGGGATTCGGTGGTCTCCGGCGGTGCGGTGGGCTCTGGAGGCTCCGCGGACTCCGGACTGTTGTGAAGCAGTTGGGCGTCTGACTCCGCGGCCTCAAGCGGAGGTACCACGCCGTGGACCCGGACCAGCAGGACATGCAGGATCACCACAGCGCCCACGGCCAGGGGCAGCAGGGTGACGTGCCAGGTGAAGAGCTGTCCGACGTTGGCCACATTGAACCAGGCGCCGACTCCGACCGCGTTCAGCGCATCCTTGGCTTCGAAGGCAATCCACTGGGAATCGAAGTTCGTCTGGAGCAGATACCCGGTGAAGGCGGCCACGATGGAAATGCCAAAGGAGATCACGCCGGTGATCCAGGTCAGGACCCGGCCCCCGCGCCAGGCCGCCATCCAGAATTTCAGCCACAGGTGCACCACCATGAAGATGAAGAAGAGCTCCACGCTCCACAGATGGCTGCTGTTGACGAAGTGCCCCAGCGAGGAAACGTGATACCACTGGGGCCCGTTCAGTCCCAGCACCACCCCGGAAACAATGATCCACAGGAGGGAAGCGATGGCCCCCATGCCGAAGACGTACGCCCAGGATGCCACATAGCTTGGCTGGTCCTCGGGCAAGAGCTTCTCCGGAGGAAGCTTCTTAAGGAGCCACCGGCGGGCTCTGCCGGTCAAGGTGTGGGCATCAGGTTCGTCGACGGGCGTGCCATGCCCCGGCGTCGCGTGGGCGCTCACTTCCGCCGCTTCCCGCCGGGAAAAGGCAGAACCAGGGCCAGGACGAACAGGATGATCATGACGACGATCACTATCAGGTTGCCCGACTGGATGGTGAAGCCGTCCCAGCCATAATATGTTCCGTCACCAACGGTGCCAACGCTTGCCACTAGCCAACCGGCCATGGGTTTCTCGATTCTCTGTAGGGTGCCGAGTCAACCACACCATCACCCAATGTCAGCAACCAGAGTCTTTCGCCCCGCCCGGCGCCCGTCCACCGCTCTCCGGCAGGCACAGGGTCAATTAGGCTGGATCCGTGACCCGCCTCATTCTTGCCTCCCAGTCCCCCGCCCGCACCAAGCTGCTCAGCCACGCCGGGATCCAGCACGAGGTCCTTGTCTCCGACGTGGACGAGGACGCCGTCCAGGCCCGCTACGGCGTGACTGACCCACATGACACCGCCCTCCTGCTCGCCCGGGCCAAAGCCGAGGCCGTCGCCTCGCTGCCCGAGGCCGACGGCGCCATCGTCATCGGCTGCGATTCGGTCTTCGAGTTCGACGGCGAGGCCCACGGCAAGCCCTACACGGCCGACGTCGCCCGTGAGCGCATGCTCCGTATGAGCGGCAGCATGGGCGTTCTGCACACGGGGCACTGGCTCGTGGACTGCCGCGACACCGACGGCGGGGACGCCGACGGCGGCGGCGAGCTCACCGCCCGCGGCTCCGGCGCCACGCTGGGCTCGGTGTCCTCGGCCGAAGTGCACTTCATGGAGATGAGCGCCGAGGAGATCGAGACCTATATCGCCACCGGCGAGCCGCTCCAGTGTGCCGGCTCCTTCACGATCGACGGCTACGGCGGGGCGTTCATCCGGAAGGTCGACGGCGACCCCCACACCGTCGTCGGGCTTTCCATTTCCACGCTCCGCGCCCTGCTCGGCCAGGCAAATGTGGGAATCACCGAACTCTGGACGGGCGGCGCCATTGACCCGGCGGACGTCCGTGCCGAGTGAGGGCAGGGGGAGGGCCAGCGACGGCGGAATGAGCCAATTCGCCGCCCTTTGTGGGAACCCTACAAAGGAAGGGCCGTTTACGCGCGGAATCCGCAAGTAATATCGGCGGAACCCTCAAAACCGCGCTAGGCTCCCTGAAGGAAAGAAGGAGACGCCTTGTCAGCAAATTCGGAGCAGTCCGCGACCACCGTGCCGGGATCAACGCAGTCACATGCAGCAGCGGGCACCCGCCCGCTCAGCAAAGTGCTGATCGCCAACCGCGGAGAAATTGCGGTGCGCATCATCCGCGCCGCCCGCGATGAGGGCATTGCCTCGGTGGCCGTGTACGCGGATCCGGACCGCGACGCGCTGCATGCCCGGCTCGCCGACGAGGCTTACGCGCTGGGCGGCAACACCGCCGCGGAATCCTACCTCGTGATGGACAAGATCATCGACGTCGCCCGCCAGTCCGGCGCGGATGCCATCCACCCGGGATACGGCTTCCTGGCAGAAAACGCCGACTTCGCCGCCAAGGTGATCGATGCCGGCATCACGTGGATCGGGCCCTCCCCCGAGGCGATCTCCGCCCTGGGCGACAAGGTCCAGGCCCGCCACATCGCCGAGAAGGTCGGCGCCCCGCAGGTCCCCGGGACCGCCGATCCCGTGGCGTCCGCCGAGGAAATCCTCGACTTCGTGGACAAGTTCGGCCTGCCCGTCGCCATCAAGGCGGCCTTCGGCGGCGGCGGCCGCGGCATCAAGGTGGCCCGCACCCGCGAGGAAATCCCCGAACTTTTCGAATCCGCCGTGCGCGAGGCCACCGCCGCCTTCGGCCGCGGCGAGTGCTTCATCGAGCGCTTCCTGGACGCCCCGAGGCACGTCGAAACCCAGTGCCTCGCCGACGCCTACGGCAACGTTGTGGTCGTCTCCACCCGCGACTGCTCGCTCCAGCGCCGCAACCAGAAGCTCGTCGAGGAGGCCCCGGCCCCCTTCCTGTCGGAGGAGCAGAACCGGCGCCTCTACGAATCATCCAAGGCCATCCTGAAAGAGGCCGGCTACCTCGGCGCGGGCACGTGCGAGTTCCTCGTCGGCCAGGACGGCACCATCTCCTTCCTTGAGGTCAACACCCGCCTGCAGGTGGAGCACTGTGTCTCCGAGGAGGTCACCGGGATCGACCTCGTGCGCGAACAGTTCCGGCTGGCCCGCGGCGAGGAGCTCGGCTACGGGGACCCGGAAGTCCGCGGCCACTCGATCGAATTCCGCATCACCGGCGAGGACCCGGGCCGGAACTTCATGCCCGCCCCGGGCACCATCACGACGCTCAAGAACCCGACCGGCCCCGGTGTCCGCATCGATTCCGGCGTGGAGCAGGGCGATGTCATCAGCGGCAACTTCGACTCCATGCTCTCCAAGCTGATCGTCACCGGCGCCACCCGCACCCAGGCCCTGCAGCGGTCCCGGCGCGCGCTCGAGGAGATGGTGGTGGAAGGCATCCCCACCGTCATCCCGTTCGACCTCGCGGTGGTTTCCAACCCCGACTTCGCACCGGCCGAGGGCCCCTTCAAGGTCCACACCCGCTGGATCGAGACGGCCTTCGTCAACGACATTCCCGCCTGGACCCCCACCGGCACCGAGGCCGAAGCGGCCGACGCCGGCGACCGCCAGCGCGTCGTCGTCGAGGTTGGCGGCAAGCGCCTGGAAGTCGTCCTGCCCGCATCACTGGGCTCGGTCAGCGCCACGGCCGGCGCCAAGCCGGCCAAGGCCAAGAAACGCCTCCGCAGCGGCGGCGCAGCCGTGGCCGCGAGCGGCAACGCGCTGACCTCGCCTATGCAGGGCACCATCGTGAAGGTGGCCGTCGCCGAGGGCGACGCCGTCGCCGAAGGCGATCTCGTCGTCGTGCTCGAAGCGATGAAGATGGAGCAGCCGCTCACCGCGCACCGCGCCGGGATCGTCATCGGCCTCTCCGCCGCTGCCGGCGAGACGGTCTCGGCCGGCGCCATCATCGCCCTGATCGAGGACGGCGCGGCCGAGTAGCTTCGGCCCTCAGCATCCGCTGGGCGGGACGCAGGCGTGCCTCTGGCGCCCCTGCGTCCGGCCCGTGCAAACTTGGTCTGTGAAGCCATTTCTGCTCCTCGCCTCCCGCGCCGAGGACGAGGCCGCCGAGGACGAGTACCGGGCCTACCTGCGCTACGGCGGACTGGAACCCCCGCAGCTGCACCGCATCCGGATGGAGGCCGGCCCCCTGCTTGAGCTGGAGCTGTCGCGCTACTCCGGAGTGATCGTGGGCGGAAGCCCGTTCACCTCCAGCGACCCTTCCGAGCACAAGACCGACACCCAGCACCGGGTGGAGCGCGAGCTCGCCGCGCTGTTGGACAGGGTCGTCGCTGAGGATTTCCCGTTCCTGGGCGCCTGCTACGGGGTGGGCACGCTGGGCCGGCACCAGGGCGCCGTGATCGACCGCACCTACGGTGAAGGCCTGGGCGGCGTCACCATCAAGCTAACGGACGAAGGGCTCGTGGATCCCCTCCTGCGCGGGCTGCCGGAGAGCTTCACGGCCTTCACCGGCCACAAGGAAGCCTGCACCGTCCTGCCTGCCCACGCGGTGCTCCTGGCCAGTTCGGCCGCCTGCCCGGTGCACATGTTCCGGATCAAGACCAACCTCTACGCCACCCAGTTCCATCCTGAGCTCGACGCCGAGGGGCTGATCACCAGGATCGACATCTACCGCCATGCCGGATACTTCCCGCCGGAATCGGCCGAGATGCTGATGGAGGACGCCCGGCAGTTCGCGGCCACCGAACCGATGAAAATCCTCCGGAACTTCGTCGAGCGCTACGCGAGCTAGTCCCGCTGGCAGTCACCAGGTACGGACCGACGAGATACGGAAGTGCCGGACGCGGAAATGCCCGGCGTGTTCAGCGAACACGCCGGGCATTTCCGTCAGCAGCAGGCCTGGAGCGTCAGGCTACATTGTTCTCGTAGTCGAGGTCCCGGGTTTCCTTGCTCACGAACAGGGCGATCAGTGTCAGCACGGCCATGGAGGCGAGGTAGACGCCCACCAGCACGGTGCTGCCGCCCGCCAGCTCCCAGAGCCAGACGGCGATGAACGGAGCCACGGCCGCGCCAAGGATGCTGGAGACGTTGTAGCTGATCGCGGAGCCGGTGTAGCGGACGTTGGTCGGGAACAACTCCGGCAGGAGCGCGCCCATGGGGCCGAACGTCAGGCCCATGAGCGAGAAGCCGATGACCAGCAGTGCCATGGCGCCGACGAAGCCGGCGTTGAACAGCGGAACGAACAGCAGGCCGAAGGCGAGGATGCCGAAGGTCACGGCGATCAGCATCTTGCGGCGGCCGAATTTCTCGGCCAGCGGGCCGGAGACCAGCGTGAAGATGCCGAAGAACACGACGCCGGCGATCAGCATCCAGAGGAAGTCGTTCCGGGTGTAGCCCAGACCCGGCACGAACGCCGCCGCGGCGGCATCGGTCATCGGCTTGCCGGCCTTTACGGCGGCGGCCTTCGCCGCGTCCAGGCTGGCCGCCCGGGTGCCATAGGTCAGCGTGAATGTGGTCATCAGGTAGAAGAGCACGTAGGTGGCGAGCATGATGAACGTGCCGAGGATCAGCGGGCGCCAGCTGGTCTTGAAGACCCGTGCCAGCGGCAGCTTGGCGACCTCTTTGGATTCGAGGACCTTGGTGAAGGCGGGGGTTTCGATCAGCTTGAGCCGGACGTAGAGGCCGATGATCACCATCACGGCGCTGGCCAGGAACGGTACGCGCCAGCCCCACGCCTCGAATGCCGCCGGGGTCAGGGTGTAGCTGAAGATCAGGAAGATCACGTTGGCGATGATGAAGCCGATTGGCGCACCCAGCTGCGGGAACGTGCCATAGATGGCACGCTTGTTTGCCGGGGCGTTCTCGGTGGCGAGCAGCGCCGCGCCGCTCCATTCCCCGCCGAGGGCAAGGCCCTGGGCGAAGCGCAACACGACGAGCAGGGCCGGGGCCCAGAAGGTCCAGCCGGGAACGGTCGCCGTCGGGAGGCAGCCGATCAGGAAGGTGGCAATGCCCATCGTCAGCAGCGAGGCCACGAGCGTGCCCTTGCGGCCGAACTTGTCACCGAAGTGGCCGAAGACGATCGAGCCGAGCGGCCGGGCGATGAACGCGACGCCGAACACGGCGAAGGATGCCAGGAGCTGCGTGGTCTCGTTCTGCCCCGGGAAGAAGAGCTTCGGGAAGACCAGCACGGCGGCGGTGGCGTACACGTAGAAGTCGTAGAACTCGACGGTGGTGCCGATCAGGCTGGCGACGATCACGCGGCCGCGCGAGTTCACCTGCTTGGCAGACCCATGCTCCGCGGAGGTTGCAGTGGAGGACATGTAGTAACGCTTTCATGATGACCGGACAGATGTTCCCCAGGGCCCGATGCCCCGGGCCGCCGGCTAGGGATTCGTATATGTCTGATAATAGTTCCCATCGTCCACCCAATGGACAAACGTTCCACTATTTGGACATTCTGGTTTGTCTCACGTGGTGGTCGTCACAGCGATTCTCACACCGTCACATAAGCCCCGATAGGCAAACGTCACAGCACGTTAATAAACCGCGACCGTCCCTGAAACGCGGCGTACCTACCGTTGAGGGACAACACCCCCCAAGGAGGTCTCCTAAGTGACTGCTGAACGCACCGCCGAAATCGGCACCGCAGATGCCGGCGCCGCCCGCACTGCCGACACCCTTACCCTTGAGCACCGGCCCGGCCGCTGGATCGCCAACTGGGATGCAGAAAACAAGGAACAGTGGGAATCGGCCGGCCGCGCGATCGCCCGTCGCAACCTGAACTGGTCCATCTTCGCCGAGTTCCTGGGCTTCGTTGTCTGGCAGCTGTGGTCGATCGTGGTGGTCCAGCTTCCCGCCGCAGGCTTTAAGTTCTCCACCAACGAGATCTTCTGGCTGATCTCCATGCCAAGCCTCGTGGGCGCCACGCTGCGGATCCCCTACACGTTCATGGTGCCGCGCTTCGGCGGCCGCAACTGGACCATCGTCTCCGCACTGTTGCTACTGATCCCCACGATCGGACTGGGCCTGTGCGTCGCCAACCCGGCCACCCCGTTCGGCGTCATGCTCTTCGTGGCGGCCCTGGCCGGCTTCGGCGGCGGCAACTTCGCCAGCTCGATGGCGAACATCACCTTCTTCTACCCGGCGCGGGAAAAGGGCTGGGCCCTGGGCCTGAACGCCGCCGGCGGAAACCTCGGTGCCGCCGTCGCACAGCTGGCCGTGCCGATCGCCATCACCCTGCTGGCAGCCGGCACCGTGAACCTGCCCGTGGCCGGGTTCATGTGGGTTCCGCTGATCCTGCTGGCCGCCTTCGGCGCCTGGAAGTACATGAACAACCTCACCAGCGCCAAGGGCGACGTCGCGGGCTCGCTGGCCGCGCTCAAGGAACCGCACCTGTGGATCATGGCGCTGCTGTACATCGGCACCTTCGGCTCGTTCATCGGCTTCGCCGGCGTCTTCCCCAAGCTCATCAAGGACTACTTCCCGGCATTCTCCTCGATCTCCGTCGGCACCGTGGCCCTGTCCCTGGCCTTCCTCGGCCCGCTGGTTGGTTCCCTGGCCCGCCCCTACGGCGGACGCATGGCGGACCGGATGGGCGGAGCCCGCATGACCGTCGCAGCCTTCGCCGCTATGGCCGTCATCACCCTGACCATGCTCTGGACGCTGCCCCTGAAGAACTTCTGGCTCTTCCTGTTTCTGTTCCTGCTCCTGTTCACCGCGAGCGGTTTCGGGAACGGCGCCACTTACCGCATGATCCCGATCATCTTCGCCACCTCCAGCCGGGCCGCCCGTTCCGGGGCCAGCACGCACACCACCCAGCGGCTCGCGTCCTCGGCCCTCGGCCTGATCTCGGCCATCGGCGCCTATGGCGGATTCATCATCCCGCAGGTGCTCAACGCCTCCAACACCGCCAGCGGCTCCTACACCTCGGCCTTCTACGGATTCGTCGGGGCCTACGTCCTGATGCTGGCCGTCTGCTGGTTCTGCTACATCCGCAACGCCAACCGAAACGCGATGGGACACGTCTAACATGATCACCGGCGCCGACACGCACTGCCCCTACTGCGCCCTGCAGTGCGCCATGACGCTCACCTCTCCAGCGGCTCTGACCCCGGCTCCCCAGCCGGGGTCAGACCCCGTTGACGCCGCACCGGCGACGGCACCCGCCGTCGCTGTGTCACCCGCAAGCGCGCCTCTCGTCACTGTGACCGGCCGGGACTTCCCCACCAACCGCGGCGGCCTGTGCCGCAAGGGCTGGACCTCCGCGTCGCTGCTGGACCACCCGGGCCGCGTCACGGAACCGTTGCTGAAGGACGACGACGGCGTCCACCGCCCGGTCAGCTGGGACGAGGCCCTCATGCGGATCGTCTCCGCCGTGAAGAAGGCCCGCGCCGAACACGGAGCGGACGCCGTGGGAGTCTTCGGCGGCGGCGGCCTCACCAATGAGAAGGCCTACCAGCTCGGCAAATTCGCCAGGCTGGCCCTGGGCACCTCGCGGATCGACTACAACGGACGGTTCTGCATGTCCTCCGCGGCCGCGGCCGGCATGCGCGCCTTCGGCCTGGACCGCGGGCTGCCGTTCCCGCTGGCGGACCTCGACGCCGCCAGCACCATCCTGATGCTGGGCTCCAACGTCGCCGAGACCATGCCGCCCTTCGTCCAGCATCTGCAGGGCGCGCGCGACGCCGGCGGGCTGATCGTCGTCGACCCCCGGCGCTCCGCCACCGCCGCGTTTACCTCCGACGGCGGCGGTCTGCACCTGCAGCCCCTGCCGGGCACCGACCTCGCCCTCCTCCTGGGCATCGCCCACGTGGTGATCCACGAGGGCCTGGCCGACGCCGCGTTCATCGCGGAACGGACCGCCGGCTACGACGCCGTGGTCCGCAGCGTCGGAAGCTTCTGGCCGGAACGGGTCCAGTCGATCACCGGCGTCCCGGCCGGGCTGATCCGCGACACCGCCCGCCGGCTGGCCGACGGCGCCCGCAAGGGCGGCAGCTACATCCTCACCGGCCGCGGCGTCGAACAGCACGTCGACGGCACTGACACCGCCACGGCCGCCATCAACCTCTCGCTCCTGCTGGGGCTGCCGGGCTCCGCGCGCAGCGGCTACGGCACGCTCACCGGCCAGGGCAACGGCCAGGGCGGCCGCGAACACGGCCAGAAGGCCGACCAGCTCCCCGGCTACCGGAAGATCACCGACCCCGCCGCCCGCTCCTACATCGCCAAGGTGTGGGGCGTGCCCGAGACCCTGATCCCCGGCCCCGGCCTCCCCGCCGTCCAGCTCCTGAAGTCCCTCGGACAGCCCGACGGCGTCCGGTGCCTCTTCGTGCACGGCGCCAACGTCGCGGTCTCCGCCCCGGATGCCAACGCCGTGATCGAGGGCCTGCGCAGCCTGGACTTCCTCGTGGTGTGCGACTTCTTCCTCTCCGAGACCGCCGCCGTGGCGGACCTGATCCTGCCCGTGACCCAGTGGGCCGAGGAAGAGGGAACCCTCACCAACCTCGAAGGCCGCGTGCTCCGCCGCCGACGGGCCCTCACTCCCCCGCCCGGTGTCCGCAGCGAGCTGTGGATCATGACCCGGCTGGCCGAGCTCCTGCATGCGCCCTCCACCTTCAGCGAGGACCCGGAGACCGTGTTCGAGGAGCTCCGGCTCGCGTCCTCCGGCGGCCTGGCCGACTACTCGGGAATCGACTACGCCATGCTGGACCGCGGCGAGGCCGCCTACTGGCCGTACCCGTCGGGTAGCACCGGCACGCCGCGACTCTTCCTGGACGCTTTTGCCCATGCGGACGGGCGGGCCGTCTTCACGGCGGTGACGCCCCGACGTCGTTCTGTTTCTCGGGACTCCGCGTCCGCTTCCACGGCGGACCGTGCCGGCAGGCCGATGACGCTGATCACCGGCCGCCTCATGGAGCACTACCAGTCAGGGGCGCAGACCCGCCGGGTGGCCGCGCTGGTCGAGGCCCGGCCGGAGGCGCGGTTGCAGCTGCACCCCGCCGCGGCCGCCGCCCAGGGCATCGCCGACGGCGACTACGTCTCGATTTCGAACGAACGCGGCGAGGTCAGCTGCCGTGCCGAGCTCAGCACGGACATCCGCCCGGAGACGGTGTTCCTGCCGTTCCACTTCCCGGAACTCGAGAGCGCCAACCGGCTTACTGAGGCGGCCACGGACCCCATTTCCGGGATGCCTGAGTTCAAGTCCAGCAAAGTGTGGATTCGCCCGGCAGTGTCCGGGGATGTCCCGGCCGGTGATCACAGCGGTGTTCAAGCCCGCGTTCTTCAAGCAGAGGAGACCTCATGACTGAGCGGATTGTGGTGGTGGGCTTCGGGCCTGTCGCCGCGCGGCTGATCGACGAGCTGCTGCCTGCCGTGCGCATCGGCATCGCGCACCTGACGGTAATCGGCGAAGAGTCCGAGGCCGCGTACAACCGTGTCCTCGTGGCGGATCTCGGCGTCGGCCGGACCACGCAGGCCGCCCTGGCCCTCGCGGACCCGGCCGCGCTGGTGGCCGACGGCGTAGACGTCCGGCTGGGGGTCCGCGTCCGGCGCGTGGACCGCGCCCGCCAGCAGGTTGTCCTCACCGACGGCACCACCCCCGGCTACGACCGGCTGGTCTTCGCCACCGGTTCCCGGCCGGTCATCCCGAACCTCACCGGACTCAACCCGGACCCGGCCGCCCCGGTCCTGCCGCCTGGCGTGACGGCCCTGCGCGATCTCCGGGACGCGTCCGTGCTCCACTCGGCGGTGGCCGGAGGCAAGCGCGTGGTGGTCCTGGGCGGCGGCGTCCTGGGCCTGGAGGCCGCCCTGGCCGCGGCCGAGGAAGGCGCAACGGTCACCGTGGTGCACAACGGCCCGCATCCCCTGGGCCGGAACATCGACCGCGGCGGCGGCGCCGTGCTCGCGGCGTCGCTGCGGAACTGCGGCGTGCGCGTGGCCGGTAACGCCCGCTCCACCGGCGTCGAGCACAACGCCCCCGACGGCGGCTTTTCGGCCCTGCTGCTGGATGACGGCTCCGCGATCGACGGCGACCTCCTGGTCCTCTCGTGCGGCGTCCGGCCGCGGACCGAACTGGCCGAAGGCTGCGGACTCTCCACGGCCGCCGGCATCCTGGTGGACCACAAGCTCCGCGCCCACCACGAGCCCCACATCTTTGCGATCGGCGACTGCGCGGAGGTCCGCTGCCCGGACCCGGAATGCGTGGAGTGCCGGACCGCGCGCGGTCCGTCCGGACTGGTAGGCCCGGGCTGGCGGCAGGCCGAATGGCTCGCCGAATATCTGACCCTGCTGGCGTCCGGCGCTCCTGCCGAGGCGGAAGCTTTGCCGGCGCTTGCGGCGGAGCTGCCGGGCGTGATCGTGCTCAAGGCCCGCGGCATGAACATGGCCGCGGCCGGGGACGTGTCCGCCGAACCGTGGGACGAGGAAGCCCTCACCGCCGGAGCAGTGAACGGCCGCGCCCGGCTGCAGATTGCCCAGTGGGCCGATCCGGAGCATGGTCGCTACGTGAAGATGACCACCCGCGCCGGCGTGCTTGAGGGACTCGTGGCCGTGGGCATGCCCCGGACCTCGGCGGAGCTCGTGCAGCTGTTCGAGCGCGGCGCCGAACTCCCCGCGGACCGCTCGCTGCTGCTGCGCCTGGACGGGCCGGACCAGCTCGCCCCGCCCGGAGCCGCCGACCCCACCCGGACGGTCTGCCGGTGCGCCGGCGTCAGCGGAACGGCCATTGCCGCCGCGGCCTCCGATGGCTGCTCCACGGTGCCCGAGGTTTCCGCGGCGACCCGTGCCGGCACGGGCTGCGGCGGCTGCCACGACGACATCAAGGGAATCATCGAGGCCCACTTTCAGGGGGCGGTTGCCTGAGGGCGGGAAGGACGTCACGCTTTGAAAAAGGCGCAAAGAACTGGCATGGCGGCGAACTTTATCCGCACGATTTCCGCCATCGGTGCCCGCGAGGCATCGCCGGACCGGGGTTCTGCCGCCCCGGAGGCCGGCTCGGCGGGGTTTACTGAGCTGCGTTGTCGAACGTCTTCTGCCACTGGGCATGCTCGCGGCCGGCGTCCAGCCGGCGGCTGGCAGTCCACCTGGGCAGATAGTCCGGCGCGGGCAGCCCGCGGGCAGGCTTCAGCGCGGGCACAGGCCGGGTCTGGACAGGCTTGGCCACAGGCCGGGTCTGAACGGGCTTCCGGCGGTAGCCCGGCGCCGGGTCGGCCACCGTCCATTTGATCACGGCGCGCAAAAGGAGTACGAGCACCCAAAGAGCGAGCCCCGCCACGATGTATTGCCAGAACAAGACCAGTAGCACGATCGCCAATAGCACGAAAATGAACATAACGCCACTATTACACATGCGACACGCCTCGAGATAGGGGTTTTACTCCCTGATCGCCCGCACGGGAGTTGTCGGTCACGGCACGGAAGCCCGGACATTGTTCAAACACACTGCAGTACCGGCGCAACGATGCGCTCGCTCTGAAAGGTGGACGCGCTAAGCATCCGGCCAAGAGACGACTCTCCGTCTCAGGAGCCATTTCCGACAATCATTCCCTACCGGCAAACAGGACTCTTGTTCGTGCGACAGCGGTACGGGCAGTGGCACTGCCGGTGGGAAGGAGCACGCCTCGTTATCCGGCGCTAGTTGGATTAAACTGGGGGCACTAAACCCCTTCGAGGACTGGTTGCCCGTGGAGACGATATTCTTCCTGGTCGTAATTCTCATCGCAGTGTGGATCCTGCTCGGCCTCTTGCTGAGACTCAAGAAGAGAACCCGCCGCAAGGGCTCCAGTTACTACGTACCCACCTTCAAAGCCAACTTCGACACATGGGAGAGTAAGTGGACCATGGACCGAAAGCTGCAGGAGAGATGGGATAAGGCACAGTGGCAGCAGGAGTTTAACCGTCCGTAGAGCCGGCCGGCCTACTAGATGAGTGAGTCCGTATTCGTTTAGTGGTCGTAGGCGATGAGTGAGCGTTTGCGGGGCGCGTCGATGTGCCAGTTGTGCCAGATACCGGCGGCGAGTGCGAAGAGTCTGGCCGCGACTCTGGCATAGACCCCGGCGAGGGTCCGTCCGCCGTGCTGTTCAAGGGTGAGTTGACCTTTGAGGGTGTCGAAGACGGATTCGATCCATTGCCGGATGCCGCCGAAGTTCCCGAAGCGGTGCTTCTCGTCTTTGCGGTCGGGCCGGATCAGGGTGGCGCCGAGATTTTCTGTGATGAATTGTTCGAACTCCCGGCCGGCGAAGCCTTTGTCGCCCAGAATGAGCTGCCCGGCGTGGATGAGG